>NZ_QTQA01000015.1:0-192742 GCF_003853825.1 Burkholderia sp. Bp9012 | reverse complement strand
GTGTAAGGCATGCCGCCAGCGTTCAATCTGAGCCAGGATCAAACTCTTCAGTTTAAACCTGTTACTGTTTTCGGTTCGGTTAAGAACCGGTCGCTCACTCAAAGCTGACAGGAATATGAATCACTTCATAAACCTGACTTACTTTAGTGTGAGACTCTTGATACTTTCGCTATCTGACCCGAAGATCAGCTCGCTTCCATCAAGCGCCCACACTTATCGGCTGTTAATTTTTAAAGAGCATTTCTGCGAGAAACCTGAAGTTTCTCAGCAGCGCTGCGTTTTCAGCAGCAGAGAAGCGAGATTATGAACCGTCTTTTTCAGTCAGTCAACAACTTTTTGAACTGCTTCGTTGCGACGACTAGGTTCAACTTCATGTGCGCCGGGGCTCTACAACCGCCCCTCCATCGCACCACTTCCCTTCTTCCCCCGCGCCGCGTTTCCGTTAGCGCGAAAGAGGCGTGATTCTAAGCAGCTCCCGGCAATCGCGCAAGGGGTTGATGGATTTTTCTTCATCCCCGCCGATTCGGCCTTCCGGCCATGCCGGAGCACGAGACCGCTTATGGTGCAAAGAACGGACTAGAATGTGAGGTTCTTCGCCCCTTTCTATACGTATTTAATATGCGCCAGCGAATCGCCAAACGCCTCCCCCCCGACGCCGACAAACTGGTCGGCCTGTCGCTTGCGCTCTTCGCCTCGGGCAGCCGCATCGAGGATCGCTTCTGGGAAGCGAAGCTCGATGCGCTACTCGCCAAGATCGTTCGCAACGGCAACCAGACCACGCTCGACGCGGCACTCGACCATCTGCAGCAGAACCACCCTGACGCCTATGGCGCGCTCGCCGACATGGCCGAGACGCATAGTGAATCGATGGTGATCGAGCACGACGGCCAGCCGTACGATGCGCTGCTGGTCGCCGTTCCCGTTCTTGCCTGGACGCGCTATATGATCCCGTCGGGCCCGCTGAAAGGCGACGTCGCCGACGCATTGCGCACGCACCTTCAGGCGCACGTGCTCGCTACCGGCACGCTGGTCGGGCTGGCCCCGTTCCTCTACAGCATCGACCAATTGCCGCGCCACCACGTCGAGACCTACCGGCTCGCCCAGCAACTCGCGCACGCGGCGCTCGGCCAGCATGCAGCCAAGCTCAGCTTCGGCGACCTGCCTGAAACCTCGCCGATCCTGGCTGACCCGCGCTTCCTCCTCGCCGTCGTCGCCGCTCCAGCCGGCGCACCGCTGTTCCGCTGGCAGGAAGAAGAGCACGGCAATCGGATCGAACGCGGTCAGTGTCTCGAGCAATGGACCGCGCAGGGTGGTCCGAACCTGTCGATTGCCCTCCCCGGCTGCGAGTTCGAATGCCTGCTCCCGGACGCATACTATTCGGCCTGCCGTGATGCGGACGAGCGCATCCGTCCGCACACGGTCCGAACGGCTATACGTTATCTTTTCGACACACTTGGTACGGCACCGCAAGAGCTGCGCGCCGTGGTCGCGGGCTTCGGCGAGCGCCGGATCGACGAGTATCGCGTCGGCTTCACGCGACGCGCCAGCAACGACGTGATCTATGGCGTCGTGTGGCCGCTCTACGGCCGCGAAAACGGCGACGTGTCGATCGACAGCGCGACGCTCGAAGGTGAAGCACCGATCGAAGGGCCGCTTGAGGAGATCGTAAGTCTGCTGAAGGAATGCGGCGTGACCGACGTCCGCCGGCACGCGGGCCGCTTCGAGCCTGAATACTGCGACGACTGCGGCGTGCCGCTCTATGCGGATCCGCTCGGCGAGATCGTCCACGCGGAAATGCCAGAAGACGCGTCGCCCGCCCAACCGCACTTTCACTGATCGTGCACCGCAGGCCCCCAGCGCCTGCCCGACGAAGCCGCTCCCGGTTCCAGCCGGAGCGGCTTTTTTCTCGTCCGCATTTCCCTCACTCGAAATTTCAGACTTCTCCTAAGCCTTTCAGCCAAGCAGACTTCGTGTAAGGTTTTTGTCATTATCGGATCCAACGCATGCCAACGGCAGCTCAATGACTCACCTTACGGAGGTTGAATATGCGGTTCCTGGTGCTGAACTCAGACGCCGAACGGCGTGACGGACTGAAGGCCCTGCTGCGGCAGATCGACCGTCACGCCAGTATCAACGATGCGCCCGATGGCTTCCAGGCGCGCCGGCTGCTGCGCACCCAGCGCTTCGACCTCGTTGCCATCGACTGGCTGGACGTCGGCCGCCTCTGCGAACTCCAGGCGCTCTGCAGCGCCTGCTCGCCGACACCCGCCGCAGTACTGATCGACGAATCCACGCCGGAAGCCATCCAGCGCTTCTACAACTATGGCGTCGCGGGTGTGATCCCGCACTCCACGCGGCCGCACCTGATCGTGCGGGCACTCGAAATGGTTCTGCTGGGCGGCCATTACATCCCGCCCATCGCACTCAGCCTGCTGCCCTCCACTGCCGCAGTACGCCACGACGCCCATTTCCAGACGCTCGCAGGATCGCTGCCGCGTCGCCCGCCAAGCGGCCTCCTCTCGCCGAGACAGGCGCAGATCATGCGCTTCGTCCATATGGGCAGCACCAACAAGATGATCGCTCGCACGCTCGGCATCAGCGAAGGTACCGTGAAGATCCACCTCGCAAGCATCTTCCAGCAGCTGGGCGCGGCAAACCGTGCCGCCGCAGTCGCGATCTACAACGGGTGGCTGTCGCCGCATCTCGAGGTATTGCTGGCGAACCGTGATCGTGCAAGCAAGCCCGTCATCGGCGAACGCGGCCCGGTTCCGCTGCGCAAGCAACGGAACGACCGTCCATACCCGCTGCCCGCCGCGAACGCCGACACCCGGGACCTGCCGCTCGCGGCCGAACCGCCGGCGCGGTTTCGGCGCGAGCGCTGATCGGACAGTATCGATATTGCGACGGTCGACATGTGCGGATTCCCACCTTTGATGCTCAACGAGTAATATGGACGCATGGGTTTTCTTTTCACACCGCTTCCGCTCTGGGTTGGCATCGGTGGCTGGATCGCCGCCGTGGCGCTGCTCGCGCTCGCGCTCTGGAATCGTCCCTTCGTCCGTCTCCAGGACGCAACGCTCCAGCACGTGTGGCTCGCGCTCGTCACCGCGATCACGGTGCTCTGGGCCTCGAACGCGTGGCTCGAAGACGGCATCGTCATGCACCTGCTCGGCGCGACGCTGCTCGTCACGCTGTTCGACTGGACGCTTGCGCTGATCGCGATGGGCGCCGTCACTGCCGTCGCCGCTATCGTCTTCGATGCGCCGTGGCAAGGCGTCGGCGTCACCTATCTGATCTACGGCGCGCTACCGGTCGCCGTGTCCGCATTGCTGCAACGCGCCGCGATCGCGCGGCTCCCGCACAATCTCGCGTCGTTCATCACCTGCCAGGGATTCCTGTCACCGGCCATCGCGATCGTCACCGTCGCCGCGGCTGCGGCCGGTGTCCGGCTCGTTCTCGCGGACGGCGTGCCCGTCGTCATTCCCGCAGGCTATCTGCTGAACACCGCGCTGCTCGCGCTCGGCGAAGCGTGGTTCACCGGCATGGCCACCGCACTCATCGCCGTCTATCGTCCGGCGTGGGTCACGACGTTCGACGTTCGGCGCTATCGCCTCGGCGGCCCGCGCGCCTGAACACGCCGGTCCCGGTGCGATCGGTGCGCATGACGATCCGCTTCCGCAGCGCGGGAGAGCGCGACATCTACTGCCACACGACTTTTTTACGCTAAGATTGAACTCCTGTTCTTCATCGGGCATCTATACGTGCCCGATGTCTCATTCGCTCCTCACCAATAACCAGATGGACAGCTCACCTGCCTCGCTCCGGATCTTCCGGGCGTTCGGCAAGCTGGCAGCCTGTGTCGCGGGCCTGTCGCTTGCGCTTCCGGCACCGGTATTCGCCGACCTCCTCGATCAGCGCTCCGAACTGATCAACAAATTCGTCAATGAGATGCATGCGGATCCGATCGTCGCCGATTGTGCGGCGCACGGCAGCTTCATCGCCAGCACATCGACGGCCTTCGACCGCGTCGACTTCGCGCCGAACGCGTTCGAAAATGGCAACGCGACGATCACGCCGTGGAACGATTCGTTCGATCAGGGCAAGCAGCGCGTGAAGGTCGACAACATCGTCACCGTGGACGGCCTCGGCGTCCACAGCGACGGCAGCGATCCGACACCGCTGAAATTCCGCTGCGGCTATGTCGGACAACAAATGCTGGCGTTCAGCTGGAACGATCCGGTGCCACCACTGAAGCCGCGTGTCGAGCGCCCGTCGTCGTCGACGAAGAAGTTCAAGGGCAAGTCGCACCGCGGCAAGGCCAAGACATCCGGCCGCACCTCCAAGAAGGCCGTCGCAACGCAAAAATCAAGCGGCCAGAAGAAAGCCGTGAAGAAGAAAACCGCGAAGAAGAAGTCCTGATCCGACGGAGCGGCAACGACAGAAGCAAAAAAGCCGGCGCATCGTGCGATGCGCCGGCTTTTTCATATCGACGAAGGTACGCTTACGCGAACGTCTCGACGTGCACCAGGATTGCCGCCAGCATCGCCGCGCCGAGCGCGGCGCTCCGCTCGCCGTTCCAGCCGACCCGCTCGTCCGGAAGGTTCGCATTGTCCTTGAACGGCATCTCGAGCGTCAGAGACAGGCAGCCGAACTGATGGCCGATGTACTTCGACGCGAGCTTGAGCGCGTCTTCCTTGTACTTGCTCGCCGCATAACCGTGCTCGTTCTGGAAATCCGGGCTCGCGACCTTGAACGCATCGATGAATGCGGTCTGCTCCTTGCCCTGCTGCTCCGTGAAGCTCGGCAGCATTTCCGAACCCGCGACGAACACGTACGGCAGATCCTCGTCACCGTGAATGTCGAAGAACATGTCGCAGCCGATCGAATGGATCGCATCGCGCACAGCCAGCACTTCGGGGCTGCGCTCGGTATCGGGCGCCATCCACTCGCGGTTCAGGTTCGCACCCGCCGCGTTGGTGCGCAGGTTGCCGTGCACGCTGCCGTCCGGATTCATGTTCGGGACGATATAAAACGTCGCGCGGTCGTATAGCTTGCGCGCCACCGGATCGCCCGTCCAGTCGCCCCACCCGGCCAGTCGCTTGACGAGCCCTTCGACGAACCACTCGGCCATCGTCTCGCCCGGGTGCTGGCGCGCGATGATCCATACCTTCTTCTTCGGTGCGCCGTCGACCTCCGGCGTACCGAGCGTCAGCAGCGACATCGGACGGCCTTCGACCGTTCGGCCGAGCTCGACGACGCTCGCCTGCGGCAATTGCTGGACCGCGCCAAGGAACGCTGCATGACGCTCCTCCGAGTACGGCTCGAAATACGCGTAGTAGATGCTGTCGAACTCGGGCGTATGGTCGATGGTCATCGTCTTGCCGTCGAACGTCGTCGGCACGCGGAACCAGTCGACCCGGTCGTAGCTCGCGACCGCACTGTAGTTACGCCATCCCGACGGATACGCGCATTCGGCCGCATTCTCGAACGACATCACGCACCGCGTACCGCGTGCGCCCGTCAAGCGGAAGTAGAACCATTGGGCGAATTCCGAGCGGTTGTCGCCGCGTACGCGCAGCCGGATCGCGTCGGGGCTGTCGCACGACACGACGTCGATGGCGCCCGCGTCGAAATTGCTGGTGATCGAAAGGGTCATCTATCTCTCCAGTGTCGACCGGAACCGGCAGTTTGCCGCGGGTCCGGCCTCATGCATGCGCCGGCCGTCTCGTGAACGGCCGGCTTGGTCATTCGCCGATTCGCCGGCGATATACGTAAGTCGAATCATTCGACGCAGCGGCATCGAACGCGTAGTCTTCCACCGCGAAATCCTTCAGCGCCGCCGGTTCGGCGATGCGGTTCTCGACGATGTAGCGCGCCATCAAGCCACGGGCGCGCTTCGCATGGAAGCTGATGATCTTGTAGCGGCCGCCCTTCCAGTCCTCGAACACCGGCGTGACGATCGGCGCGGCCAGCAGTTTCGGCTTGACCGACTTGAAGTACTCGGTCGACGCGCAGTTGATCAGCACGCGCGCCGCGCCGCTGCGCGTCTCGAGCTGCTCGTTCAGCGCCCGCGTGATCCGGTCGCCCCAGAACGCATACAAATCCTTGCCGCGCGCGTTCGCGAATCGGGTACCCATCTCGAGCCGGTAAGGCTGCAGCAGGTCGAGCGGACGCAGCAGCCCGTACAGGCCTGACAGCACGCGCACGTGCTGCTGTGCGTAGTCGAGATCGGTGGCAGTCAGCGATTTGGCATCGAACCCTTCGTACACGTCGCCGTTGAACGCGAGCACAGCCTGCTTCGCGTTGGCCGTCGTGAAGGTCGGCGACCAGTCCGCATAGCGCTGGAAGTTCAGCCGCGCGAGCGGGTCGGAGATGTCCATCAGCGTCGAGATGTCCTGCGGGGACAACTTGCGCAGGCCGTCGATCAGTTCCGACGCATCGTCGACGAATGCAGGCTTCGTGTAAGACGGGACGTGGGCGGGCGTATCGTAGTCGAGGGATTTGGCTGGGGAGAGAACGATTATCATAGAGGCTCGCTGGCACGCCGTGCCTTGCGGTCAGACGAAAACCACCGATTGTAACGAATGCCCCGCTCCCTCGCCCCGCATGCCGCACATCGCGTCGTGCTCGACTCGAACGTCTGGATCGACATACTCGTATTCGACGACCCTGCCACACGCCCGATCCGGGCTGCGCTCGAACGCGGCACGCTGGCCGCCGTAATCGACGGCCGCTGCCTGAACGAACTCGTGCTCGTGCTCGATTATCCGCAGTTTCAGGCGCGCGCGATCGACAAGGCCGAAGCGCTCGCGACCGTCGCGCGCCTGACGAGCCTCGTCGAGCCACCGCCCGTCGACGCCGGCGCGCCCCCCCTGCCAAAGTGCAAGGACCGCGACGACCAGAAATTCCTCGAGCTTGCGCGCGCCGCGCAGGCGGACTGGCTCGTATCGAAGGACCGTGCGCTGCTCAAGCTCGCGAAGCGCACCGCGCGCGATTTCGGCTTCCGGATCGCGCAGCCCGCGCCGTTTACCGAAGCCTGCGCGCTCGATGCCGCGTTGGCCACCACTACCACGCCGGCCTGAAGGGCCCGGCACCACCCGCTTGCGACCGTATCGATGAACGCTCCTTCCGACATGCCCACGACTCCCGTTTTCCCCTCGCGCCTGCCGAACGTCGGCACGACGATCTTCACGGTCATGAGCGCGCTCGCCGCCGAGAAAGGCGCCGTGAACCTCGGCCAGGGCTTCCCGGATTTCGACTGCGACCCGCGCATCGTCGACGCGGTCGCAACCGCGATGCGCAACGGTCACAACCAGTATCCGCCGATGGCCGGCGTCGCGCCGTTGCGCGACGCGATCGCCGGCAAGATCGCGCAGGTCTACGGCCGGCTCTACGATCCCGCCACCGAGATCACGGTCACGGCCGGCGCGACGCAGGCCCTGCTGACGGCGATCCTGTGCGCGGTCCATCCGGGTGACGAGGTGATCGTCGTCGAACCGACCTACGACAGCTATCTGCCGTCGATCGAGCTCGCCGGCGGCAAGCCCGTGTTCGTCACGCTGGAAGCGCCCGACTATGCGATTCCGTTCGATCGCCTGGCCGCCGCGATCACGCCGAAAACGCGAATGATCATGATCAACACGCCGCACAATCCGACCGGCACCGTGTGGCGCGAGGCCGACATGCGCAAGCTCGAGGAGATCGTGCGCGGCACCAACGTGCTGATCCTGTCGGATGAAGTGTACGAACACATGGTCTACGACGGCGCGCGGCATGAAAGCGTCGCACGCTACCCGGAACTGGCCGCGCGCAGCTTCATCGTGTCGAGCTTCGGGAAGACCTACCATGTGACGGGCTGGAAGGTTGGCTACGTCGCGGCGCCTGCCGCGCTGACCGCAGAGTTCCGCAAGGTCCATCAGTTCAACGTGTTCACGGTGAACACACCGATGCAGGTCGGGCTCGCCGAGTACCTGCGCGATCCGGCACCGTACCTGACACTACCCGACTTCTACCAGAAGAAGCGCGACTTCTTCCGCGCCGGCCTCGAGCGCACGCGCTTCAAGCTGCTGCCCTGCCCCGGCACGTACTTCCAGTGCGTCGACTATTCAGCGATCAGCGACTTGCCCGAAGCGGAATTCTCGAAGTGGCTCACGTCGGAGATCGGCGTGGCGGCGATTCCGGTGTCGGCGTTCTATCACGAACCGCACGAATCGGGCATCGTGCGCTTCTGCTTCGCGAAACAGGAAAGCACGCTGGCATCCGCACTCGAACGGCTCGCACGCCTGTAAGTCCTGCATGGGCGGCCGGGCGCGGTACGACACCGCGCCCACGCTGCGCTTACGAACGCGCAGCGCTCGTCGCCTCGACATAGGCCTTGCGATCAGCCGCCACGCGCTGCGCGGCCGGCCGCTCACCGACCAGCTTCGCGTGCGCCTTCCAGTCAATGCCGGCATCAAGCAGGAAATCGCGACCGAAGATGGCCTTCGTCGCCATGCCGATCACCGGCAGATGGATCGTCGCGGCAATGTCCGCAAGACTGAACGTGTCGCCGAGCACGTAGGGCGAGAACTGCGTCATCCGCTTGAACGCATCGATCGAGCGCGGCAGGCGCTTCTCGACGTGCGCCTTCGTCCCGTCGCTGACCTTGCCGCCGAAAAACGCTTCCGTATAGACCTCGCGCGTGGTCCATTCGAGATACAGCTCGAGCGTCTCGACGAGTTCACGCACCTTCGCGGCCGCGAACGGTCCGGCCGGGAAAATGGCCTTGTCGGGATAACGCGCCGCCAGATATTCGATGATCACCTGCGATTCGAACAGCGCGCCCTCTTCCGTCTTCAAGAACGGAATCTTGCCGAGCGGCGAATCGGCGAGCAGTGCCGGATCGCTGATCGGCAGGCTGCATGCCATTTCCTCGAACGGGATGTCATGTTCGAGCAGGACGAACTTCACCTTGTTGTAATAGTTGGACAACGGAATACCGCACAGCTGTAGCATCGGAGTCTCCTTCGTTGCTGAAGCGCGACCGCGGCAATGCCGGCGGCATCGGGATGCGTCGCGCTGAAAAGCACGTTCGTGCTAGTCTAAAGCAGTTTCGCGTCTGTCACGACAACAACGCATCCGCTGCGGCAGCACCCTCACGGGTATGCGCATGCGCCCGCGTAGCATGCGGTGCCGCAGCCTCGCCATCCGATGGAGACACACTCGCATGAGTGCTGAACTGCTGGCCTCGCGTCCGCCCGAGAGCGAATCGACGCTCGTCCTCACGCTGTCCAATCCCGGCGCACGCAACGCGCTGCATCCCGACATGTATGCGGCCGGCGTTGAGGCGCTCGCCACCGCCGAGCGCGACCCCGCCATTCGCGCGGTCGTGCTCACGGGTGCCGATCGCTTCTTTTGCGCGGGCGGCAACCTGAACCGGCTGCTCGATAACCGCTCGAAGGATCCGTCCTATCAGGCCGACAGCATCGATCAACTCGCCGCGTGGATCACGGCGATCCGCGCAGCGACCAAGCCCGTGATCGCGGCAGTCGAAGGTGCGGCGGCCGGCGCGGGCTTTTCGCTCGCGCTCGCGTGCGACCTGGTCGTTGCCGCGCACGACGCGAAGTTCGTGATGTCGTACGCGCGTGTCGGCCTCACGCCCGACGGCGGCGGCTCGTGGTTCCTCTCGCGCGCACTGCCGCGTGCGCTCGCCGCCGAAATCCTGTTCGAGGGCAAGCCCGTCGCGGCCGACCGACTGCATGCGCTCGGCGTCGTCAATCGGCTCGCCGTGCCCGGTGCCGCGCTGTCCGACGCGCTCGCGTGGGCCGACTCGCTTGCCGGCATCTCGCCGAACGCGCTCACGCGCATCAAGTCGCTGCTCGACGATGCGACCGCACAGCCGCTCGATGCGCATCTGGACACCGAGCGCGATCACTTCGTCGCATCGTTGCATCATGCGGACGCATTCGAAGGGATTACCGCATTCCTCGAGAAACGCCAACCGCGCTACAAGCGCTGATACGCAAGCCATCGCCGTTCCAGCGGCGTTTCGGTCGCCGCAACGCCATGCACGCGCAGGCGCGCGGCCGCACGTTTCCGTCGCCTGCAGTCCGCATCGATCCATGCTCTAATGACCGCCTGTCGCGGCGCCCCGCCGGCGCCGTTTTCGCGCATGCAATAAAGGAGTTGACGATGATCGACGTCTACAGCTGGGCGACCCCGAACGGCCACAAGGTACACATCATGCTCGAGGAAACGGGCCTCGCGTATCGTGCGCATCCGGTCGATATCGGTGCGGGCGACCAGTTCAAGCCCGAATTCCTGAAGATCAGCCCGAACAACAAGATCCCCGCGATCGTCGACTCGGACGGCCCCGGCGGCAAGCCGATCTCGCTGTTCGAATCGGGCGCGATCCTCGTGTACCTGGCGGAAAAGACCGGCAAGTTCCTGCCGACCGAGCCGGCCGAGCGCTACGCGACGCTCGAATGGCTGATGTTTCAGATGGGCGGCGTCGGCCCGATGCTCGGGCAGGCGCATCACTTCCGGCTGTATGCGCCGGAGAAGATCGAGTACGCGGTCAATCGCTACACGAACGAAGCGAAGCGCCTGTACAACGTGATGGAAAAGCGTCTCGGCGAATCCGAATTTCTCGCCGGCGACACGTACACGATCGCGGACATTGCGACGTTCCCGTGGACGCGCTCGTGGCAGAATCAGGGCATCGCGCTCGACGAACTGCCAAACGTGAAGCGCTGGCACGAAACGATTGCCGCGCGTCCGGCCGTGCAGCGCGGCGTCGAAGTACTTGCATCGCTGCGCAAGCCGCTGCAGGACGACAAGGCGCGCGAAATGCTGTTCGGTGCGACGCAATACGCAAAGCACTGACGAACCACGCAACAAGAGACGCGGCGGCATCCATCGACGCCGCCGCGCGCATCAGAAATAGTGCAGCGTGATGAATTCCGCCGCGCAAACGAGCAACGGCACGTCCGGACGCTCGACCTGCATCGACACAGACCACGTCACCTGCACGCCGCCCTGAGCGGCCTCTGCGGCTTCCTTCACCGCGAACAGCGCGCGCACGCGTGCGCCGACCGGCACCGGCTTCAGGAATCGCACGCGGTTCAGTCCGTAGTTCACGCCCATCTTCTGCTCGAAGCGCATCGCATCGGTCATCAGCGCGGGAATCAGCGACAGCGTCAGGAATCCGTGCGCGATCGGGCCGCCGAACGGCGACTCGCGCCGCGCCCGCTCGGGATCGACGTGAATCCACTGATGATCGCCGGTGGCGTCGGCAAAACCATCGACGCGACGCTGGTCGATCTCGACCCAGCCGCTCGCGAGCGGCTCCGCGCCGACCCGCTCGTGCAGCGCTTGCGCCGACGCGATAAGCGGCACTGTCACGTCCGTCATGCGTCCACTCCTTGCGGATGACGCAGTCCGAAGATCACCTTGGTATGCACGGTGATCACCGTGTCGCCGGCACCGTTGACGCCGATCCACTCCGTCGACACGATGCCGCGATCGGGCTTGCTCGCCGACACGCGCTTGTCGTGGACCTTCTGGTACATCGTGATCGTGTCGCCGGCACGCACGGGCTTGAGCCAGCGGATCGAGTCGATGCCGGGCGAGCCCATGCTGGTCGAATCCGGCCCCAGCTTCTTGATGAGCAGGCTCATGAACACCGAACACGTATGCCAGCCGCTCGCAACCAGTCCACCGAACGGCGATGCCTTGCCGGCCACTTCGTCGAGGTGGAACGGTTGCGGATCGTAGCGTTGCGCGAATGCCTTGATATCGTCCGATTCGAACGTATAGCGGCCGATTTCGGTCGTACTGCCGACTTCCAGATCTTCGTAACTGATACCCACTGTCTATCTCCTCTGGCGCGCGCACGCGCCGCCGTCACGCCGCGTCGGATTGCGCGAAATCCGGCAGGGCCGCAATGCGCGCAAGATGATGATCGGTGTCGCCGAGTGTCGTCTCGATGATCGACAGCCGCTTGAACAGGTGTGCGGCGGCTACCTCATTGGTCACGCCCATGCCGCCGTGCAGTTGCACCGCCTGCTGCCCGACGAAGCGTGCGGCCGCGCCGACCCGGGCCTTCGCGGCCGACACCGCCTTGCGACGGGCATCGGCATCGCCGCCCGCGTAACGCACCGCAGCCAGGTAAGTCAGCGAGCGCGCCTGCTCCGCATGAATCAGCATGTCGACCATCCGGTGCTGCAGTGCCTGGAAACGTGCAATCGGCACGCCGAACTGTTCGCGCGTCTTCGTGTATTCGACCGTCACGCGGTTCAGCTCGTCGAGTGCACCGACCGCTTCCGCGCAAAGCAGGAAGGTCGCGTAATCGGCAATCTGCTCGAGTGCGGCCGCATCGCGTGCGCCGCCCGTCAGCTGCCGCGCAGGCGTGTCACGCAGCTCGATCGTCGCAGCGCGCTGGCCGTCGATCGTCCGGTAGTCGACGAGTTTCGCCCCCGCGGCATCGCGCTCGACGACGAACAGGCCGATGCCGCCGCCGTCTACCCGAGCGGGTACGATCCACGCATGCGCCTGGGCGCCGTGCTGAACGACCGACTTGGTTCCGGTCAGTCGGTACGTGCCGCCCTGCTCACGCGCGTGTGTATCGAGCGCGTACAGGTCGTAGCGCGCCCGCGGTTCGTGGAACGCAACGGCCACGCGCTTCTGCCCTTGTGCGACCGCTTCCAGCAGCGCAGCATCGTCACCCGTGCCGGACCCGGCGACACGCAGCGCCTCGATGCCGACCGCCGTCGCCCAGTACGGCTCGACCACGAGTGCACGGCCGAGCTCCTGCATCGCGACCAGCATGTCGACCGGGCCGCCGCCGAAACCGCCCTGTGCATCCGGCACGGGCAGCGCGGTCAGGCCCAGCTCCGCGAATGCGCTCCATTGCGCGTCCGACACGCCGGCATCGCTTCGCACGATGGCCTGGCGTGCGTCGAAACCGTATTGCTCGCCGAGATAACGACGCAGCGCGTCGGCAAACTGTTGCTGCTCATCGGTAAAGCTGAAATCCATGGTTGTCTCCGTTCCCTGATCACAGCCCCAGGATCATCTGCGCGATGATGTTCTTCTGAATCTCGTTCGAACCGCCGTAGATCGACGTCTTCCGGTAATTGAAGTAGTAGGCCGCGAGCGGCGCGGCATCATCGTCGCCCGCGCTGCTGTGTTCGCGTTCGCCCTCGAGGAACGGGACGTCGAACGGCGCGGCGAGCGGCCCGATCGCCTCGAACATCAGCTCGGTAAGCGCCTGCTGCACCTCGGTGCCCTTGATCTTCAACATTGATGCCTCGGGGCCCGGCCCCTTGCCGCTCGTCTCGCGGCTCACGACACGCAGCACCGTCACCTCCAGCGCCATCAGCTCAACTTCGAGCGCGGCAACCTTCGCGGCAAACACGGGATCGGCGAGCAACGGCTTGCCGTTCTTGCGCTGGTTCGACGCCACGCGTTTCAGGAATGCGAGCTCGCGCTTCGACGCGCCGACGCGTGCGATGCCGGTGCGCTCGTGGCCCAACAGGTATTTCGCGTAAGTCCAGCCGCGGTTTTCATCGCCGACGAGATTCTCGACGGGCACCTTCACGTCCTCGAAGAACACCTCGTTGACTTCGTGATCCTCGTCGAGCGTGATGATCGGGCGCACCGTGATGCCAGGCGTCTTCATGTCGATCAGCAGGAACGAGATGCCCTCCTGTTTCTTCGCCGCCGGATCGGTGCGCACGAGACAGAACATCATGTCCGCGTACTGACCCAGCGTCGTCCAGGTCTTCTGGCCGTTGACGACGTAGTGGTCGCCATGACGTTCGGCACGCGTGCGCAGCGATGCGAGATCCGACCCGGAGCCCGGCTCCGAATAACCCTGGCACCACCAGTCGGTACCGTCGAGAATGCGAGGCAGATAGTGGCGCTTCTGCGCTTCGCTGCCGTATTTCATCAGCACCGGCGCGACCATCGATACGCCGAACGGCAGCACCGTCGGCGCGCCGATGCGTGCGCACTCCTCATCCCAGATGTGGCGCTGCGTCGCGTTCCATTCCGGACCGCCATATTCGGCCGGCCACGCGGGCGCGGACCAGCCGCGCTGGCCGAGAATCCGGTGCCAGCTCGCGAAATCCTCGCGGTCTAGTCGTTTGTGATCGAGTACCTTGGCGCGCAGTGCATGAGGCAGGTTGGCCTCGAGCCAGACGCGGACGTCGACGCGGAACGCGTCGTCGGCGGGGGAGTAATCCAGATCCATGCGCAGTGTCTCCTGGCCGCGGCCGTCCGGCCCGGCAAGGACACACTGCGTACGTCATTGCAGCGGTTCTTTCAGCGCGGCAGGAATCGGTAGCGGCATCACGTCGATGCCTTCTTCGACCAAGGATTGCGCATCCTCCGGCGTCGTGACGCCACGAATGCTGCGCGCCGGCGCCTCGTTGTAATGAATGCGCCGCGCTTCCTCGGCGAAGCGCTCGCCCACGTTCTCGGTCTTCTCCAGCACCTCGCGCAGTGCGCGCATCACCTGCGCCTGCAACGCACGCGGATCGGTCGGCTGCGCCTGCGTCGCACCCGACAGGTTCAGGCGCGGCGCCGACGGCATCCGGTTGATCTCGGTCGTCCCGCACACCGGACATTCGACCAGCTTGCGGGACAACTGCGCTTCGAACTCATCGGCGGAAGCGAACCAGCCTTCGAACCGATGACCGTGCGGGCACTGTAAATCGAGGACCTTCATGCTGAATCAGGGCGTGTGGCGAGTGTAGCGCAAAACGCGCTTTTGTGAACGATCGTGCTAAACGAGGATCGCGCGGCCGGACAGCGGCCGCATCACAGAATTGTAACGCGGCGCCCCACTCGCCGCTGACGCGCCGTCAGGGCTTCTCGACCGGGCCGAGCGGCCAGGTGCCGGACAGCACCTTGTCGAGCCACATTGCGCCGATGATCGTCTTCACGTCAGTGATCTGGCCTGTGCGCACCCACTCCTGCAGGTCGGGCAGCGTCGCCGTGAAGGTTTCGAGGAATTCGCCTTCGTCGAGCTTACGCTCGCCGGCCGTCAGGCCGCGCGCGAGATACAGGTCGATGAATTCGGTCGAATAGGAAATGATCGGGTGAATCCGGGCCAGGAACACGTATTCGCGCGCCGTGTAGCCGGTTTCCTCGCGCAGTTCGCGCACCGCGCAGGCGAGCGCGCCCTCGTTCGGATCAAGTTTGCCGGCAGGGAATTCGGCCATGACCTTGCCGATCGGATAGCGATACTGGCTTTCCATCAGCACGCGGCCGTCGTCGAACAGCGGGATCACCATCACCGCGCCGGGGTGCTGGACGTATTCGCGCGTGGCCTGCTTGCCGTCGGGCAAACGAACGGTATCGCGCTTCAGCTTGAGGAACGAGCCGTCGAAAATCGCCTCGCTCTCGAGGCAGGTTTCGGTCAGTGCGGCGTCGTGATTGGGTAGTTCGGCCATCGGCGGGCTCCGGAGGAATGAGCACGCGACGGCCGAAGCCGTCAGCGTCGTTTGACGAGATACTGGAACGTGAAGCCGGGAAACGCGAATACAACGAAGAGACTGAACGTGATCGCGTAGAACTGCCAGCCCTGTTCGAAGCGGTTGCCGGCGCGCGACTCGAGCCAGAAGCCGAGCGCACCGACGACGAAATACAGCACGATCAGTTCGCCGATCCGAACCCACGCGTTCTTCTTCGTCGCACCGATCGGCACGACGGCGAAAAGGCGTTGGTTCAGGAACGGTACGTTGGCGCATACGAGCGCCAACAGCACGATGAACCAGCCGGCTGCCGACATTACAGCGGCAGCGTGTGACGGATCGCCTGCAGGCAGGCCGTCAGCAGCGGGCTCGGGATCAGGCCGAGCACCACGACTGCAATGCCGTTCAGCACGAGGATCGTGCGCTTGCAGAAATCGCCGGTGACCGGAGTCGCGTCCTGCGGTGCATCGAAGTACATCAGCTTGACGATGCGCAGGTAGTAGAACGCGCCGAACAGCGACGTGATCACGGCCAGCACGGCCAGCCACGTGAGACCCGCGTTGACGGTCGCCTCGAGCACCGCGAGCTTCGCGTAGAAGCCAACGGTCGGCGGGATACCGGCCAGCGAGAACATCATGACCATCATCACGAACGCGAACACCGGGCTGCGCTTGTTCAGGCCCTTGAAGTCGTCGATCGTTTCCGCTTCGAAATCGCGGCGTGCGAGCAGCATCACCACGCCGAACGAGCCGAGCGTCGTGATCAGGTAGACGATCGCGTAGAACATCGCCGAGCTGTACGCGTTCGCCGGTGCGGCTGCGTCCCCCTTCACGATGCCGGCGAGCAGGCCGAGCAGCACGAAGCCCATGTTCGAGATCGCCGAGTACGCGAGCATCCGCTTGATGTTGCGCTGGACGATACCGGTGATGTTACCCACGATCAGCGACAGCGCGGCGAGGATCACGAGCGCGGTCTGCCAGTTCTGAGCGAGCGGCAGCAGGCCCATCACCAGGAAGCGCAGGCCCCACGCGAACGCGGCAACCTTCGGGCCGCCGCCGACGAACAGCGTCATCGCGGTCGGTGCGCCCTGGTAGACATCCGGCACCCACATGTGGAACGGCACGGCGCCGAGCTTGAACGCGATACCGGCGACGATGAAGACCACGCCGAACATCAGCACGGCCGCGTCGGTGTTGCCGCCGACCGCCTTGTACACCTCGCCCAGCTCAAGCGAGCCGGTCGCGCCGTAGAGCATCGAAATGCCGTACAGCACGAAGCCCGACGCGAGCGCGCCCAGCACGTAGTACTTCATCGCGGCTTCGCTCGACTGAGCGACATCGCGGCGCAGCGCGATGACGGCGTACAGCGACAGCGACATCAGTTCGAGGCCGAGGTACAGCGTCAGGAAGTTGTTGCCCGACACCATCACCAGTTGACCGAGCAGCGAGAACATGCCCAGCAGGAACACGTCGCCGCGGAACATGTCGCGGTCTTCGAGGTACTTGCGCGAATAGACGAGCGAGACCGCGAAGCCGAGCGACACGACGGCCTTCATCATGCTCGCGAACGAGTCGACGACGACCATCCGCGAGAAGAAGTAATACTGCTGCGGGTCCAGCGCCTGCACCGCGAACCACACGCCGGCAACGACCGACGAAACCACCGCGATCAGATAGGTCAGGCGGCGGCCAGCAGCACCGGTAAAGGTGTCGTTCAGCCATGCGACGACGACGGCGACCATCACCAGCGCGTCAGGCAACAGGACATTCATAGGAGCATTCATGATCTTGATTTCCTCCGCTCGCGATTACTGGGCCAGCGGCAGCTTGGACTGCGCGACGTGGGAGAGGAGGTTTTCCACGGAAACGTGCATCACGTCGGTGAAAGGCTTCGGATACAGACCCATCAGCAGCGTGAACGCGGCGAGCACGGCCAGCATCACGAATTCGCGACGGCCGATGTCCTTCAGCTTTGCAACGTGATCGTTCGCGACCGCGCCGAAGTACACGCGCTTGTACATCCACAGCGTGTAGGCGGCGCCGAGGATCAGCGTAAATGCCGCGCCGAATGCGATCCAGAAGTTGTACTGGACAGCCGCGAGAATCACCATGAACTCGCCGACGAAACCCGAGGTACCCGGCAGGCCGCAGTTGGCCATCGAGAACAGCATCGCAAATGCCGCGAACTTCGGCATCACGTTCACGACGCCGCCGTAATCGGCGATCTGGCGCGAGTGCACGCGGTCGTACAGCACGCCGATGCACAGGAACATCGCGCCCGACACGAAGCCGTGCGAGATCATCTGGACGATCGCGCCTTCGACGCCGAGCTGGTTGAAGATGAAGAAGCCGAGCGTGACGAAGCCCATGTGCGCGATCGACGAATACGCGACCAGCTTCTTCATGTCGGCCTGCACCATCGCGACGAGGCCGATATAGATCACCGCGATCAGCGACAACGTGATCACGACCGGTGCCAGGAAGTGGCTCGCGTCAGGCGTGATCGGCAGCGAGAAACGCAGGAAACCGTACGCGCCGAGCTTCAGCATGATTGCCGCCAGCACGACCGAGCCGCCCGTCGGCGCTTCCACGTGCGCGTCCGGCAGCCAGGTGTGCACCGGCCACATCGGCACCTTCACCGCGAACGCGAGGAAGAATGCAATGAACAACAGGATCTGCGGTGTCATCGCGATCTTGGCGTTCTGCCACGTCGCGAGGTCGAACGAATGCGTCTGCGTGTACAGGTAGATCAGTGCGACCAGCATCAGCAGCGAGCCGGCCAGCGTGTACAGGAAGAACTTGAACGCCGCGTACACTCGGTTCGGGCCTCCCCACACACCGATGATGATGTACATCGGGATCAGGGTCGCCTCGAAGAACACGTAGAACAGCAGGCCGTCGGCCGCCGAGAACACGCCGATCATGATCCCGGACAGGATCAGGAACGCAGCGAGGTACTGCGCGACGTTCTCGGTGATCACTTCCCACGCGGCGATCACGACGATCACCGTGATCAGCGCGGTCAGCACGACGAACCACATCGAGATGCCGTCGACGCCGAGGTGATACGCGATGTTGAAGCGCTCGATCCAGGTCGACTGTTCGACGAACTGCAGCGCAGCCGTGCTCGAGTCGAAGCCCGTGATCAGCGGAATCGTGACCGCGAGACCGAGCAGCGAACCGATCAGCGCGACCCAGCGGGCCATCCCCGGATTTTTGTCGTTACCCACCGCGAGCACGAGGAGGCCGAAAACGATCGGCAACCAGATCGCGGTACTGAGAATCGGAAAAGCGTGCATTAGTGTTGTCCCCCCGCCTTATTTGCCGCCGAGCGTTACAAACAGGGTCAGGAGCCCCAGCATGCCGATGATCATGGCGAACGCGTAGTGATAGATGTAACCGGATTGGAGGAAGCGGATCACGCCGGCGAACCAGCCGATGAACCGCGCGCTGCCGTTGACGAGACCGTCGATCACGACGACGTCGCCTTCCTTCCACAGGCCGCGGCCGATCGCCACCGAACCACGGGCGAACACCACTTCGTTGATCTTGTCCATGTAGTACTTGTTGTCCAGCAGCGTGTAGATCGGACCGAACGCGCGGCGGATCGACGCCGGCAGCTCCGGACGCTTCAGGTACAGGAACCACGCAACGACGACACCGGCGAGCGCCAGCCATACCGGCAGGCCCGACACCGAGTGCAGGCCCATGCCCACCCAGCCGTGGAACTCTTCGGCCATCTCGGCCAGGGCCGGATGGTTTTCACCGATGAAGATCACCTTGTCGAACGCGACGCCGTGCTGGAAGAAGTCGCCGAACAGCATCGGGCCGATCGCGATCGCACCGATGATCACCGACGGAATGGCCAGCAGGACCAGCGGCACCCACACGACCCACGGGGTCTCGTGCGGCTCGTGCGCGTGGTCGTCATGACCGTGGCCATGGCCGTGATCGTCGTGGCCGTGCGCGGCCGCCATGCCCATCGGCGATTCCGGATGCTTCGGCTTGCGGAAGCGCTCTTCGCCGTGGAACACCAGGAAGTACATGCGGAACGAGTAGAGCGCCGTGACGAACACGCTCGCGACAACCGCGAAGTATGCGAAGCCCGAACCCGGCAGGTGCGACAGCTTCACCGCGTCGATGATCGAGTCTTTCGAGTAGAAGCCCGAGAAGAACGGCGTACCGATCAGCGCCAGCGAACCGACGAGCGACGTGATCCACGTGATCGGCATGTACTTGCGCAGGCCGCCCATGTTGCGCATGTCCTGGTCGTGGTGCATGCCCATGATCACCGAACCGGCGCCAAGGAACAGCAGCGCCTTGAAGAACGCGTGCGTCATCAGGTGGAACACGGCGACCGGGTACGCGGACACGCCGAGCGCGACGGTCATGTAGCCGAGCTGCGACAGCGTCGAATACGCAACCACGCGCTTGATGTCGTTCTGGACGATACCGAGGAAGCCCATGAAGAGCGCCGTGATCGCACCGATCACCGTGATGAACGACAGCGCTGTATCCGACAGTTCGAACAGCGGCGACATGCGCGACACCATGAAGATGCCGGCCGTCACCATCGTCGCCGCGTGAATCAGCGCGGAGATCGGGGTCGGGCCTTCCATCGAGTCGGGCAGCCAGACGTGCAGCGGGAACTGCGCCGATTTACCCATCGCGCCGATGAACAGGCAGATGCAGGCGACGGTCAGCAGGCCCCAGTCGGTGCCCGGGAAGTGCAGGCTTGCGAGCTCGGCACGCTTCGCGAACACTTCGCCGTAGTTCATCGAACCCGCGAACGCCAGCAGCAGGCCGATGCCCAGCAGGAAGCCGAAGTCGCCCACGCGGTTCACGAGGAACGCCTTCATGTTCGCGTAGATCGCGCTCTCACGCGTGAAGTAGAAGCCGATCAGCAGGTACGACACCAGACCCACCGCTTCCCAGCCGAAGAACAGCTGCAGGAAGTTGTTGCTCATCACGAGCATCAGCATCGAGAACGTGAACAGCGAGATGTACGAGAAGAAGCGCTGGTAGCCGTCTTCTTCCGACATGTAGCCGATCGTGTACACGTGCACCATCAGCGAGACGAAGGTCACGACGACCATCATCATCGCGGTCAGCGAATCGACGAGGAAGCCGACTTCGAGTTTCAGCGAACCGACGTTCATCCATTCGTAGACGGTCGCATTGAAGCTCGCGCCGCCCATCACGTCGAGGAAGACTTTCGCCGACAGGAGGAACGCGATCAATACGCCGAGGATCGTGATCCGGTGTGCGCCCTTGCGCCCGACTGCGTTCCCGAACAGCCCCGCAATCAGCGAGCCGGCCAGCGGAGCGAGCGGAATCGCCAGCAGCAGGTTTTCATTGAGTGTCGTTGACATAACAGCGTTGCCTGAAATTAACCTTTGAGCTGATCGAGATCCTCGACATTGATCGTGTCGAGCTTACGGAACAGGGTCACCAGAATCGCGAGACCGATCGCGGCTTCCGCTGCGGCGACGGTCAGCACGAAGAACACGAATATCTGGCCGTGCACATCGCCGAGGTAGTGCGAAAAAGCGACGAAGTTGGTGTTCACCGCCAGCAGCATCAGTTCGATCGCCATCAGGATGATGATGATGTTGCGGCGGTTCAGGAAGATCCCGACGATCGCGATCGCAAAGAGGATCGCGCCGAGCACAAGGTAATGAGCAAGAGTCAGCATGGTTTTCTTTTCCTCCGCTTAGCCGTTGGTGCTCGTACCGGCTTCGCTCTGCGCCGTTTCCGGCTGCGGCTTTTCCGCTTCCATCTTCACGAGGCGCACGCGGTCGTCGCGGCGCACCTTGACCTGATCCGACACGCGCTGCCGCTTGCTGTCCTTGCCCTTGCGCTCGGTCAGCCCGATCGCGGCGATGATCGCGACCAGCAGCACCAGGCCTGCGATTTCAAACGCGAAGATGTAGTCGGTGTAAATCACCTTGCCGATCAGGCGCGTGTTCGACCAGTCGGCCATCGCGCCCGTCGCCATCGCGTGCACCGTGTGGGTGTCGCCGTAGCCGCGCCACAGGATCAGCGCGGTCTCGACCACGATGATCGCGCCGACGACGGTCGCCATCGGTACGAAGCGCTTGAAGTCGCGGCGCAGGTAATCGATGTTGATGTCCAGCATCATCACGACGAACAGGAACAGCACCATCACGGCGCCCACGTACACCAGCACCAGCAGGATCGCGAGGAACTCCGCTTCCAGCAGCATCCAGATCGCGGCGGCGTTGAAGAACGCCAGCACAAGGAAAAGCGCAGACGCCACCGGGTTGCGCGAAGTGATCACCTTCAGCCCTGATACCACCAGGAGCAGCGCGAAGATGTAGAACAGTACGGTCGTGAATTCCATGATTACCGGTTCATCGTTAGGCCATAGTCAGGCGCGGCTTGCGGGACGCTCTCGCGTGCCGCACCCGTCGCGGCGGCTCGGCCCGTTCCTGCCGGGCCGGCACTGCAAACACAATCAACGATACGGCGCGTCGGCGGCCTTCGCCGCAGCGATGTCCTTCTCGTAGCGATCGCCCACCGCGAGCAGCATTTCCTTCGTGAAATACAGGTCGCCGCGCTTTTCGCCGTGGTACTCGAGAATCTGCGTCTCGACGATCGAATCGACCGGGCAGCTTTCCTCGCAGAAACCACAGAAAATGCACTTCGTCAGGTCGATGTCGTAGCGCGTCGTGCGGCGCGTGTTGTCCGCGCGCGTTTCCGATTCGATCGTGATCGCCATCGCGGGGCACACTGCCTCGCAGAGTTTGCACGCGATGCAGCGCTCTTCACCGTTTTCATAGCGGCGCAGCGCATGCAGCCCGCGGAAACGCGGCGAAATCGGGGTCTTTTCTTCCGGGAACTGCACGGTGAACTTGCGCTTGAACGTGTAACGACCGGTCAGCGCGAGCCCCTTCAGCAGCTCCGTCAGGAAGAAGGTCTTAAAGAAGTGTTGGATTGCCGTCATGATTTCGTCCGATCTTTACTTCACCCAGATGTTGAGCGGCGACATCATCCAGAAGCCGACCACGACCACCCAGATCACCGTGACGGGCAGGAACACCTTCCAGCCCAGACGCATGATCTGGTCGTAACGGTAGCGCGGGAACGTCGCGCGCACCCAGATGAACACCGACAGCAGCGCGAATACCTTCAGCACCAGCCAGAAGATGCCCGGAATGAACGACAGGAATTCGAACGGTGCGTCCCAGCCGCCGAGGAACAGCGTCGCGGCCAGCGCCGAGATCACGATCATGTTGATGTACTCGGCGAGGAAGAACAGCGCGAACGCCATGCCCGAGTAATCGATCATGTGACCTGCGACGATCTCCGACTCCCCTTCCACCACGTCGAACGGGTGACGGTTCGTTTCGGCGATGCCGGACACGAAGTAGACCACGAAGGCCGGCAGCAGCGGCAGCCAGTTCCACGACAGGAAGTTCACGCCGTGGCCGGCGAAGAAGCCGTGCTGTTGCGAGCCGACGATTTCCGACAGGTTCAGGCTGCCGGCCGTCATCAGCACGAGCACCAGCGCGAAGCCCATCGAGATTTCGTACGACACCATCTGCGCCGCAGCGCGCATCGCGCCGAGAAACGCGTACTTCGAGTTCGACGCCCAGCCGGCGAGAATCACTGCGTACACGCCGATCGACGAGATCGCCATCGCATACAGCAGGCCTGCGTTCACGTTGGCGAGCACGGCTTCGGCCTGGAACGGGATCACCGCCCACACGGCGAACGCCGGCACGACGGTCATGACCGGTGCGATCAGGTACAGCCAACGGCTGGCGGCGCTCGGCTGAATCACTTCCTTCAGCAGCAGCTTCAGCACGTCGGCGATCGGCTGCAGCAGGCCGCCGGGGCCGACGCGGTTCGGGCCGAGACGCACGTGCATCCAGCCGATCAGCTTGCGTTCCCACAGAATCAGGTACGCGACGCACAGCAGGATCACGACGGCGACGACGAGGATGCGCACGACGGCCCACACCGTCGGCCACGCGACGCCGAGAAGCTGGGCTCCGCCCGCGTTGATCGTATCGAACAAGCTCATTTACGCCTTCTCCACCACCAGTTCACCGGACAGGCTGCCGAGCGCTGCGCCGGCAGGCGTCGCCGCCGACACGCGAACGACCGTCTCCGCAAGATTCGCGTCGCGCACGGCCGGCAACTGCACCGCACGCTCGCCCTGGCGCACGCGCACAGCGTCGCCTTCCTTCAAGCCCAGCTTGTCGAACAGCGCGGCCGGCAGGGCTGCGGCATTCGCTGCCTTCGCGGCAGCCGTCAGGTGCAGCGCACCTGCGCGGCGCACCAGCGCGTCGGCGTGATAGATCGGCACATCGGCCAGGCGCTCGAAGCCGCCATTCGCGGCATTCGCCGCGACGCGCGCCGGAGCGACCGACGTCTGGTTCGACAGGCGGCCCGCGACGCCTGCGTCGCCGAGCGCCGCGAGACGCACTTCTTCCGCCGTCTCGTATTCGAAGTTCGGCAGGCCGAGCAGGCTGCCGAGCACGCGCAGCACCTTCCATGCCGGACGCGTGTCGCCGAGCGGGCGCACGACACCGTTGAAGCTCTGCACGGTGCCTTCCGCGTTGACGAACGTGCCGGACGTTTCCGTGAACGGCGCGATCGGCAGCAGCACGTCGGCGTAATCGAGGCCGTGCTTGAACGGCGACATCACGACGACCATTTCAGCCTGGTTCAGCGCGGCAAGCGCCTGCGCCGGATCGGCGGTGTCGAATTCCGGTTCGACGTTCAGCAGCACGTAACCCTTGCGCGGCTGTGCGAACGCTTCGCGTGCATTCAGGCCGCCTTCGCCCGGCAGCGCGCCGACGACGTGCGCACCGACCGTGTTCGCCGCTTCCGTGAGGAAACCGAACGTCGCGCCGGTGTTGTCGGCGATCCACTGGGCGACCGCGTGCAGCTTCGCGAATTCCGGATGGCGGACCGCGACGTTGCCGAGCAGCACCGCGCGGCGTTCGCCGTTCGCGAGCGACTGGGCGACCGCTTGCGCAGCCGGCGATGCCGTGACGCCCGCGAGCGTGTCGGGCAGCGCGACGCCGCGCAGTTGCGCGACGGCCGCGGCGATGCCGGCCAGCTCGTCGAGCCATGCCGACGGCGCGGCGACGATGCGCTGCGCCGTCGGGATCAGCGAGTCGTCGGCGGTCGCGTGCAGGAAGTGCAGCTTCGCGCCGTTCTTCGCGGCCTGGCGCAGGCGTGCGGCGAACAGCGGGTGGTCGCGGCGCAGGAACGAACCGACGACGAACGCGGCATCCACGCTCGACAGGTCGGTGATCGGCATGCCGAGCCACGGTGCGCCCTGGACCGGCGCCGAGAAATCCTGCTGCCGCAGACGGAAGTCGACGTTCGGCGTTTTCAGTTCGCTGGCGAGCTGCTTAACGAGGAACAGCTCTTCAGCGGTGCTGTGCGCGCTCGCGAGCATCGCCAGCGCGTTCGCGCCGTGATCCGCGGCGATGCCCTTCAGGCCCTTCGCGACATATTCGAGCGCGGTCTGCCAGTCGGTCTCGATCCACTGGCCGCCCTGCTTCAGCATCGGCTTCGTCAGGCGCTCTTCACTGTTCAGGCCTTCGTACGAGAATCGATCCTTGTCCGAGATCCAGCATTCGTTGATCGCTTCGTTCTCGAACGGCAACACGCGCATCACGCGGTTGTTCTTCACCTGCACGACGAGGTTCGCGCCGACTGAATCGTGCGGGCTCACCGACTTGCGGCGCGACAGTTCCCACGTACGGGCGCTGTAGCGGAACGGCTTGCTGGTCAGCGCGCCGACCGGGCACAGGTCGATCATGTTGCCCGACAGTTCGGAGTCGACCGTCTTGCCGACGAACGTCGTGATTTCCGAGTGCTCGCCGCGACCCAGCATGCCGAGCTCCATCACGCCGGCGATTTCCTGGCCGAAGCGGACGCAGCGCGTGCAGTGGATGCAGCGCGACATTTCTTCCATCGAGATCAGCGGGCCCACGTTCTTGTGGAACACCACGCGCTTTTCTTCCGAGTAGCGCGACGACGACTTGCCGTAACCGACCGCCAGATCCTGCAGCTGGCATTCGCCGCCCTGATCGCAGATCGGGCAATCGAGCGGATGGTTGATGAGGAGGAATTCCATCACCGACTGCTGCGCCTTCACGGCCTTGTCGGACTGCGTGCGCACGATCATGCCTGCCGACACGGGCGTCGCGCAGGCAGGCACGGCCTTCGGCATCTTCTCGACTTCGACGAGACACATCCGGCAGTTGGCCGCGACCGACAGTTTCTTGTGATAGCAGAAGTGAGGAATGTACGTATCCGCCTTGTGCGCAGCCTGGATCACCATGCTGCCTTCGGGCACCTCGACCTTCTTGCCGTCTATTTCAAGTTCAACCATGATGGTGAATGGTCCTTAACCTATTTCCGCCCGTTCGCGCCTTCGCCCGACCGTGCGCTCAAATTCCGCAACCGGTGCTTCGCTTCAGGCCGCCGCCGCGTGCGCGTGGCCGCCGACCATGCAGTGCTTATGCTCGACGTGGTACGCGAATTCGTCCCAGTAATGCTTCAGCATCCCGCGTACCGGCATCGCCGCCGCATCGCCGAGCGCGCAGATCGTGCGGCCCATGATGTTCTCGGCAACCGAGTTCAGCAGGTCCAGATCTTCCTGGCGGCCTTCGCCGTGCTCGATACGATTCACGACGCGATACAGCCAGCCGGTGCCTTCACGGCACGGCGTGCACTGGCCGCACGATTCCTCGTAGTAGAAGTACGACAGGCGCAACAGCGAACGCACCATGCAACGCGTCTCGTCCATCACGATCACCGCGCCGGAGCCGAGCATCGAGCCCGCCTTCGCGATCGAGTCGTAATCGAGATCGGTCTGCATCATGATGTCGCCCGGGATCACCGGTGCCGACGAACCGCCCGGAATCACGGCCTTGATCTTGCGACCGCCGCGCATCCCGCCGGCGAGCTCCATCAGCGTCGCGAACGGCGTGCCGAGCGGCACTTCATAGTTGCCCGGACGCTCGACGTCACCCGACACCGAGAAGATCTTCGTGCCGCCATTGTTCGGCTTGCCGATCTCGAGGTAATTCTGCGGCCCGATGGACAGCAGGAACGGCACCGCCGCGAACGTCTCGGTGTTGTTGATCGTGGTCGGCTTGCCGTACACACCGAAGCTCGCCGGGAACGGCGGCTTGAAGCGCGGCTGGCCCTTCTTGCCTTCGAGCGACTCGAGCAGCGCCGTTTCCTCGCCGCAGATGTACGCGCCGTAACCGTGGTGCGCGTGCAGCTGGAACGAGAATTCCGAGCCCATGATGTTGTCGCCGAGGAAACCCGCGGCACGCGCTTCATCGAGCGCGGCCTCGAAGCGTCGATACACTTCGAAGATTTCCCCGTGGATGTAGTTGTAGCCGACGGTGATGCCCATCGCGTACGCGCCGATGGCCATGCCTTCGATCAGTGCATGCGGGTTCCAGCGCAGGATGTCGCGATCCTTGAACGTGCCCGGCTCGCCTTCGTCCGAGTTGCAGACGAGGTACTTCTGCCCCGGGAACTGGCGCGGCATGAAGCTCCACTTCAGGCCGGTCGGGAAGCCCGCACCGCCACGGCCACGCAGGCCCGACGCCTTCACGTCGGCGATCACCTGCTCCGGCGGAATCTTTTCTTCGAGAATGCGGCGCAGCTGCTTGTAGCCGCCGCGCGCGACGTAGTCTTCGAGATGCCAGTTCTCGCCGTTCAGACCAGCGAGGATCAGCGGTTTGATGTGACGGTCGTGGAGGGACGTCATTTCGAGAGCTCCTCAAGCAGCTGGTCGATCTTCTCGCGGCTCATGAAGCTGCACATTCTGTGATTGTTCACCAGCAGCACCGGCGCATCACCGCAAGAGCCCATGCATTCGCCTTCCTTCAGCGTGAACTTGCCGTCGGGCGTGGTCTCGCCGAAGCCGATGCCCAGCTTCTGTTTCAGGTAGTCGGCAGTCGCTTCCGCGCCGCCGTGCGGGCCAAGCTGGCACGGCAGGTTCGTGCAGAGCGTGATCTTGTGCTTGCCGACCGGTTTGAGCTCGTACATCGTGTAGAACGTCGCGACTTCCTGCACGGCAACGGCCGGCATGCCGAGATAGTCCGCGACGAACTGCATCAGTTCGGGCGACAGCCAGCCGTGCTCTTCCTGAGCAACGGCCAACGCCGACATCACGGCGGACTGTTTCTGATCGGCGGGATACTTCGTCAACGCTCGATCGATTTCCTTCAGGCCTTCAGCTGAGATCATTTTCAGACACGACTCTTTCAATTCCTACCGAACGAACAACCTGCCGCACTGCTGTGCAAGGACGGCAGACCTGGCGCTCACTGTTGACAGCTTGCGAAGCCGCGCCGGTTCAGCGCGCATCGCGTGTGACTTACTGCTCGCCGCCCGCTCGCGCAGGCGGCGCAACCATTAGCGATCGATCTCGCCGAACACGATGTCCTGCGTACCGATGATCGTGACGGCGTCGGCAATCATGTGGCCGCGCGCCATTTCGTCGAGCGACGCGAGGTGCGCGAAGCCCGGTGCGCGGATCTTGAGGCGATACGGCTTGTTGGCACCGTCTGACACGAGGTAGATGCCGAATTCACCCTTCGGATGCTCGACCGCCGCGTACGCTTCGCCTTCCGGCACGTGAAAACCTTCGGTGAAGAGCTTGAAGTGGTGAATCAAGTCTTCCATGTTGGTCTTCATGCCGACGCGCGACGGCGGTGCAACCTTGTGATTGTCCGTCATCACCGGGCCCGGATTCTTGCGGAGCCACTCAATACACTGTTTCGCGATGCGGATCGACTGGCGCATTTCCTCGACGCGCACCAGATAGCGGTCGTAGCAATCGCCGTTCACGCCGACCGGCACGTCGAAATCCATGCGGTCGTACACTTCGTACGGCTGCTTCTTGCGCAGGTCCCACGCGATACCCGAGCCGCGCAGCATCGGACCCGTCAGGCCCATCTGCAGCGCACGCTCCGGGCTGACGACGCCGATCCCGACCAGACGCTGTTTCCAGATCCGGTTGTCGGTCAGCAGCGTTTCGTATTCGTCGACGCACTTCGGGAAGCGCGTGAAGAAGTCGTCGATGAAGTCGAGCACCGAGCCGCTGCGCGCTTCGTTCATCTTCGCGAGCGCCTTCTCGTTGCGAATCTTCGACGCCTTGTATTGCGGCATTGCGTCAGGCAGGTCGCGGTAGACGCCGCCCGGACGGTAGTACGCCGCGTGCATCCGGGCACCGGACACCGCTTCGTACACGTCCATCAGGTCTTCACGCTCGCGGAATGCGTACAGGAACACCGCCATCGCGCCGACGTCGAGTGCGTGCGCGCCGATCCACATCAGGTGGTTCAGTACGCGCGTGATCTCGTCGAACAGCACGCGGATGTACTGCGCGCGCTCAGGCACGTCGATGCCGAGCAGACGCTCGATTGCGAGCACGTAGCCGTGCTCGTTGACCATCATCGACACGTAGTCGAGACGGTCCATGTACGGCACGGACTGGATGAAGGTCTTGCTTTCCGCGAGCTTTTCAGTCGCGCGATGCAGCAAGCCGATGTGCGGATCGGCGCGCTGGATGACTTCGCCGTCGAGCTCGAGCACGAGACGCAGCACGCCGTGCGCTGCCGGGTGCTGCGGGCCGAAGTTGAGGGTGTAGTTCTTGATTTCTGCCATGACGCCCCCTTAATGTTTCAGACCGCCATAGCGATCCTCGCGGATCACGCGCGGCGTGATTTCGCGCGGCTCGATCGTCACCGGCTGGTAGACGACCCGTTTCTCTTCCGGGTCGTAACGCATTTCGACATAACCCGACACCGGGAAGTCCTTTCGGAACGGATGGCCGATGAAGCCGTAGTCGGTGAGGATGCGACGCAGATCGGGGTGACCCTCGAACACGAGGCCGTACAGGTCGAACGCCTCGCGCTCGTACCAGTTTGCGGAGGCCCAGATGTCGACGAGCGATGCCACGATCGGCAGATCGTCGTCCGGAGCGAACACGCGCAGACGCAGGCGCCAGTTGTTCGTGACCGACAGCAGCTGCGACACGGCCGCGAAACGCGGGCCGTCGTAGGCGCCGTCGCCGTAGGTCTGGTAATCGACGCCGCAGAGGTCGATCAGTTGCTCGAAACGGAGCTTCGGATCGTCGCGCAGCATCTTTGCGACTTCGAGGTAATCGCTCGCCTTCACGACGAGCGTCAGTTCACCGATCGCTTCGGTGAGGCTCACCACGCGCGCGCCGAGCGCTGCTTCGAGGTTTGCCTTGAGGGTCTCGATTTTGCTTGCCATATTGAGGGGGACGCTCGGGACTTTATTGACGGGCGATGGTGTTGGTGCGGCGGATCTTCGCCTGAAGCTGGATCACGCCGTAGACCAGCGCCTCGGCCGTGGGCGGACAGCCCGGTACGTAGACGTCGACCGGCACGATCCGGTCGCAACCGCGAACCACCGAGTACGAGTAGTGGTAGTAACCGCCACCGTTCGCGCACGACCCCATCGAGATCACCCAGCGCGGCTCGGCCATCTGGTCGTACACGCGGCGCAGTGCGGGCGCCATCTTGTTGCACAGTGTGCCGGCGACGATCATCACGTCCGATTGACGCGGGCTCGGACGGAACACGACCCCGAACCGGTCCAGGTCATAACGGGCCGCGCCCGCATGCATCATCTCGACGGCGCAACACGCGAGCCCGAACGTCATCGGCCACAGCGAGCCGGTACGCGTCCAGTTGATCAGCTTGTCAGCCGTCGTGGTGACAAACCCTTCCTTCAAGACCCCTTCGATACTCATTTGCTTTCCACTCCAGACGAGCGGCCCAGCGTGGCCGCCCATGCAAACCGGCGATTAACCCATCACTCCCAGTCGAGGCCGCCTTTCTTCCAGATATAGGCAAAGCCCAGCAGGAATTCGAGCAGAAAAATCATCATTGCGATGAAACCCGGCCAGCCGATGTCCCGGAGCGCGACGCCCCACGGAAACAGGAATGCGGTTTCGAGATCGAAGATGATGAACAGGATGGCGACGAGGTAGTACCGGACGTCGAATTTCATCCGGGCGTCTTCAAAGGCTTCGAAGCCGCACTCGTACGGTGCGTTCTTCTCGACGTCCGGCTTGTTGGGACCAAGGAGCTTGCCGATGCTGACCAGCGCTATACCTAAACCAGTGCCCACGAGGAGGAACAACAAGACGGGGTAATAGGCTGCGAGGTTCAAGGCAATCCTCTATCGGTTGGTTCTGAGCGTCCGGAGAATACCACTTCCGGCGGAAGGAATCATTTCGGAGTGCTCGCGATCACAAGACAATCGCAAGGCACACCCCAGAAATGAAAAATGCCAGCCACTAGAAGCGGCTGGCATTGAGTAACTTTGGTGCCGACGGCGAGACTCGAACTCGCACAGCTTTCGCCACTACCCCCTCAAGATAGCGTGTCTACCAATTTCACCACGTCGGCACTGCATGCAACTCGGGTTGTGCTGCTTGTTTCCCGCGAATCGCTTCAAGAATTAAATTCTAACCCGAGTTCCAGATTTGTTCAACGCACAAACGCAAAAATTTTGACCTTTTATTTCGGGACATCCTGGCCAGGCGCGCTTGCTGCCGAACCTGCAGCAGCGGACGCCGCGACGGCCGGCGCCGACGCTGCGGGCGCCGATGCCGGCGCGGTCGCGGCGGCACCGAGCACGCCCGCCGACGGCGTCGACTTGTACGAACCGAGGTACGTCAGCGCGAGCGTCGCGACGAAGAAGATCGTCGCGAGAATGCCCGTCGTGCGCGACAGGAAGTTGGCGGAGCCCGTTGCACCGAACAGGCTGCCCGACGCGCCGCTGCCGAATGCAGCGCCCATGTCCGCGCCCTTGCCGTGCTGCAGCAGCACGAGTCCGATCACACCGAGTGCAGACAGCACCTGCACGACAATAATCAGCGTCTTGAATAACAGCATCACACCCACCCGATTGGATCAGGCAACCGGACCAACCGGCCGCCATCATGGTTCAATTCGATCCCGGACCGCTCAACGTGCGGCCCGGCAGATCGCCAGGAAATCTTCCGCCTTCAGCGACGCGCCGCCGATCAGGCCGCCGTCGATGTCGGGCTGCGCGAACAGCTCTTCCGCGTTGTCCGGCTTCACGCTGCCGCCGTACAGCACCGATACGTCCGCCGCCCCCTTCGCCGCGAGACGCGCCCGCAGGAATGCGTGCACGTCCTGCGCCTGCGCCGACGTCGCGCTCTTGCCCGTGCCGATCGCCCAGACCGGCTCATATGCGATGACAATGCGGGCGGCTTCGTCAGCCGTCAGCACAGCCAGCACGGCGTCGAGCTGCGCACCGACTACCTGCTCGGTCGCGCCCGCTTCGCGCTCTTCGAGCGTTTCACCGACGCACACGACGGGCGTAAGGCCCGCCGCGAGCGCGCGTTGCGTCTTCGCGGCGACGGTTTCGTTGCGCTCGCCGTGATACGCGCGACGCTCCGAGTGACCGACGATCGCATACTGCGCGCCGAACTCCGCCACCATCGCGGCCGCCACTTCACCGGTGAACGCGCCCTGCTCGTGCGCGGACACGTCCTGCGCGCCGAACGCGACACGGCCGCCGCCGAGCTGCGCCTGAACCTGCGCGAGGTACGGGAACGGCACGCACACGCCGACCGACGTTTCGGCCGGCACCGCACCCGCGCCCTGCATCACTTCGTTCAGCAATGCCTGGTTGCCGGCCAGCCGGCCGTGCATCTTCCAGTTGCCGATCACTCGCTTCGTTCGTTGTTTCGACATCGTGTCTGTCTCGTCACTATCTTGTCATTAACGCACCGGAAACCGGCCCGTCAGGTTGGATCTGGCGAAGCAAACCCGCGATTTTACTGCGCGCGGCTTGAACCGGTCAAACCACACATGTCAAGCCCGTCGCACGGGCCGTCACGCGTTCGCACCCCAATCGAGCACGATCTTGCCGATGTGCTCACCGCTTTCCATCAGCGCATGCGCCTGGGCGGCCTCCCCTGCCGGCAGCACGCGGTAGATGACGGGTTTGATGCGACCGTCCGCGAGCAGTGGCCAGACACGCGCCTTCAGTTGCGCGGCGATGCGCGCCTTGAACTCGACCGGCCGCGGACGCAGCGTCGAGCCCGTCACCGTCAACCGGCGGCGCAGAATTTCATTCAGGTTGACCTCGGCCTTCGCGCCGCCCAGCAGCGCGATCAGCACGAGGCGGCCGCCATCCGCGAGCGCGGACAGTTCGCGCGGCACGTACGAACCCGCGACCATGTCGAGGATCACGTCGACGCCGCGATCATGCGTCAGCGACTTGACGACCTCGACGAAGTCTTCGGTCTTGTAGTTGATCGCACGCTCGGCGCCGAGCGCCTCGCATGCACGGCATTTATCGGCACTCCCGGCCGTCGCGAAGACACGAAAGCCGAGCGCGTGCGCGATCTGGATCGCCGTCACGCCGATCCCGCTCGAGCCGCCCTGCACGAGCAGCGTTTCCTGCTCGCCGCCCTCGCCCGCGCCGAGCAGCGCGCGGTCGAACACGTTGCTCCACACTGTGAAGAAGGTTTCGGGCAGCGATGCGGCCTCGATGTCAGTCAGCCCGTCGGGCACCGGCAGGCATTGCGGCAGCGGCGCGACCGCATATTCGGCGTAACCGCCGCCCGCGAGCAGCGCGCAAACGCGATCGCCCATCTTCAGGCCGAACGGGTTCAGTGCCGCATCCGACAGGTCGCCGCCGACAATCTCGCCCGCGACCTCGAGGCCCGGCAGATCCGACGCACCCGGCGGCGGCGCATACGCGCCCTTGCGCTGGAATACGTCCGGCCGGTTCACGCCGGAAGCCGCCACCTTGATCAGCACTTCGCCGCGCTTCGGTTCGGGGCGCGGACGCTCCGCGAGCTTCAGCACGTCGGGGGCGCCGAATTCGGTGATTTCGATGGCTTTCATGGTGGTCGCTCCAGGATCAGTCGGGGGCGCACCCGTGCGCGGCACGGGCGCCTCGCCGGCGCTGCTGCGCCGCACAACGATGCTACAGAAAAAACGGCCGGCACGCTTTCGCACTGCCGGCCGCTCTTACGCCCGTCCGCTTACTGCTGCGGCGGCGTATCCGACTGCGACGCTGCCGCTGCTTCGTTCAGCAGCGCCTTCGCCGACAGACGCACGCGGCCCTTCTCGTCCGTCTGGATCACCTTGACCTTCACCTGCTGACCTTCCTTCAGGTAGTCGTTGATGTCCTTCACGCGCTCGTTGACGATTTCCGAGATGTGCAGCAGGCCGTCCTTGCCCGGCAGCAGGTTCACGATCGCGCCGAAATCGAGCAGCTTGAGCACCGTGCCTTCGTACACCTGGCCGACTTCGATCTCGGCCGTGATGTTCTCGATGCGCTTCTTCGCTTCGGCCATGCCTTCGCTGCTCGTGCTCGCGATCGTCACGACGCCGTCATCCGAGATGTCGATGGTCGTGCCCGTTTCTTCCGTCAGCGCGCGGATCACCGAACCACCCTTGCCGATCACGTCGCGGATCTTTTCCGGGTTGATCTTGATCGTAATCATGCGCGGCGCGAATTCCGACAGTTGCGTGTTCGCACCCGAGACCGCCGACGTCATCTTGCCGAGGATGTGCATGCGGCCTTCCTTCGCCTGCGCGAGCGCGACCTGCATGATTTCCTTCGTGATGCCCTGGATCTTGATGTCCATCTGCAGCGCCGTCACGCCTTGCTCCGTGCCGGCCACCTTGAAGTCCATGTCGCCGAGGTGATCCTCGTCGCCGAGGATGTCGGTCAGCACCGCGAACTTGTTGCCTTCGAGGATCAGGCCCATCGCGATACCCGCGACGTGCGCCTTCATCGGCACGCCGGCGTCCATCAGCGCGAGGCAGCCGCCGCACACCGACGCCATCGACGACGAACCGTTCGATTCGGTGATTTCCGACACGACGCGGATCGAGTAGCCGAATTCGTCGGCGCTCGGCAGGCACTTGACCAGCGCGCGCTTCGCGAGACGGCCGTGGCCGATTTCACGACGCTTCGGCGAGCCGACGCGCCCCGTTTCGCCGGTCGCGAACGGAGGCATGTTGTAGTGGAGCATGAAGCGCTCGCGGTATTCGCCTTCGAGCGCGTCGATGATCTGCTCGTCACCCTTCGTGCCGAGCGTCGCGACGACGAGCGCCTGCGTTTCGCCACGCGTGAACAACGCCGAACCGTGGGTGCGCGGCAGCACGCCGGTGCGGATCTCGATCGGACGCACGGTGCGCGTGTCGCGACCGTCGATGCGCGGCTCGCCGTTCAGGATCTGCGAACGGACGATCTTCGCTTCGATGTCGAACAGGATGTTGCCGACGGTAGCCTTGTCGGCCGCGACCGTGCCGGCCGCCAGCGCGTCTTCCTCGAGCTTCGCCGAGGTCGCCGCGTAGACTTCCTTCAGCTTCGTCGAACGCGCCTGCTTGTCGCGCAGCTGGTAAGCGGCGAGCAGGTCGCCGTGCGCCAGTTCCGTCACGCGCGCGATCAGCGCCTCGTTCTTCGGTGCCGGCTGCCAGTCCCACTCGGGCTTGCCACCTTCGCGCACGAGTTCGTGGATCGCGTCGATCGCCGTCTGCATCTGCTCGTGACCGAACACGACCGCGCCCAGCATCACGTCTTCCGGCAGTTGGTCGGCTTCCGATTCGACCATCAGCACCGCGCGCTCCGTGCCGGCGACGACGAGATCGAGGCTCGATGCCTTGATCTGGTCACGCGTCGGGTTCAGCACGTATGCGTTGTCGATGTACGCGACGCGCGCGGCACCGACCGGACCGTTGAACGGCAGGCCCGACACGGCGAGCGCAGCCGATGCACCGATCAGCGCGGGGATGTCCGCCGGGATTTCCGGGTTCACGGACAGCACGTGGATCACGACCTGCACTTCGTTGTAGAAGCCTTCCGGGAACAGCGGGCGCAGCGGACGGTCGATCAGGCGCGACGTCAGCGTCTCGTGTTCCGACGGACGGCCTTCGCGACGGAAGAAGCCGCCCGGGATCTTGCCGGCCGAGTAGGTCTTTTCGAGGTAGTCGACGGTCAGCGGGAAGAAATCCTGGCCCGGCTTTGCCGACTTCGCGCCGACGACGGTTGCCAGCACGACGGTGTCTTCCACGTCGACGATCACGGCACCGCTCGCCTGGCGAGCGACTTCACCGGTTTCGAGGCGCACCTTGTGCTGGCCCCACTGGAATTCCTTCACGACCTTGTTGAACATGGACATGGTTGCTCCTTTGAATTCATTCATTTCATTCGCCGCCCGGGTCATCCCGTGCGGCGGCGTCCCGACCGAATTACCCGGAGCAAGGTGTGTTTTTTATGCCATTCCAGCGCGGTGCTCGTCGAGCGACGCGCTGGAATGACACAAATCCCGACCCCGGTATCAGCCGTTCCGGCAGCCGGCACTCACGTGCCGGACAACCTGCGGTGCGCGTGACGCTACGCACCGCGCAAAAACAAAATGCCTGCATCAGCGGACTGACACAGGCATCTTGCTGGCGGCAATCGCCTCGATTACTTACGCAGACCCAGCTTCTCGATCAGCGCGCGGTAACGGTCGGCATCCTTGCCCTTGAGGTAGTCGAGCAGCTTGCGGCGGCGGCTCACCATGCGCAGCAGGCCGCGGCGGCTGTGGTGGTCCTTCGCGTGGGTCTTGAAGTGACCCGTCAGTTCGACGATACGTGCGGTCAGCAGTGCGACCTGGACTTCGGGCGAACCCGTGTCGTTGGTACCGCGGGCGAACTGAGCAACGACTTCCGACTTCTTGATATCTGCAACAGACATGTGATTTCCTTTCTAACTGAACAGGCGGACACGGAAGAATGGCCGTGCCGTGACTTACAACCGGCGGGCATTGTAGCACAACTCCCCGCCGTTCTTACCGCCTCCTGTCACGGACGCGTCATCGAGCACGCCGACGGCATCTCCGTGCGCTGCGCCGGCACAGCCAGCACCGTCCGGAAGCCATAGCCCGACCCCTCGTTGTCGAAGCGCACGCCCGGCGTGCCAGCCTTGTCCATCTCCATTACGTAAAGGGGCTGGATCAGCTGGTGATCCTGCGCGCGCATCCGCGACGCATGGAAGCCGTCGTCGAACGACAGGCCCTCGAGCGACCGCGCGACCGCCACGGGGTCGGCCGACCCCGCCCGGTTCATCGCCGCGGCCAGCATCTCGATCATCAGGCTCATCCGCCGCACCGGATAGTCGTCCTGTGCGGCCGGGAATCGGGTCCGGAACGTGCGGTAGAACGCGTCGGATTTCGCGCCGCCCGCGTTCGGGTGCCAGTCGGCCACGGCCACGACGCGCCCGACCCCGGCATCGCCCAGGGCGGCCGGCGCGCCGAGACTGTTGCCGTAGAACGTATAGAACTTCGCGTTCAGCCCCTGCTCGCGCGCCGCCTTCACGAGCAGCGTGAGGTCGTTGCCCCAGTTGCCGGTCACGACGGCATCCGCGCCGCTCGCGCGGATTTTCGCGATGTACGGCGAGAAATCCTTGATCCGGCCGATCGGGTGGAATTCGTCGCCGGCGATCGTCACGTCCGGGCGCCGCGCGGCCAGCGCCTGCCGCGCGAGCGTGCTGACGTCGTGACCGAAGCTATAGTCCTGGTTCAGCAGGTAGACCTTGCGCAGCGCGCGGTCGCGCGCCATCACGTCCGCGAGCGCGGCCATCCGCATGCCCGCGTGCGCATCGAAGCGGAAATGCCAGAAGCTGCAGCGCGCGCCGGTGAGCGCGGGATCGTCGGCCGAATAGTTCAGCAACAGCATCCGGTTGTCCGGGTCGCGCGCGTTCAGCTTGTCGAGCGCCGCGACGAGCGCAGCCGCGACGGCCGAACTGTTGCCTTGCGCAACGAAGCCGATATGGCGGTCCGCGGCCGCGCGCAGTTGCACGAGCGCCTCCTCCGGGCTGCCCTTGCTGTCGAGCACGACGAGTTCGAGCGGGTGCGCGCCGTCGCGCAGCTTCACGCCGCCCGCCGCGTTGACCTGCTCGACGCCGAAGCGCAGGTTGCGCTCGACCGCCGCGCCCGCGTTCGCGAACGGGCCCGACATCCCCTCGATCAGCGCGATCCGCACCGGCTCGCCGCCGGCAAACGCGGACGACACCAGCATCCATCCTGTGCTCAACGCGAGCGCGCACCATTTCCACCCCTGCATCGGCCACCTGCCCTTCGATCTGCCCGAGAAGCGCGGATCATAGGCCGGCGCGCCCGCCGCCCGCAAGCTTCGCCACGCCGCCGATCCGCACCGATTTTTTCCGCGCGATGCACCGGCGCGCGCCGTCCGTGATACAACGGGGCCTGTTTCCGTGTTCTGGAGGATCCCATGCGCATTCGTATTCCCGCGCGCCTGCCGGTGCTGGTCGCCGGTGCCGCCGCACTGCTGGCCGGTTGCGCGCAACCGTGGCAGCAATATCAGGCCGGCCAGGACGAGTCGGCGATCGTCGCGCGCATGGGCCCGCCGCGCGAGATCTACGACCTGCCCGGCGGCGGCAAGCGGCTGATGTGGCCGACCCAGCCGATGGGCGAAATCACGATCGCGGCCGACGTCGACGCAGCCCACAGGATCGTCAACGTGCGCCAGGTGCTGCAGCCGAGCGAGTTCTATCGCGCGGAGATCGGCAAGTGGACGAAGACCGACGTGCTCGTCAATTTCGGCCGCCCGGTCGAGACGTCCTACTTCCCGCTGATGAAGCGCGAGGTGTGGACGTACCGGTATCTCGAGGACAACGTCTGGTACATGATGTACAGCTTCTATTTCGATCCGCAGGGCATCCTGCGCACCACGCAGAAAACACCGGACCCGCTGCACGATCCCGATCGCCGTAATCTGTTCTGACCGATTGCGCATTTACGCGCAATTTTCGCAATGGCCATTCACGAATTATTGCGTGAATGGCCATTTCGTTTTTTCCGCCACATTATTCAATGCACGGAATATGGCGGAAAACTTTTCCGGTCAATGACATCCCGATGGCAATCCGCTGAACGCCCCGTCATGCGGCCCTCTGCGCAGAAACCGGCATACGCGATGCATGTCATGCGTCGGGTTGGTGCACGCAATGCACTGCGCCAAATCAATTTGAAACAGTTTGTTTCAATGCCCCCGGAGCGCTAGGGCATACCCCTAATATCAGTCCAAATCCAACCTTTCAATTTAGAAAGAATGGAGTTGCGTCATTTCGTCGATATTTATTTGCCGTTGTCAGAAAGGAGTCCTCATGAATCGCCCCAAGAGCATGCTGGTTGCCAACATTGCCTGGGCCCGCGAGACGCGTGAACACACGCCTGGTTTCTTCGACGCGCTCGCGCGTGGCCAGAACCCGCGCGTGCTGTGGATCGGCTGCGCAGACAGCCGTGTGCCGGCCGAAACCATCACGCACTGCGCGCCCGGCGAACTGTTTGTCCATCGCAACATCGCGAACCTGTTCCATCCCGACGACGACAATTCCGCCAGCGTGCTCGAGTACGCGGTGCGCGTGCTGAAGGTCGACCACGTGATCGTGTGCGGCCACTACGGCTGCGGCGGCGTGCGCGCGTCGCTGCTGCCGCCGCCGGCCGACCTGCCGCACGTCGCGCGCCGCATCGCGCCGCTCTGCGCGCTCGCGCGGCGCCATCGCGACACGCTCGACGGGCTCGACGACACGGCCGCCGCCGACCGCCTCGCCGAGCTGAACGTGCTCGAGCAGGTGCGACTGCTGCGCGCATCGCCGATCGTGCGCGACCGCGAACGGCCGCCGCTCGTGCACGGCTGGATCTTCTCGCTCGCCGACGGTCGCCTGCTGGAGCTCGATTCCGGCTACGCGGCACCGCCCGTCGACGTCGAACCCGCGCTGGCCACGACCGCCGCCGCGCTCGGCTGATTCATCCCCCCGCCCCAACGCCCACGAAACCGCCCCAACCATGAAACTGAACGAGCGCCTGTCCACCCTGCCGCGCGACATCGTCGCCGGCATCGTCGTTTTCCTCGTCGCGCTGCCGCTCTGTCTCGGCATCGCCAACGCCTCCGGCGTCGAACCGTTCGCCGGACTCGTGTCCGGCATCGTCGGCGGCATCGTCGTCGCGCTGCTGAGCGGCTCGTCGCTGTCCGTCAGCGGGCCGGCCGCCGGCCTCGTCGTGATCGTCGTCGAAGGGATCGCGCAACTCGGCAGCTTCTCCGCGTTCCTGCTCGCGGTGCTGCTGTCCGGCGTGCTGCAGTTCGGGTTCGGCATGCTGCGCGCCGGCCGCTTCGCCGCCTACGTGCCGTCGCCTGTCATCAAGGGCATGCTCGCCGCGATCGGCCTGCTGCTCATCGTGAAGCAGATTCCGTTCGCGTTCGGCATCGGCGGCTCGGCCGCGCAATCGTTTGCGAACTGGCCGGGCCTGCCGGTCGCATGGGCTGCCACGGCCATCGCGCTCGCGTCGCTCGCGCTGCTGATCGCATGGGACACGCCCGCGCTGCGCCGCTTCGCGCTGGTGCGCTCGGTGCCCGCGCCGCTCGCGGTCGTCGTGCTCGGCATCGGCGCGACGCTCGTGCTGGGCTTCGTCGCGCCGGCCGTTGCGCCGGGCGCGGCCCATCGCGTGACGCTGCCCGAGCTCGGATCGTTCGCGGCGTTCGCGGCCTCGCTCAAGCATGCGGAGCTCGGCCCGAACTTCGCGCAGCTCGTCAATCCGGACGTGTGGCGCGTCGCGATCACGCTCGCGGTCGTCGCGAGCCTCGAGACGCTGCTGAGCCTGGAGGCGGTCGAGCAGATCGACCCGAAGCGCCGGCCGACGCAGCCCGATCGCGAACTGAAGGCCCAGGGCGTCGGCAATCTCGTCGCGGGTGCGTTCGGCGGGCTGCCGATCACGTCCGTGATCGTGCGCAGCTCGGTGAACGTGAACGCGGGTGCGCAAAGCCGGATGTCGGCGATCGTGCACGGGATCCTGCTGCTTGCCAGCGTGTTCGCGCTCACCGGGCTCATCAACCTGATCCCGCTCGCAAGCCTGGCCGCGATCCTGATCCATACGGGCTTCAAGCTCGCGAAACCGGCACTGTTCCGCTCGGTGCTGAAGCAGGGCCCGGCCGCGTTCGTGCCGTTCGCCGCGACGATCGCGGGCGTGCTCGCGGTCGACCTGCTGTTCGGCATTGCCGTCGGCCTCGCGTGCAGCGTGCTGGCGGTCGCCGTCGCGAACCTGAAGAGCCCCGTCACGCTCGCGCAGCACGACGACCACTTCCTGCTGTCGTTCCGCAAGGACGTCTCGTTCCTCGGCAAGGTGCAGGTCAAGCATCACCTGCGGCACATTCCCGACCGCGCGGCCGTGATCATCGACGCAACGCGCGCCGACTACATCGATCACGACGTGCTCGAACTGCTCGACGCGTTCGTCGCCGATGCGCCGCGGCGCGGGATCGCGGTGGAATTCCGCCGCCGCAGCCCGGCGCCTCGCCCTGCCGCGCGCCGCTGGCTGTTCCGCGCGCCGGCGGCCGAATGAATGGCGCATGAAAAAACGCCCCGGGCGGCGCAAGGCCGCACGGGGCGTTTCGTGTGCTTCGAGCGCTCGACGCGCAGCGCTTACGAGCGCTGCGGGTTGACCTTGTCGTCCTTCGAATGCAGTTTGTTCAGCGCCGAAATGTACGCCTTCGCGGACGCCGCGACGATGTCCGGATCGGTGCCAACGCCGTTGACGATCCGCCCGCTCTTCGACAGCCGGACGGTCACTTCGCCCTGCGCCTGCGTGCCGGTCGTGATCGCGTTCACCGAATACAGGAGCAGTTCGGAACCGCTGCCGACTTCGCCCTCGATCGCGTTGAACGTCGCATCGACCGGCCCGTTGCCGTGCGCCTCGCCGGTCACTTCCTTGCCCTCGACCGCGAACACGATCTTCGCCTGCGGCTGCTCGCCCGTCTCAGAATGCTGTGACAGCGACACGAACTTGAAGTGCTCCTGCTCCTGCGCGAGCGCCGATTCTTCGGAGACGATCGCGATGATGTCTTCGTCGAAGATCTCGGCCTTGCGATCGGCGAGGTCCTTGAAGCGCATGAACGCAGCGTTCAGCTCGGCTTCGCTGTCGAGCGACACGCCGAGCTCCTGCAGGCGCTGCTTGAACGCGTTGCGGCCCGACAGCTTGCCGAGCACGATCTTGTTCGCGGTCCAGCCCACGTCTTCCGCGCGCATGATCTCGTAGGTGTCGCGCGCCTTCAGCACGCCGTCCTGGTGGATGCCCGACGCGTGCGCGAATGCGTTCGCGCCGACCACGGCCTTGTTCGGCTGCACGACGAAACCGGTGATCTGCGACACGAGCTTCGACGTCGGCACGATCTGCGTGGTGTCGATGCCGACGTCGAGGCCGAAGTAGTCCTTGCGGGTCTTCACGGCCATCACGATTTCCTCGAGCGACGTATTGCCCGCGCGCTCGCCGAGACCGTTGATCGTGCACTCGACCTGCCGCGCACCGCCGATCTTCACGCCGGCGAGCGAGTTCGCCACCGCCATCCCGAGGTCGTTGTGGCAGTGCACGGAGAAGATCGCTTTGTCCGAGTTCGGAATGCGTTCGCGCAGCGTCTTCACGAGGTTGCCGTAGAGTTCCGGCACGCCGTAGCCGACCGTGTCGGCGATGTTGATCGTCGTCGCCCCTTCGGCGATCACGGCTTCCAGCACGCGGCACAGGAAGTCGAGATCCGAACGGCTGCCATCTTCCGGCGAGAATTCGACGTTGTCGGTGAACTTGCGCGCGAAGCGCACCGCGAGGCGAGCCTGCTCGAACACCTGGTCCGGCGTCATCCGCAGCTTCTTCTCCATGTGCAGCGGCGACGTCGCGATGAACGTGTGGATCCGCGAGCTATTGGCCGGCTTCAGGGCGTCGGCCGCACGCTGGATGTCCTTGTCGTTGGCGCGCGCCAGCGAGCAGATCGTGCTCTCCTTCACCAGGCCGGCGATCGTGTGGATCGCGTCGAAGTCGCCGTTCGAGCTGGCCGCGAAGCCGGCCTCGATCACGTCGACCTTCATCCGCTCGAGATGCTTCGCGATGCGGACTTTCTCTTCCTTCGTCATCGACGCACCGGGCGATTGTTCACCGTCACGCAACGTCGTATCGAAAATGATCAGCTTGTCTGTCATGGGGGGCTCCAGGGCTCTTTATACGGGAATCAAACGTAATGAGATCGCGCCACCGCTGGCGACGCTCAACAACAGACGAGGCTTGACGGAGGGCGAGAACGGTCAGCGCGGCAGGCGCGCCAAAGCTAGCGCGCGTAGCGGCGCACCGGCTAGAAGGAGGGAGAGGCGGGAAAATGCAGTCATGCCGAAGACTATAGCGGCATTCCGCTGGGTGCGCAATCGGACGGCACCCGGGATGCCAGACCGCGCCGCGCGAAAAAGGGGCAAATGAAAACGGCGGCCTCGTGGCCGCCGTTGCCGGGCAGGTTGCGCGTCAGTGATCGCGCTGCGACGAGCGCGCGGGGTTCGCCCGTCCGCGCACGGCCATGTAGGCCCAAAACACGTAGCCGGACAGCCCGTACAGCACGAACAGGCAGAACAGCATCAACGGCGGATCGGACGACACGAGCACGAACGCGACGACGACCAGCAGGATCGCCGCGAACGGCACGCGGTGCCGTACGTCGAGCGCCTTGCCGCTGTAGAACGGCGCGTTCGACACCATCGTCACGCCTGCATAGATCGTCAGTACAAACGCCACCCAGGGCAGCCAGCCGAGCTTCATCGGCACGCGGTTGTCGGTCGCGAGCCAGACGAAGCCGGCGATCAGCGCGGCGGCGGCCGGGCTCGGCAGCCCCTGGAAGAAGCGCTTGTCGACGACGCCGATGTTCGTGTTGAAGCGCGCGAGACGCAGCGCGGCGCCAGAACAGTAGACGAATGCAGCGAGCCAGCCCCAGCGGCCAAGATCCTTCAGCACCCACTCGTACATCACGAGCGCCGGCGCGACGCCGAACGACACCATGTCCGACAGGCTGTCGAACTGTTCGCCGAACGCGCTTTGGGTATGCGTCATCCGTGCGACTCGTCCGTCCATCCCGTCGAGCACCATCGCGACGAAGATCGCGATCGCGGCGATCTCGAAGCGCACGTTCATCGCCTGCACGACCGCGAAGAACCCGCAGAACAGCGCAGCGGTCGTGAACGCGTTCGGCAGCAGGTAGATGCCGCGCGTCTTCAGGAACCGCTGGCGCGCGGCGCGGCGGCTCTCGATGGGCGCCTGATCCGGCGCCATCACCTTGTTGCGGCGGAACGGGCGTGGCGTCTGGCCGGAGCCGTTGCGCGGACGACGCGGTTTGAATGCGGCCATCGTGCGTCCCGCCGCTTACTGTTCGAGCTCGGCGAGGATCGTCGACGACGCGTAGACCTTCTCGCCGATCGACACCTTCGCGCGGCTGCCGAGCGGCAGGTACACGTCGACGCGCGAACCGAAGCGGATGAAACCGTAGCGCTGACCGCGCGACAGCGGTTCGCCGGCACGCACGTAGCACAGGATCCGGCGGGCGACGAGGCCTGCGATCTGCACGGCGGTGACGGTCTTGCCGCTCGCCGTCTGGATCACGACCGCATTGCGCTCGTTCTCGGTCGACGCCTTGTCGATCGCCGCGTTCAGGAACGCGCCCGGGAAGTATTCGACCTTGGTGACCGCGCCGTCGACCGGCGAACGCTGCGAATGGACGTTGAAGACATTCATGAACACGCTGATCTTCAGCGCTTCGCGATTCGCGTACGGATCCTGGGTGGTCTCGACCGCGACGATGCGGCCGTCCGCCGGGCACAGCACCGCGTTCGGCTGCGCCGGGATCGGGCGCTGCGGATCGCGGAAGAACTGGACGACGAAGACGAGCAGCAGCCAGAACGGCCACGCGAAGCCGAAGCCCCCGACGGCGTGGATCAACAACGCGATGACGGCTGCAATCGCGATGAACGGCCAGCCTTCGCGCGCGATGATCGGATGAGGATAGTTCATGGGTTCGTTCGGTGTTCGGTGAATTGCAAAGCCCGTAGGATAGCAAAAGCCGCCCGGGGCACTGCTGCCTTCGGACGGCTTTTTGATACCGACCCTCCACTCGAAGGGCCGGAACAGCACGTGGTGCTTAGTTCTTCGTCTGGTCGACGAGCTTGTTCTTAGCGATCCACGGCATCATCGCGCGCAGCTTCGAGCCGACCTGCTCGATCTGGTGCTCGGCCGTCAGGCGGCGGCGCGACTGCAGCGTCGGCGCACCTGCCTTGTTCTCGAGAATGAAGCTCTTCGCGTATTCGCCCGTCTGGATGTCGGTCAGGCACTGCTTCATCGCCTTCTTCGTCTCTTCCGTGACGACGCGCGGGCCCGTCACGTACTCGCCGTACTCGGCGTTGTTCGAGATCGAGTAGTTCATGTTCGCGATGCCGCCTTCGTAGATCAGGTCGACGATCAGCTTCAGTTCGTGCAGGCACTCGAAGTACGCCATTTCCGGCGCGTAGCCCGCTTCGACCAGCGTCTCGAAACCTGCCTTGATCAGCTCGACGGTACCGCCGCACAGCACGGCCTGCTCGCCGAACAGGTCGGTTTCGGTCTCTTCACGGAAGTTCGTCTCGATGATGCCGGCACGGCCGCCACCGTTCGCTGCCGCATACGACAGCGCGATGTCGCGTGCCGCGCCCGACTTGTTCTGCGCAACCGCGATCAGGTGCGGCACGCCGCCGCCCTGCGAGTACGTGCCGCGCACGGTGTGGCCCGGTGCCTTCGGCGCGATCATGATCACGTCGAGGTCGGCGCGCGGGATCACCTGGCCGTAGTGGACGTTGAAGCCGTGTGCGAATGCCAGTGCGGCGCCCTGCTTGATGTTTGCGTGCACTTCCTTCGCGTACACGTCGGCGATCTGCTCGTCCGGCAGCAGCATCATGACGACGTCCGCGCCCTTGACCGCTTCCGCGACTTCCTTGACCGACAGGCCTGCGTTTTCGGCCTTGCTCCACGACGCGCCGCCCTTGCGAAGGCCGACCGTCACGTTCACGCCGCTGTCCTTCAGGTTCAGTGCGTGTGCATGGCCTTGCGAGCCGTAGCCGATGATCGTGACTTGCTTGCCCTTGATGAGGGAGAGGTCAGCGTCTTTATCGTAGAAAACGTTCATGATGGTTCCTTCGCCAATTCAAAAATTCAACAATTCGTTCAGATGGAGTACTGCGGGCCGGGACATGACGGCGCACCCGGCGTGCCTGTCTGGCATCACACCTTCAGGATGCGCTCGCCGCGTCCGATGCCGGAGCTGCCGGTGCGCACGGTCTCTAGGATCGCGGTCGCGTCCAGCCCCTGGATGAATGCGTCGAGCTTGTCGCTCGCGCCCGTCAATTCGATCGTGTAGGTCTTTTCGGTCACGTCGATGATGCGGCCGCGGAAAATATCCGACATCCGCTTCATTTCTTCGCGCTCCTTGCCCACTGCTCGTACCTTGATCAGCATCAGCTCACGTTCGATGTGTGCACCGTCGGTCAGGTCCACCACTTTCACCACCTCGATCAGGCGGTTCAGATGCTTCGTGATCTGTTCGATCACGTCGTCAGAGCCAATGGAAACGATGGTCAGCCGCGACAGCGATTGGTCTTCGGTCGGCGCCACCGTCAAGGTTTCGATGTTGTAGCCGCGTGCGGAAAACAGACCGACCACGCGCGACAGCGCGCCCGGTTCGTTTTCCAGCAGGACGGAAATGATGTGTCTCATGTTCGCTTCTTCCAGAATGTGTCCGTGTCGATTCACTCGCGCCGCGCGCCGCCCGGTGCAGCACCGCCCTTCGTGAAGGCGGCCGCCTCGGCCCTGGCGCGCGTCGCGCCGTTACAGATCTTCCGATCCGAGCAGCATCTCGGTGATGCCCTTGCCGGCCTGTACCATCGGCCAGACGTTTTCGGTCGGATCGGTCTGGAAGTCGAGAAACACGGTGCGGTCCTTCAGGCGCAGCGCTTCCTTCAGCGCCGGCTCCACATCCGAGGTCTTTTCGATCCGCATGCCGACATGGCCGTACGCTTCGGCGAGCTTCACGAAATCGGGCAGCGCATCCATGTACGAATGCGAATAGCGCTTGCTGTATTCGATCTGCTGCCACTGGCGGACCATGCCGAGATAGCGGTTGTTCAGCGAAATGATCTTCACGGGCGTGTCGTACTGCAGGCAGGTCGACAGTTCCTGGATGCACATCTGGATCGAGCCTTCGCCCGTGATGCACAGCACGTCGTCGTCCGGGTGCGCCATCTTGACGCCCATCGCTGCCGGCAGGCCGAAGCCCATCGTGCCGAGGCCGCCGGAATTGATCCAGCGACGCGGCTTGTTGAAACGGTAGAACTGCGCCGCCCACATCTGGTGCTGGCCGACGTCCGAGCACACGAACGCGTTGCCGTCCGTCAGCTCCCACGCCTTCTCCACCACGTACTGCGGCTTGATGATCTCGCTTTCGCGGTCGAACTTCAGGCAGTCCTTCGAGCGCCAGTCCTCGATGTCCTTCCACCATTGCGCGAGCGCCTCGGTGTCGGGGCCATGCTCGGCCGTCTGCAGTTGCTCGATCAGCTCCTTCAGCACTTCCTTCACGTCGCCGACGATCGGGATGTCGACCTTCACACGCTTCGAGATCGACGACGGGTCGATGTCGATGTGGATGATCTTGCGCGGACGCGACGCGAAGTGCGCCGGGTCGCCGATCACGCGGTCGTCGAAGCGGGCGCCGATCGCGATCAGCACGTCGCAGTGCTGCATCGCCATGTTCGCTTCGTACGTGCCGTGCATGCCGAGCATGCCGAGGAATTTCTTGTCCGATGCGCGATAGCCGCCGAGGCCCATCAGCGTGTTCGTGACCGGGTAGCCGAGCAGGTCGGCGAACTGGTTCAGTTCGCGCGCCGCGTCGGCCAGGATGATGCCGCCGCCCGTGTAGATATAGGGACGCTTTGCCGACAGCAGCAGCGACACGGCCTTGCGGATCTGGCCCGAATGGCCCTTCGTGACGGGGTTGTACGAGCGCAGCGACACGCTCTTGACCGGCTCGTACTGGCACGGCGTCTTCGAGATGTCCTTCGGGATGTCGATCAGCACCGGGCCCGGACGGCCGGTGCGGGCGATGTAGAACGCCTTCTTGACGGTTTCCGCGAGGTCGCGCACGTCCTTCACGAGGAAGTTGTGCTTCACGCACGGACGCGTGATGCCGACCGTATCGCATTCCTGGAACGCGTCCTGGCCGATCGCGGCAGTCGGCACCTGGCCGCTGATCACGACCATCGGGATCGAATCCATGTAGGCCGTTGCAATGCCGGTCACCGCATTGGTGACACCGGGGCCGGACGTCACGAGACAGACGCCGACGTTGCCGGTGGAACGCGCATACGCATCGGCTGCGTGCACGGCCGCCTGTTCGTGGCGCACCAGCACGTGCTGAATCTTGTCCTGCTTGTAAAGCTCGTCGTAGATGTAGAGTACCGAGCCGCCGGGATAGCCCCAGATGAATTCGACGTTCTCGTCGGCCAGTGCTTTCATGAGCACGGTGGCGCCGATGGAGTCGCTATCGGGAGGGGAAAGGGGTTCCGACGTGGAGAATTCCGCGCTGGGCATGTTCATTTTGACCTTTCGAATTTTCGGCAAAAAATTGATCGGGTGCTCTCTGCCGGGCTTGTGGCTCGGGTTCAAGCGGCGCGTCCAGTTTGAAGGGCGGGCTTCTTGGGCCAGCCTCAAATGAGACCATCACTTCATGTTGCGAATCGTTGACGATAGCGGGTCATGATTGGGTCGTCAAGCAAAATATCCCGCAGCGCATCATACGCCCCGCCCGGCGGCCCGCGGACGCTGCTCGCGCGCAACGTACCGAGCCGTCACCGGTGCCAAGTCGCGCGAAAATTTGTTAGCATCCGCGGGTTTTACGAAATTTTTCGACCTTTCACACGCCGCAGTCCGCAGCGCATACCTTTACGGAATGGCATCAGACAAGGAACTCGCCGACTTTCTGGCGGGCGTCGAAAGGCGCGCGTTCAAGCAGGCTGCGTACGCCGTGCGCGACGACGATGCGTCGCTCGACATCGTGCAGGACGCGATGATCAAGCTGGCGGAGAAGTACGGCGACCGGCCGGCGGCCGAGCTGCCGCTGCTGTTCCAGCGGATCCTGCAGAACGCGATCCATGACTGGTTCCGCCGGCAAAAGGTCCGCAATACCTGGGTCACGCTCTTTTCGTCGCTCAACAACACGGACGACGAGGACTTCGATCCGCTGGAAACGCTCGAGTCCGCGGACGACAACGCGGGCGTCGAGAGCACCGAGCACCGCCTCGAGCGGGAGCAGGTTCTGGCCCTGATCGACGCAGAAATCCAGAAACTTCCGACGCGTCAACGGGAAGCGTTCCTGATGCGTTATTGGGAAGATATGGATGTCGCCGAGACTGCCGCCGCAATGGGGTGCTCCGAAGGCAGCGTCAAGACGCACTGCTCGCGAGCCACCCACACCCTGGCGCAAGCGCTCAAGGCCAAAGGAATCACGCTATGAGCTCCGCTCCCGTAAATCGAGAATACGAATTCGCGCTGAAGGTCCGCCGCGCGCTGGACGAACGTGCCGCGGCGCTGCCTGCCGCGACCACTGACCGTCTGGCCGCCGCGCGCGGGGCCGCGCTCGCGCGCAAGAAGCCGGAACCCGCGACCGCGCCGGTGTTCGTGCCCGCCTTCGCCGGTGCCGCCGCCGCATACGGCACGCCGCCCGCGAGTCGCCCGCAGACGTCGTTCGCGCGCCGCCTGCTGCGCGCCTGGCCGCTCGCGCTGCTGCTCGCGGGGCTCGTCGGCATCGCGTACTGGGAAGACATGCAGCGCACCGCCGAACTCGCCGACATCGACGCGGCGATGCTCAGCGACGACCTGCCGCTCAACGCGTATCTCGATCACGGGTTCAACGCGTATCTTTCGCACGCACGCTAACAGAGAATAACGAGGGGATCGCACGGGTGAGTCAGAAACGCGGCCTGGCCGTATTTTTCGGATGCGTGATCGCGATCGCCGTTTCCTACGTCGCCACCTATTCCCGATTCAACCCGCCCGCCGCGACGGTCTCCGCGGCGGCCAGCAGCGCGCCCGCGCCGACCTCGGCCGCCGCCGGGCTGACCACCGAACTCGCCCCGCTGCCCCTGCCGCTGCCGGCCGCCAACGGCCCGCTGTCGTGGGCGCGCCTGACGCCTGCGCAACGCTCGGCACTCGCGCCGTTCGCCGACCAGTGGGACGGCTTCAGCGACGCTCGCAAGCGCAAATGGCTGAAGATCGCATCACGTTTCGCGAAATTGACGCCCGATGAGCAGAAGCACCTGCAGGACAGGATGTCCGAGTGGGTGCGGATGACGCCCGAGCAGCGCCGCGTCGCGCGTGAGAATTACCAGAGCGCGAAGGAGCTGTCCGCGCAGGCGCGCGAGCGTGCGTGGAAGGCCTACCAGCAACTTCCCGAGGAACAGAAGGAGCGCCTGGCCGCGACCGAGCGCCGTCGCCGACCGAGCGTCGTCAGCGCGCCGCCGACGGTCGCCGACCGCGATGTGCGCCGCCTCGTCAATTCGCACGAGCATCCGGCGAGCAACGCCGCGCCGGCATCGGCGCCCGCTACGGCCGGCGCCGGCACACCGCCCGTGGCGGCATCATCCACGTCCGGCACCGCACCCGCGACCGTCACGCCAGTCTCGCCGGCCGACGCGCCGTCGATGTTCAAGGGTTCCTGACCCGACGTGGCGAGCGCCCCCGCACCCCAGGCCCCGGCCGTCTTCGCCGTGCCGTCCGTGCGGCGGCGCCTCGCCGCGATGCTGTACGAAGCCGTGCTGCTGTTCGGCATCGTGTTCTTCGCCGGCCTCGCATTCAGCCTCGCGACGCAGCAGCGCAACGGCCTCGTTCATCACAACCTCCTCGCCGCGTGGATCGCGCTCGTCGTCGGCGGGTACTTCGTCTGGTTCTGGACCCACGGCGGCCAGACGCTGCCGATGAAGACCTGGCGGCTGCGGCTCGAATCGTCCAGCGGCCAGCCGCTGAACACCGGCCATGCGCTCGTCCGCTACGCGCTCGGGTGGCTGTGGTTCCTGCCGCCGCTCGCGCTGCATCCGCTCCTCGGCCTGTCGGTGCCCGTCACGCTCGCGCTGGCTGCCGCGTGGATCGTCGCATGGGCCAGCGCCGCCCGCCTGCACGCCGATCGTCAATTCCCGCACGACCGCATCGCCCGCACGCGCGTCGTCGCGATTCCGCGCTGACGCGCTCGCGCGATCCGCGCGAGCGCGACCGGTTCCGCGCGTCGGCGCATCCGTCAGACGAAATCCCTTGAAGGCACCGTCACAGCCACCCCGCTCGGCGTGCCCGATCATCGCAAAGGCGGTCGGTTCGGCAGATTGCGCAACGCCGCCGCATTCACTGCTAAACATGGCGGAACGACAGTAATAAGAACGTCTCGTGACTGTCACGGCATGGTCACGCCCGCATGGCGCAATGCCGGTAATGTCAACCGGCGCGAGTCATGCATGGGCCAGAAAACGTCCGCGACCTCCCTGTTCCGTCAACCCCTCGGCGCCCGCGCCGTCACCGCCTTCCTGTCCGGCTCGGCCGCAACCGATGCCCTTTCGTCGAACGAGCCGACGGCCGCGCACGCCAGGCAGCACGACGACCCCGAGCCGTCCGCCCATCGCTACCGCACGATCTGGCTGTCCGACATCCATCTCGGCTCGAGCGGATGCCAGGCGCCGTACCTGCTCGACTTCCTGCGCCACAACGATTCGGAATACCTGTACCTCGTCGGCGACATCATCGACGGCTGGCAGCTGAAGAAGGGCTGGTACTGGCCGCAGGCGCACAACGACGTCGTGCAGAAGGTCTTGCGCAAGGCGCGCAAGGGCACGCAGGTGGTCTACATTCCGGGCAACCACGACGAAGGCGCGCGGCAGTTCTGCGACCTCGCGTTCGGTGACATCCAGGTGCGGGGCGAGGCATTTCACACGACGCTCGCGGGCAAGCGCCTGTGGATTGTCCACGGCGACCTGTTCGACGGCGTGATCCAGCACGCGAAATGGCTCGCGTATCTCGGCGACACGCTCTACACGCTGATCCTCGTGCTGAACCGCTGGTTCAACCGGATCCGCAGCCGGCTGGGCTTCCAGTACTGGTCGCTGTCGCAGTACCTGAAGCATCAGGTGAAGAACGCGGTGAACTTCATCTCGCAGTTCGAGACCGTGATGACCGACGAAGCGCGCCGCCGCGGCTGCGACGGCGTCGTGTGCGGGCACATCCACAAGGCGGAGATCCGCGACATCGACGGCGTGCTGTACTGCAACGACGGCGACTGGGTCGAAAGCCTGTCCGCGCTCGTCGAAACGATGGAAGGCGAACTGAAGATCGTCTACTGGACGGCGATGCGCACCGCGCCGTCCGCTGCCCCGTCGCGCAAGGCCAAGGCCACCGCCTGACACAACTCCACTTACAGGACACATGCCGCGATGAAGATCATGATCGTCACCGACGCGTGGGAACCACAGGTCAACGGCGTCGTGCGCACGCTGAAGAGCACCTCCCGCGAACTCACCGCGCTCGGCCACCGGGTCGAAATGCTGACGCCGCTGGAATTCCGCACGGTGCCCTGCCCGACCTACCCCGAGATCCGCCTGTCGATTCTGCCGTACCGCAAGCTGCGCGCCCGGATCGATGCGTTCGCACCCGACGCGCTGCACATCGCGACCGAAGGCCCGCTCGGCCTCGCCGCGCGACGCTATGCGCGCGCACGCAAGCTGCCGTACACGACCGCGTACCACACGCGCTTTCCTGAATACGTGCAGGCGCGCTTCGGCATTCCGCTGTCGGCGACCTACAAGTTCCTGCACTGGTTCCACGGGCCGTCGCTCGCGGTGATGGCGCCGACCCCGGTCGTGAAGCAAGACCTCGAGAAGTTCGGCTTCACGAACGTCGTGCTGTGGACGCGCGGCGTCGACCTCGACATCTTCCGGCCGATGGAGTCGAAGGTGCTCAATACCGCGCGGCCGATCTTCCTGTACGTGGGCCGCGTCGCGATCGAGAAGAACGTCGAGGCATTCCTGCGCCTCGACCTTCCCGGCTCGAAGTGGGTCGCGGGCGAAGGTCCGGCGCTCGCCGAGCTGAAATCGCGCTATCCGGAAGCGAACTATCTCGGCGTGCTGTCGCAAGCCGAGCTCGCCAAGGTGTATGCTGCGGCCGACGTGTTCGTGTTCCCGAGTCGCACCGACACGTTCGGCCTCGTGCTGCTGGAGGCGCTCGCGTGTGGCACGCCGGTCGCCGCGTACCCGGTCACGGGCCCGATCGACGTGCTCGGCGGGGGCGACGCCGGCGCGATGCACGAAGACCTGCAGGAAGCCTGCCTCGAGGCGCTGAAGATCGAACGCGAGACTGCCCGCGCGTGGGCCGAGCGCTTTTCGTGGCGCGCGGCTTCCGAGCAGTTCGCGTCGCATCTGAAACCGCTGCCGAAGACTGCGTACTCGCCCGCCGAAGGTGCCGCCGTTTGAAACGAGACCTGAACGACAAGACCCCGCCCCCTGCCACGACGGCGCAACCACATCGTCCGTTCGACGAAGAAGAGCCGCACGCCGACGCGGACGTGCACCCGCACGAGCCGCTCGGCCCCGACGATCGGCTCGCGCCGCTGCCGCCGAACCCGTACAAGCGCCACCGCGGCATCACGCGTGCGTGGTACGCGCTCAAGCATTCGCTGAACGGGTTTCGCGTCGCGATCCGCGAGGAGAGCGCGTTTCGCCAGGAGCTCACGCTCGCCGCGCTGATGCTGCCGATCGGTGCGTTCTCGCCGGTCCCCGCCGCATCGCGCGCGCTGCTGATCGCGTCGGTGCTGCTCGTGCTGATCGTCGAGCTGCTGAACTCGAGCGTCGAGGCCGCGATCGATCGCATCTCGCTCGAGCGCCACGAATTGTCGAAGCGCGCGAAGGATCTCGGCAGCGCGGCGGTCACGGTCGCGCTGTTCGCGTGCGTGACGACGTGGGGCTTCGTGCTCGGCCCGGTGATCGCACGCTGGCTCGGCTTCTAGCGGCATCCGCGGCATCGCCGCCGTGCGGCGGTGCACCATGCGCGGGGAACGCGCCGCGATCACGAAATGCGCCCGTTGTCAGGAAACAGCGGTTTATAATCGTCCGCTAGACTTAGAACAGCAACCCGCGCCGGACGAATCTCGCAGCATCGATTGCAGCGCCCGCCAGTCCGGCACACACAGGGCCGGACGACATGGAAGCGAAACCTCCCCGCCGCACCCGCGAACGGATTCTCGAGTTGTCGTTGAAACTCTTCAACGAGATCGGCGAGCCGAACGTCACGACCACGACGATCGCCGAGGAAATGGAAATCAGTCCAGGCAACCTGTACTACCATTTCCGCAACAAGGACGACATCATCAACAGCATCTTCGCGCAGTTCGAGCAGCAGATCGAACGACGGCTGCGCTTTCCCGAAGATCACCGTCCGACGATCGACGAAACCTGGTCGTACCTGCAGTACATGGCCGACTTCATGTGGACCTACCGGTTCCTGTATCGCGACCTCAACGACTTGCTCGCGCGCAACCGCACGCTCGAGACGCACTTCAAGCAGATCATCAGCCACAAGGTGCGCTTCGCGCACGACATGTGCGAGCTGCTCGTGTCCGACGCCGAAATGGTCGCGACGCCCGCCGAGATCGAGGTCATCGCCACCAACATGGCCGTGATCTCGACGTACTGGCTGTCGTATCAGTACGTGATGCACCCGCGCAAATACAACGACCAGGACGCGATCCGCGAAGAGCTGCACCAGGTGAGCATGCATGTGATCTCGGTCATGGCCCCGTACCTGCGCGGCCGTTCGCGCCAGCTGTTCGACGATCTCGTCTCCGGCAAGCTGCCCAAGCGCCAGTTCACCGACTACCTGCCGCCGCGCGACGGTTCGCCGCGTCCGGCGGGCAGCCCGGTCGCCGCCAAGCCCGCCGCGAAGGATACGAAACAATGAAGGCAGTCTGTGTTTACTGCGGCTCGTCGTCCGGCGTGCGGCCCGTCTATGCGGACGCCGCGCGCGCGTTCGGCCGCGCGCTCGTCGATGCGGGCCTCACGCTCGTCTACGGCGGCGGCCGCGTCGGCCTGATGGGCGTGATCGCCGATGAAGTGATGGCGGCCGGCGGCCATGTGGTCGGTGTGATCCCCGAGTTGCTGGTCGACAAGGAAGTCGGCCACACCGGGCTGTCCGAGCTGCACGTCGTGCCCGACATGCACCACCGCAAGAAGATGATGGCCGACCTCGCGGATGCGTTCGTCGCGATGCCCGGCGGCGCCGGCACGCTCGAGGAATTCTTCGAGGTCTATACCTGGGCGCAGCTCGGCTATCACCGCAAGCCCGTCGCGCTGTACAACATCGATTCGTTCTACGATCCGCTGATCGCGCTGCTGCGCCATACGGTCGACGAAGGCTTCATGCGCCCGACTTACTTCGACGCGTTGTGCATCGACGCCGAACCGGTCGCGCTGATCGAACAGCTGCGCCGCTACCAGCCGCCCGTCCGCGACAAGTGGGCGCCGGACGCAGCCAAGTAACGTTTATCGGGAACCGCACGCGATGCCCGCACCGTCGTCCGAGCGCAAGGCCGTCCTCATCACCGGCGCGAGCCGCGGCATCGGCCGCGCGACCGCCGTGCTCGCGGCCGAGCGCGGCTGGGACGTCGGCATCAACTACGCACGCGACGCGGCGGCAGCCGAACTGACCGCGCAAGCCGTTCGCGACGCCGGCGCTCGCGCGTGCGTCGTGGCCGGCGACGTCGCGAACGAAGCGGACGTCATCGCGATGTTCGACACCGTGGCGGCGGCGTTCGGTCGCTTCGACGCGCTCGTCAACAATGCAGGGATCGTCGCGCCGTCGATGCCGCTCGCCGACATGCCGGTCGACCGGCTGCGGCGGATGTTCGATACCAACGTGCTCGGCGCCTACCTGTGCGCGCGCGAAGCCGCGCGCCGGCTGTCCACCGATCGCGGCGGGCACGGCGGCGCGATCGTCAACGTGTCGTCGATCGCGTCGCGACTCGGTTCGCCGAACGAGTACGTCGACTACGCGGGCTCGAAGGGCGCGGTCGATTCGCTGACGATCGGCCTCGCGAAGGAACTCGGGCCGCACGGCGTGCGCGTCAACGCGGTGCGGCCCGGCCTCATCGAGACGGATATCCATGCGAGCGGCGGCCAGCCGGGCCGCGCGGCACGCCTCGGCGCGCAGACCCCGCTCGGCCGTGCGGGCGAGGCCCAAGAGATCGCGGAAGCGATCGTCTGGCTGCTCGGCGACACGGCGTCATACACGACGGGCGCCCTGCTCGACGTCGGCGGCGGCCGGTAATCGCGCCCCAGAAGGCGGAAAAACCGACCGGCTGAAGCGGTCCGTGGTCACGACACCACAAATCTCCACAATATCGTGACCATTTCAGTAAACATCCGTAACAGTTCCGTGCTTTACTAGCGCCAAGCCAAAAACAGCCGGTCATCCGGCTGTCATCTCGCCTTGATGCGACCCTTACTGGGTCCGGCCCATGTCGCCGGACCAGCTTGACCCGACCGAGATCTTTTCCATGCCAGGAACCGCAGCGCCCGGCCGCCGGCGACGCACGTCCGTGCCCGCTTCGGCCACGCACGCCCGATCAGCCGCCGACCCCGACCTCAGCGCGACGCTCCATGCCGCCGGCACGCCTGCCGTGGCCGGCACCGCCGCGACGGATGCGGCCGGCGATCGCATCGTCCGGCTCGGCTGGCGCGTCTGGCTGCTGGTTGCCGCGCTGGTCTGCGCGTACATGCTGCCGGGCGTGCTCGGCCACGATCCGTGGAAGCAGGACGAAACCTATACCTTCGGCATCATCCAGCACATGCTCGAGACGGGCGACTTCGTCGTGCCGACCAACGCCGGCCAGCCGTTCATGGAAAAGCCGCCGCTTTACGCGTGGGTCGCGACGAGCCTCGCGTGGCTGCTGCAGCGGGTGATGCCACTGCACGACGCGGCACGGCTCGCGAGCGCGCTGTTCGCAGCGCTCGCGTTCGGCTTCATCGCACGCGCGGCACGCAGTGCCAGCCGGGCCGACAGCTGGCTCGACCTGCGCGTGATCGGCCCCGTCGTGCTGAGCGCGAGCACGCTCGTCGTCGTCAAGCACGTGCACGACATGATGACGGACGTCGCGCTGTTCGCGGGCACCGCGATGGGCTTCTGCGGCCTGCTCGAGCTCGTGATGCAGCATGTCGCGCGCGCGCGCCGGATGCGGCATGGGCTGCCGGTGCGGCCGTCCGGCCGCTGGGCCGCGCCGATCTTCGGCGCGGGCGTCGGCATCGCGCTGATGGCAAAGGGTCTGTTCGTGCCGCTCGTGTTCGCGGCCACGCTCACGGGCGCGCTGATGCTCTACCCTGCCTGCCGTACACGTGCGTTCGCGCGCTCGCTCGGCGTCGCCGCGCTCGTGTTCGCGCCGTTCGCGCTCATCTGGCCGACCGCGCTGTTCCTACGTTCCGAGACGCTGTTCATGACCTGGTTCTGGGACAACAACGTCGGCCGCTTCTTCGGTTTCTCGGTGCCGGAACTCGGCGCGGAAAACGACAAGCCGTTCTTCATCCTGCGTGCGTTCCTGCTGCTCGGCTTCCCGGTCGCGCCGCTCGCGATCGTCGCGCTGGCACGCGGCGCATGGCGCGAGTGGCGCACGCCGCGCATCGCGCTGCCCGTCCTGTTCGCCGGGATTGGCCTCGCGGTGCTGCAAGTGTCCGCGACCTCGCGCCAGCTCTACATCCTGCCGTTCTTCGCGCCGCTCGCGCTGGTTGCCGCACAGGCGATCGAGCGCCTGCCGCGCGGGCTGCATCTTGCATGGGATTATCTGAGCCGCCTGCTGTTCGGCACCGTCGTCGCGCTCGCGTGGGGGATCTGGGCAGTGATGGCCGATCCGGGTGCATCGCGTGCAGGCCTCGCGCCGCTCGGCCGATGGCTGCCGCTCGACTGGACGATGCCGATCGTGCCCGGGCTCGTGGTCGGCGCGCTCGTGCTGACGGTCGGCTGGCTGTGGCTGCTGCCGAAGCTGCGCACGACCGGCCTGTGGCGCGGCGCGCTGTCGTGGGGCGCGGGTGCGCTGGTTGCGTGGGGCCTCGTGTATACGCTGTTGCTGCCGTGGCTCGACGTCGCGAAGAGTTACCGGTCGGTATTCGACGACCTGAATGCGCATATCGCCCTCGAATGGAGCGACGGCGACTGCATGGCGAGCCTGCACGGGCTCGGGGAATCGGAAGCGCCGATGCTGTATTACTTCTCCGGTATCCAGCACACGCCGATCGACGACGCGAAGACGACACGCTGCACGTGGATGATCGTCCAGGGCGTGCGGGCAGTCGATCCGGCGCCGGGCAGCGACTGGAAACTGTTCTGGACGGGCGCTCGCCCGGGCGACGACGAGGAACTGCTGCGCGTCTACGTGCGCACCCCCGAAGAGCACGAAACGCAGTAATGCAAGGCGGCGCCGCGAAACGGCGCCGTCGTCATTTCCGGGAGGCCAGGCAAGCGGCGCTCAAGCGCGCTTTCACGCCCGCCGCCCCACCGCCCCGCACGTCAGAACGACGAGCCCGGCTCGCGCAGGAATGCCGTCTCCGCATCGGTCGACACACGGCCGAGAATCGCGTTCCGGTGCGGAAAACGACCGAAGCGCTCGACCACGGCCGCATGACGCAACGCGAAGTGGTGATAGCTCTCGCACCCGGCCTCGCCGCGAATGCCCGCGCAAAGGCGCACTGCCTCACGCTGGCTCTCGTCCGACTCGTCATGTTCGAACGGCAGGTACGCAAAGGCGCGGTGATGGCCGCTCGGCAATTGCGCGTCCCACCCTGCCGCCACGACGCGCCGCGCGAGCGCCAGCGCCTTCGAATCGGCGGCGAACGCACGCGGCGTGCCGCGATGAATGTTGCGCGAGAACTGGTCGAGCACCACGATCAGCGCGAGCGCGCCGAGCGGCGTGTCGGCCCAGTGATCGTGGGCGCCGTCGCACGCGGCGTCGAGCAAGGCGCCGTAGCGCGTCCGCAGTACCTCGTCGAACGCCGCACCGCCGTTGAACCACACCTTGCGCGCGTGGCCGAACTCGACCGACCCCGGCTCGCCGAACCAGAAATCGAGAATCTCGCGCGCTTGCGGATCGAGCGCCGCGGCACTGTCCGTCAGGTTTTCGACCGTCATGCAAACTCCAGTACGAGGCGCCGTGTCCGCGCGCTCTTCTTTTCAAGTTTGGCGACCCGCAGGTCGCCGATTTCCGACGTATTGCGCACATGCGTGCCGCCGCACGGCTGCAGATCGACGCCTTCGATGCGCAGCAGCCGCACGCGGCCCAGCCCCATCGGCGGCTTCACGCTCATCGTGCGCACGAGGTCGGGCCGCTCGGCCATCTCGGCGTCGGTGATCCATTCGGTGGTGACCGCATGCGCGCCGTGGACCAGCGCCGCGAGACGGCGCTCGACGTCGACGCGGTCGATCGCGTCCGACGTCGCGAAATCGAGCCGCACGTAGTCGGCTGTCACGCTGCAGCCGTCGACCGGGTACGGCAGCACCGCGCACATCAGGTGCGCGGCCGTATGCAGCCGCATGTGCCGGTAGCGGCGCAGCCAGTCGATGTCCGCGACCACGCGCGCGCCGGTGGCGAGCGCCGCGACGCGCGCTTCCTGGCCCTTCGCCGGCACGTGCACGGCATCGTCGGGCGTTGCACCGTCGAACTTCGCCTTGCGCGTGTCGGCGATCGTGATCGTGCTGCCGTCGGGCAGCGTCAGCGTGCCGCTGTCGCCGGCCTGCCCGCCGCCAAGCGGATAGAACACGGTGCGGTCGAGGCGGATGCCGTCGTCGCCGACGGCCGCGACGATGGCCTCGCATTGCGTCAGATAGGCATCTTCACGAAACAGTGCGTGGGTCGTCATCGGGCGAGCCTCGTATCGATGGGGAAGCGGTCAGTGTCGCGCCGCACGGGCCAGGCGCCCAGACGCAGATCGTCCGGCGTCCGGACAGCGGCGTACCGGTCGATCAACCGGGCCGGTTGCGCATCCAGTCGGCCGTGTCGTAGAACGAATGCATGAGCCGTTCGCGCAGCGGCTCGGCCAGCCCGATGTCCTCCATCGCCCACGCCATGCAGCGCAGCCACTGATCGCGCTCGACCGACGCGATCGGGAACGGCAGGTGCCGCGCGCGCAGCCGCGGATGGCCGAACCGGCTGATGTAGTGATCGGGACCGCCAAGCCAGCCGCACAGGAACCAGAACAGCTTGTCGCGCGAGCCGTCGAGCGACGCCGGATGCAGCGCGCGAATCTCCGCGAACTCGGGCTCGAGGTCCATCAGGTCGTAAAAGCGGTCCACCATTTCGCGCACGCGGGCTTCGCCGCCCACGAGCTCGAACGCCGTCGGTTGCGACGGCGCCTCATCATTCACATCGGTCATACGGATAATCGGAAACGGGATAGTCGGGGCCGCCGGCGACGCTCAGGCGTCGCGCAGCGACTGCAGCGCCGGGCGCCGCAACACATTATGCAGGCTCAGCCAGCCGGCCGCACCGGCACACGCGACGCCGGCCGCGATGCCGGCCGGCACGAGCCACGGATCGACGGCGAGCCGGAAGTCGAACACGCGCGACGCGAGCACCCAGCCGACCGCGATCGCACCGGCCGACGCCAGCGCGCCGGCCAGCGCGCCGACGACGATGAATTCCGCGCGCTGCACGGCATTGATTTGCGCGCGCGACGCGCCGAGCGCGCGCAGCAGCGCAGCCTCGCGCACGCGCTCGTCGCGCGAGCCGGCGAGCGCCGTGTACAGCACGAGCACACCCGCCGCGAGCGTGAACGCAAACAGGAACTGCACCGCGCCGACCACTTGCAGCATCATCCGCTGCAACTGAGCGAGGATCGGTGCAACGTCGATCGCGGTCAGGTTCGGGTAGCGCGCGATCAGCGGATCGAGCAGCGCCGCCTGCTCGGCCGGCAGGTGGAAGCTCGTCAGGTAGACGGCCGGGAAATCCTTCAGCACGGGCGGCGGCATCAGCACGAAAAAGTTGACGCGGAACGAGCCCCAGTCGAGCTTGCGCACGCTGGTGATCGGCGCATCGACCGTCAGCCCCGTCACGTCGAAGCGCAGCGTGTCGCCCGGCTTCACGTTCAGCGTCTTCGCGAGCCCGGCCTCGATCGATATCTGCGGGCTGGCCGAGCGGCCGAACCAGTCGCCTGCGACGATCCGGTTGTCCGACGGCAGCTCGGTCGTATACGACAGGTTGAACTCGCGGTCGACGAGCCGGCGCGCCTCGTCCGAAGGATACGCGTCCGGGTTCACCGGCTTGCCGTTGATCGCGACGAGCCGGCCGCGCACCATCGGCGCGGGCACCGCATCGCGTACGCCGTGCGCGGCGAGCCATGCCGCGACGTCGTCGCGCTGGTCGGGCTGGATGTCGATCAGGAACTGGTTCGGCGCATCGGGCGGCGTCGACTGCCGCCAGCCCGCGACGAGGTCGTTGCGCGTGATCGCGATCAGCAGCAGGCACATCAGGCCCAGCGCGAGCGCGGTGATCTGCAGCGCGCTGGCCGTGCCGCGCCGGTGCAGCGACGCGAGCGCATAGCGCCAGCCGACGCCCGCTGCCACGCGCGCATCGCGCACCGCGCGCGCCGCCGCGTACAGCGCGAGCCGCGCGATCAGCGAGAAGCCGACCAAGGCGCCCGCGAACCCGCCCGCGACGATCAGGCCGAGCTTCAGGTTGCCTGCCGCGACGATCAGCAGCCCCGCGAACAGCACGACACCGAGCGCGTACAAGGCCCAGGCCGTGCGCGACGCGTCGCCCCAGTCGCGCCGCAGCACGCGCACCGGCGGCACGCGGGTGAGCGGTGCAAGCGGCGGCAGCGCGAAGCCGAGCAGCAGCACGAGCGCGGCGCCGATCCCGACGAGCGCGGGCCAAGGCGTGGGCGGCGGCAGCGCAACGTCGATCAGGCTGCCGAGCGCCGCGAGGAGCGCCCAGTGGCCGGCGTAGCCGAGCACCGCGCCGGCGACGCCCGAGACGATGCCGATGCCGGCGAATTCGAGCGCGAACAGCGCGCCGAGCGTGCGGCGGCTCACGCCGAGGCAGCGCATCGTCGCGCAACCGTCCAGATGGCGCCGCATGTAGCGCTGCGCGGCCATCGCGATCGCGACCGCCGCGAGCAGCGCGGTGAGGAGCGCGACGAGGGTCAGGAAATGGCGTGCGCGATCGAGCGTCTGGCGCACCTGCGGCTGGCCTTCCTGCAACGATTCGAGACCGACGCCGCGCAGCTTGCCGCCGTCGACGCGCGCGTGCGCGTAGGCCTCGAAGCGCGCGACGGCCGGTGTGTCGCCGGCCACGAGCAGCCGGTACGTGACGCGGCTGCCGTAACCGGTGAGCCCAGTCGCGGCGAGCTCGTCCGCGCGCATCATCAGCCGCGGCGAGAAATTGACGAACGAGAAACCGCGATCGAGTTCGCGGGAGATCGACGCGGCCACCGTGAACGTGCGCAGCCCGACACGCACGGTGTCCCCCGCCTTCAGATGCAATGCGTCGAGCAGCGCGGGATCGGCCCACACGGTACCGGGCGCGGGAATCGCGGTCGCCTTGTGCGCGGCGGTCGTGCCGGCCGGCACGATCTCGACCGCGCCGCGCAGCGGATACCCGGGCGAGACGGCCTTCACGGCCGCGAGGCGCGCCGGCGCCGCGTCGCTCGCCTGCCCGCCCGCGGTCGATGCGATCATGCTCGGGAAGATTGCGGTCGTCGCGGTACGCAGCCCGAGTGCGCGCGCCTCGCGGTCGAACGACGGATCGACGGGATGGTCGGCGCGCACGACGAAATCGGCGCCGAGCATCTGGCGCGCGTCGCGCTCGAGCCCCTGGCGCAGCCGGTCGGCGAGGAAGCCGACGCTCGTCAGCGCGGCGACCGCGAGCACCAGCGCCAGCACGAGCAGCGTCAGTTCGCCGGCGCGCCAGTCGCGCGCGGTCATCCGCGCGGCCTGGCGAATCAGGTCGTGCAGGCCGAAGCGGCCGGCATGGCCGGGCCGCCCGGCCGGCGACGGGTCAGCGTGCTGCCGCTCGACGGGTGACGGCGCCTTCAATCGCGCTTGCCCCCGATCGAATTGAGCCGCGACACCATGTGGTTCGCCATCCCGCGAAAGCCGCCCGACACGCCGCGCCACAAACGCGGCAGCGCCCAGGCCGACGCCGCGATGAACGCCGCGAGCAGGACGAGGAACGCGAGCGGAACGAAGAACGCGAGTGCGAGGCCGCCGAACACGAGGCCGTCCTCGGTGGACGACGCGACCCAGTTCGAGATCGGCTCGGGAGACAGGTTGATCAGCGCGCGCGTGCCGGCCTTCGCGACGTGGGCGGCACCGGCGAGCGAACCGCCTGCCAGCCCGGCGACCGCGAGCACGGTCGGGTCGGCATGGCCGAGCGCACCGGCGGCCAGCACCGCGCCGGCCGGAATGCGGATGAAGGTGTGCACCGCGTCCCACAGCGAATCGAACGCGGGAATCTTGTCGGCAAGGAATTCGGTGACGGCGAGCACGGCGGCGGCGCCGATGACCCATGGCGACATCAGGACCGCGAGCGTGTCTGGCAGATGGAGCCAGCCGACCCGCGCGAGCACGCCGGCGATCAGCACCGTCAGGTAAAGGCGCAGCCCGCTCGCCCACGCGAGCCCCGCGCCGAGCGAAATGGCTTCGATCATGGCCCTCTCCTTGCACTTTTCCGTGCGCTTTGCCGATTGATCGGATCGAGTCGGTACGACCGGCCGCGCGGCGCGTGGCGACCAGCGCCGCGTGCCGAGAACGGCACGGCGACATTCAGGCCCGAATCCGTTCCATTATAGACAGGCTGGCAGGAGGGCCGCCGCAATTCCGCAGTGCGTCACGACCGGGCGCGGACGCCGGCCGGCGCCCGGCGCGTCGGCGTCAGGCAGCCGACGACAGCTTCAGGCCGACCAGCCCGAGCACGATCAGCGACGCGCTCGCGACGCGGGCGGCGGTGAGCGCCTCGCCCATCATCACGATCCCGAACACGAACGCGCCGACCGCGCCGATGCCCGTCCACACCGCATACGCGGTGCCGAGCGGCAACTGGCGCATCGCGACCGCGAGCAGCCCGAAGCTGGCGAGCGCCGTCACGATCGTAAACACCGACGGTCCGAGCTTCGTGAAACCCTCGGACGATTTCATGCCGGCCGCCCAGGCCACTTCCAGCAAACCGGCAATCAACAACAATACCCACGCCATCTCGACGTACTCCGGATCGGATGGGGCCGTCCCCGTTGAAGCGAATGACCCGGGGTCGTCCCCGAGCGGCGCCGAGTATAACAAGACGCTTACAGGCATGCCGGATGCACCGGCCTCGGGGGCGAACGGGGATGAACGGGGGCAGGCCGGCGCATGGCGCGGCCACGCCCGCCCTGCCGCGCCCGGTCTCAGTTCGACACGCGCTTGGCGCCGCCACCGCCGATGCAGCGGTCGTCGCGGTACAACGCCCATTCGTCGCACACGCGGCCGTCCTTGAACACGCACATGCCGACCTGCCCGCTCGGCAGGTTGCGGATCACGTGGCGGCCGCCGAGCTTTTCGCAATTGACTGACGCGGGATTGGCCATCGCCTGCTGCGGGGCCGAAGGCTGCTGCCCGGGCGGCAGCGGCTGCGCGAACGCGCCGGGCGCGGCAAGCGCCAGCGCACTGATGACGACGAGACGGACGGACATGGCACGCTCCTCGGTTTCGTTCGCGGAACGATCAGCATAGCGGGGAATCCGGGGCCGGTGTGCGCGGCCGGCGCATGCGGCCGCAATGTCGCGCCGATGCAACTTCACCGGCGTGCGGCCTTGCATTCGGGCCGCATCACGCGGCATGCCGCGGACGTCACGCAGCGCCGACGAGCCGGTAGCCGACGCCCGTTTCGGTAATGATGTGCTCGGGCTGCGCGGGATCGCGCTCGAGCTTCTGGCGCAGATGCGCCATGTAGATCCGCAGATAGTGATGGCTCTCGACGTGCGACGGCCCCCATACGTCGCGCAACAGTTGACGGTGCGTGAGCACGCGCCCCGCATGCCGCACGAGCGTCGCGAGCAGCCGGTATTCGAGCGGCGTCAGGTGCACGATCTCGCCGTCGCGCCACACCTGGCGCAGCGCGAGATCGACGGTCACGCCGCCGAAGCCCACCTTCGGCGATTCGTTCGCACCACCCTGGTTGCGCCGGCGCAGTTGCGCACGGATCCGCGCGCGCAGCTCGGACACGCCGAACGGCTTGGTCAGATAGTCGTCTGCGCCCGCGTCGAGCGCGGCGACCTTCTCCTCTTCCTGCGTGCGCGCGGACAGCACGATCACCGGCACCTCCGACCAGCCGCGCAGCTCGCGGATCACGTCGAGGCCGTCGGTGTCGGGCAGGCCGAGATCGACGATCACGAGATCGGGCTTGCGGGTCGCCGCGTCGATCAGCCCCTGCTTGCCCGTCTCCGCCTCGAACACGGCGATGTCCTCCTCTTCGAGCGCGGCGCGCACGAAGCGGCGGATCTGTTTCTCGTCCTCGATCAGGACGACGGTCAGGCTCGGTTCACTCATGGTCTGGCAATGGCTCGGAGGGGGACGATGCGCCGGGCACGTCGATTTCGTCGTCGGGTACGGCAGGCACGGCCGGCGGCGTGTCGACCGGCAGCGTGAACCAGAAGCGCGCGCCCGTCACGCGGCCGTCGGGCGCGGTACGGTTGAGCGCGCCGATTTTACCGCCATGCGCCTCGACGATCGCGCGGCAGATCGCGAGGCCGAGCCCGATGCCCGGCGTCGCCGATTCCTTCTCGCCGCGCGTGAACTTGTCGAAGATCCGCGTTTCCATGCCGGCCGGCAGGCCCGGGCCGTGATCGTCGACGTGCACGCGCACGAACGGCTGGCCGTCGTCGGTCACGCGCTCGGCGCCGATGTCGATCGACGTATCGGGCGGCGTGTATTTCGCCGCGTTCTCGAACAGGTTGGTGAACAGCCGCTCCATCAGCACCGCGTCCATCTGCAGGAGCGGCAGGTCGGCCGGCAGCGACACGCGCGCGGGATGCCGCGCGAGCACGCGCTTGCACGCGGCGAGCGCGGCGCCGACGGTTTCCTCGAGCAGCGACCACTGGCGCTTGAGCTGCAGGCTGCCGGCCTGCAGCCGCGCCATGTCGAGCAGGTTCGTGACGATGCCCGTCATCCGCAGCGCCTCGTCGTGGATCGCGTCGACGAGTTCGCCTTCGCGCTGCGCGAAGCGTTCGGCTGCCGCCGCGTCGCCGCCCTGCGCGGCCGCGCGCCCGTTCGCGAGCATCGACGAGAAGCCGACGATCGTCGTGAGCGGCGTGCGCAGATCGTGCGAGATCGCCGACAGCAGCGAGTTGCGCAACCGCTCGGATTCCATGTTGACGAGCGCGTCGCGTGCAATCTCGACGTAGTGCACGCGCTCGAGCGCGAGCGCGATCTGCGCGGCGAACGCATCGAGCATCCGCAACTGCTCGGGCACCTCGAGCTCACGCGGGTCGCGCGACGCGACCGCGAGCACGCCGCGCGTGCGCATCGGCGCCTTCAGCGGCAGGTACAGCGCGGCGGTCGCGGGCAGCGTGTCGGTGCCGCGGCCGGCCGGCTTCTGCTGGTCGTACACCCACTGGCCGACGTCGCTGTCGAGATCGGCGCCCGTCAGCGTGACGGCCGCATCGGGCTCCTCGATCTTCTGCCGCACCTTGTCCGCGCTGTCGGGGAGCAGGAACGCCACGCGCGCGCGGAACACCTCGCCCACGTGGCGGCTGCCGATCTCGACGATCTGCTCGGTCGTCAACGCCGCGCCGAGCTCGCGCGCCATCGCGTAGATCGCGCCGGTGCGGCGCTCGCGGCGCTGCGCGATGCTCGCCTGACGCGTCAGCGTCGACGTCAGGTGGCTGATCACGAGCGACGTCAGCAGCATTCCGAAGAAGGTCAGCAGGTACTGCGTGTCGCTGACCGAGAACGACATGCGCGGCGGCACGAAGAAGAAATCGAACGCGGCGACCGACAGGAACGACTGCAGCACGCCCGGGCCACGCCCGAGCCGCACGGCCGAGAACACGACGCCGAGCAGGTACAGCATCACGAGGTTCGTCAGGTCGAGCCGCTCGGACACGATGCTCGCGACGCCGGTGATCGCCGCGCAGATCGCGGCCGCGTACAGGTAGTGACGCGGCGGCGATCGCCGCATGCCGAATTGCGCGAACGCGTCGCGCCAGTCGCGTGCGCGCGCGTCGAGCGGCGCCGCGCGCACTTCGTCGCTCGCCGACGCGCGGATCAGCATCAGGTCGACGTCGCCCGCGCGCTCGGCGAGCTTTTCGCCGAATGGCCGCGCGAAGCGGCGCGCGAGCCCGACCTTCGGCGAGCCGCCCGCGACGAGCTTCGACACGTTGCGCACCTTCGCATAGCCGATCAGCGCGGCGACCGCGTCGTCGCCGGCGAGCGTGGCCGTCTCCGCGCCGAGCTCGACCGCGAGCTTCAGCGCGTCGAGCGTGCGCTGCCGCCGCGCGTCGGGCAGCCGCTGCAGGCGCGGCGTCTCCACATAGACGGCGATCCAGTCGGCCTTCAGGCTCGCGGCGAGCCGCGCGGCCGCGCGCACGAGCGTCGGCGCCTCGGGGCCGGGCCCGACGCACACGAGTAGCCGCTCGCGCGCCTGCCAGATGCGCTGAATCGAACGGTCGGCGCGGTATTCGCGCATCTGCGCGTCGACGCGGTCTGCCGTGCGCCGCAGCGCCAGTTCGCGCAGCGCGATCAGGTTGCCCTTGCGGAAGAAATTGCGCACCGCGCGCTCGGCCTGCTGCGCGAGATACACCTTGCCGTCGCGCATCCGCGCGAGCAGTTCCTCGGCCGGCAGGTCGACCAGCGTGACCTCGTCGGCCGCGTCGAACACGCGGTCGGGCACGGTCTCCCACACGCGGATGCCGGTGATCGCGCCGACCACGTCGTTCAGGCTTTCGAGATGCTGGACGTTGACGGTGGTGTACACGTCGATGCCCGCGTCGAGCAGTTCGTAGACGTCCTGCCAGCGCTTCAGGTGACGCGCGCCCTGCACGTTCGAATGCGCGAGTTCGTCGACGAGGATCAGTTGGGGCGCACGCGCGAGCGCACCGTCGAGATCGAATTCGGCGAGCGTGCGGCCGCGATAGTCGATGCGCGCGAGCGGCAGCACGTCGAGGCCGTCGAGCAGCGCGGCGGTTTCGCCGCGGCCGTGGGTCTCGACGATGCCGACGACGACGTCGACACCATCCTGCAGCCGCTGGCGCGCGGCCTGCAGCATCGCGTAGGTCTTGCCGACGCCGGCGGACGCACCGAAGAAGATCTTGAGCTGGCCGCGCCGCTGCTTTTCTTCGTCTCGCTGCAGCTTGTCGAGGAGTTGGTCGGGATCGGGGCGGTTCATGCGTCAGGAAGGCGAAGCGCGGGATTGCGAACGAGTACCGTCATTGTTGTTCCAAATCGCCGCAAAAGGCAAAGACGGCGCATGCGCCGTCGGAAAAGCCGTCCGACGCGGATCGGGCCGCGCCGGACGCAGGTTGTCGCATACGCTCAGTGCGCGGCCTGGGCCGCGTCGAGCGCGAGATTCAGCTTCAGCACGTTCACGCGCGGCTCGCCGAGCACGCCGAACTGGCGGCCCGTCGTGTTCGCGGCGACGAGTTGCGCAACCGCATCGGCCGTCAGGTTGCGCGCCTTCGCGACGCGCTCGACCTGGTACGCGGCGGCGGCCGGCGTGATCTCCGGATCGAGGCCGCTCGCCGACGCCGTCACGAGGTCGACGGGCACGGGCTTCGACATGTCGGTGCCCGCGTCGCGCAACGCGGCGATGCGCGCCTTCACCTGGTCGGCCAGCGACGGGTTCAGCGGGCCGAGGTTCGAGCCGCCGGAGCCGGTCGCGTTGTACGGCATCGGCGACGTGGCCGACAGCCGGCCCCAGAAGTACTTCGGCGCATCGAACGGCTGGCCGATCAGCGCGGAGCCGACCGCCTTGCCGTCCTTCTCGATCAGGCTGCCGTTCGCCTGCGACGGGAACACGGCATGGCCGAACACGGTCATCACGGCCGGGTAGGCGAGACCCGTCACGACGGTCAGTACGATGAAGATCACGACGAGCGGGCGAATCAACGATTTCATGATGGTTCTTCCTTCAGGTACGGCGCATCAGGCCCAGCCGAGCGCGGCGAGCGTCATGTCGATCAGCTTGATGAACGGGAACGGCAGCAGCACGCCGCCGAGGCCGTACACCAGCAGGTTGCGGCGCAGCAGCGACGCGGCGCCGAGCGGCCGGTAGGTGACGCCCTTCAGCGCGAGCGGGATCAGCGCGACGATGATCAGCGCGTTGAAGATCACCGCCGACAGGATCGCCGACGCCGGGGACGTCAGATGCATGATGTCGAGCACGCGCAGTTGCGGGTACGTCGTCACGAACGCGGCCGGGATGATCGCGAAGTACTTCGCGATGTCGTTCGCGATCGAGAACGTGGTCAGCGAGCCGCGCGTCATCAGCATCTGCTTGCCGATCTCGACGATCTCGATCAGCTTCGTCGGGTTCGAGTCGAGGTCGACCATGTTGCCGGCTTCCTTCGCCGCCTGCGTGCCGGTGTTCATCGCGACCGCCACGTCGGCCTGCGCGAGCGCCGGTGCGTCGTTGGTGCCGTCGCCCGTCATCGCGACGAGGCGCCCCGCCGCCTGGTGCTCGCGGATCGTCGCCAGCTTGGTTTCCGGCGTCGCTTCCGCGAGGAAGTCGTCGACGCCCGCTTCCGCCGCGATCGCCGCGGCGGTGAGCCGGTTGTCGCCCGTCACCATCACGGTCTTGATGCCCATCTTGCGCAGTTCCGCGAAGCGCTCCTTGATGCCGCCCTTCACGATGTCCTTCAGCTCGATCACGCCGAGCACACGCGCCACGCCGTCATGCAGGTCGGCCACGACGAGCGGCGTGCTGCCGCGGCGCGCGACGTCGTCGACCGCGCGGCGCACCTCTTCCGGGAAGCGGCTGCCGTGCGTCTCGACGTAGCGGCGGATCGCATCGGCCGCGCCCTTGCGGATTTCACGACCGGGCAGATCGACACCGCTCATCCGCGTCTGCGCGGAGAAGCCGATGAACGTCGCATGCAGTTGCGCCATGTCGCGCTGGCGGATGTTGAAGCGTTCCTTCGCGAGCACGACGATGCTGCGGCCCTCCGGCGTTTCGTCGGCGAGCGACGACAGCTGCGCGGCGTCGGCCAGCGCTTCCTCGGTCACGCCCGGCGCGGGCACGAACATCGACGCCTGGCGGTTGCCGAGCGTGATCGTGCCGGTCTTGTCGAGCAGCAGCACGTCGACGTCGCCGGCCGCTTCGACCGCGCGGCCCGACGTCGCGATCACGTTCGCCTGCATCATCCGGCTCATACCGGCCACGCCGATCGCCGACAGCAGCCCGCCGATCGTCGTCGGGATCAGACACACGAGCAGCGCAACGAGCGCGGTGATCGTCACCACGTGGCCGGCCTTCATCGCCTCGACCGAGAACATCGAGAACGGCAGCAGCGTCGCGGTCGCGAGCAGCATCACGATCGTCAGCGCGACGAGCAGGATCGTCAGCGCGACCTCGTTCGGCGTCTTCTTGCGCTTCGCGCCTTCGACCATCGCGATCATCCGGTCGAGGAACGCCTCGCCGGGGTTCGCGGTGACCTTCACGACGATCCAGTCGGACAGCACGCGCGTGCCGCCCGTCACCGACGAGAAGTCGCCGCCCGATTCGCGGATCACCGGCGCGGATTCGCCGGTGATCGCCGATTCGTCGACCGATGCGACGCCCTCGACGACTTCGCCGTCGGCCGGGATCACGTCGCCGGCCTCGACCAGCACGACGTCGCCGCGACGCAGGTCGGACGCGGTCGTGATGCGGATCGGCGACTTCGGATGCGGCTCGTTGAGCTTCTTCGCCATCACATCTTTCTTCGCGCTGCGCAGCGATGCGGCCTGCGCCTTCGAGCGCCCTTCGGCGAGCGCTTCGGCGAAGTTCGCGAACAGCACCGTGAACCACAGCCACAGCGCGATCGCGAGGATGAAGCCCGCCGGCGCCTCGGCCTGGCCGGCGAGCGCCGCGATCCACAGGATCGTGGTCAGGATGCTGCCGACGTACACGCAGAACATCACCGGGTTGCGGAACTGCGTGCGCGGCGTGAGTTTCTTGAACGAATCCACGATCGCCGGACGCAGCAGCGCCGGATCGAACATGGACCGTGTTGCGGAATGTTGAGTCATTGCGATCTCTTCAATCTCTTCAGTCTTTGCAAGGTGTCGCCATGCGGGCGCGCATCACGCGCCCAGCCACATCATCAGATGCTCGACGCCGGGGCCGAGCGCGAGCGCCGGCACGTAGGTCAGCGCGCCCACCAGCATCACGGTGCCGAGCAGCAGCACGACGAACAGCGGGCCATGCGTCGGCAGCGTGCCGCTCGTCACCGCGATGCGCTTCTTCGCGGCGAGCGAGCCGGCGATCGCCAGCACCGGCACGATCGTGCCGAAGCGGCCGAACCACATCGCGATCGCGGTCATCCAGTTGTAGAAGGGCGTGCCGACCGTCAGGCCCGCGAACGCGCTGCCGTTGTTGTTCGCGGCCGAGCTGAACGCGTACAGGATTTCCGAGAAGCCGTGCGGGCCCGGGTTCGCGATGCCGGCACGGCCCGCATCGGCGAGCACCGCGATCGACGTGCCGACCAGCACGAGCAGCGGCGTGAGCAGCACGACGATCGACACCATCTTCATCTCGTACGACTCGATCTTCTTGCCGACGTATTCCGGCGTGCGGCCGATCATCAGGCCGGCGACGAACACCGCGAGCAGCGCGAACACGAGCATCCCGTAGAGGCCGGAACCGACACCGCCGTAGATCACCTCGCCGAGTTGCATCAGCAGCATCGGCACGAGACCGCCGAGCGGCGTCAGCGAATCGTGCATCGTGTCGACCGCGCCGCACGACGCGGCCGTCGTCGCGACCGTGAAGATGCCGGTCTGCGCGATGCCGAAGCGCGTTTCCTTGCCTTCCATGTTGCCGCCCGGCTGGAGCGCGCTCGTCGACTGGTCGACGTGCAGCGCGGCGAGCGTCGGGTTGCCGGCCTGCTCGGCGCTCACCTCGACGCCGATCGCGATCGCGAACGCGACCGTCATCGCCGCGAGCACCGCGATGCCCTGCCGGCGGTCGCCGATCATCCGGCCGAACACGAGGGCCAGCGCGGCCGGGATGATCAGGATCGAGAAGATCTGCAGGAAGTTCGAGAACGGCGTCGGGTTCTCGTACGGGTGCGCCGAGTTCGCGTTGAAGAAGCCGCCACCGTTGGTGCCAAGCATCTTGATCGCTTCCTGCGACGCGACCGGGCCCATCGCGAGCGTCTGCTTCGTGAGCGGCGTGGGCACCGTCACCGGGTTGCCCTTCTCGTCCTTGACCGGGTTGCCCTGCGCGTCGAGCTTCGGCGCCGCGTAGGTGCTCGCCTGCAGCACCGGCACGTCCTGGTAAGCCTTCATGTTCTGGATCACGCCCTGGCTCATCAGCAGCGCGGCGATGATCATCGACATCGGCACGAGCACGTACATCGTCACGCGCGTGAGGTCGACCCAGAAGTTGCCGATCGTCTGCGCGGTATGACGCGCGAAGCCGCGGATCAGTGCGATCACGACGACGATGCCCGTTGCCGCCGACAGGAAGTTCTGCACGGTCAGGCCGAGCATCTGCGTCAGGTAGCTGACGGTCTGCTCGGGCGTGTAGTCCTGCCAGTTGGTGTTGGTGACGAAGCTGACGGCCGTGTTGAAGGCACCGTCGGCCGTCATCGCGCCGAATTGCTGCGGATTGCCGGGCAGGAAGCCCTGCAGGCGCAGCAGACCGTACAGGAACAGCGCGCCGAGCGCGTTGAACGCGATCGTGGCGATCGCATACTGCCTCCAGTTCATTTCGGTGCCGGCGTCGACGCCGGCGATGCGGTACAGCGCGCGCTCGAGTGGCCCGAACACGCGCACGACGCGCGAACTGCCGTCCATCACGCCCGTCAGGTAGCGCGCGACCGGCACGGCCGCCGCGAGCAGCACGACGATGAACAGCAGTATCTGCAACAGGTTGTTCGCGTTCATTCGATGTCCTCCGCGCGCAGCAGCGCAAAGACGAGATACGCGAACAGCAGGGCCGTCGAGGCACCCGCGAGCCAAAGCATCCAGGTCATGCGCGCCCCCCGCGACCGTATTGCACGAGCTTCTCGCAACCGGCAAGCAAACCGAGGATCAGCGCGGTGAACAACACCAGTGCGCCGATGAAAACCCCATCCATTTTTTGTTCTCCGTCGTCGAAATCGGACGACTAGAACCTTATGGGAACGCGCGTAAAGGTCGGGTCAAAGGTCATCGGGCCGGTATAAAAAACGCGTAAACGCGTGCGGTGGGAAACGGCGGCCGGATGAAGACGGGACGGGCGGCGGCCAGCGCCGCCCGTCAGGATGCGTGCCGGCGTGGTGTCGGCACGAAGGGATGCGTCAGGGAACGAGGATCGTCGAGCCGGTCGTCTTGCGCGCTTCGAGATCTTCATGCGCGCGGCCGACTTCCGCGAGCGGATAGCGCTGGTTGATGCTCGTCTTCACCTTGCCCGACAGGATCACGTCGAACAGCTCGGCGGCCGCGGATTCGAGATCCGCACGCTTCGCGATGTACGAGAACAGCGTCGGCCGCGTGAAGAACAGCGAGCCGCGCGACGAAAACTCCTTCGAGTCGATCGGCGGCAGCGGGCCCGACGCATTGCCGAAGCTGACGAACAGACCGAGCGGCGCGAGGCAGTCGAGCGAGCCGATGTAGGTGTCCTTGCCGATCGAGTCGTAGACGACCGGCACGCCCGCGCCGTTCGTGATCTCCTTCACGCGCTGCGTGAAGTTCTCGCGCGTATAGACGATCGGATGATCGCAGCCGTGCGCCTTTGCGAGCGCGGCCTTCTCGTCGGAGCCGACCGTCCCGATCACGGTCGCGCCGAGCGCCTTCGCCCACTGGCACACGAGCAGGCCGACACCGCCGGCCGCGGCGTGGATCAGGATCGTGTCACCGGCCTTCACCGGGTACGTGCGGCGCAGCAGGTAGTGCGCGGTCAGTCCCTGCAGCATCACCGATGCCGCGTCGTCGTAGCTGATCCCGTCGGGCAGCTTCACGAGCCGCTCGGCCGGCATCACGCGCTCCTGCGCGTACGCGCCCGGCGGCTGCCCGACGTAGGCGACGCGGTCGCCCGCCTTGAGCGCGGTCACGCCGTCGCCGACGGCCGTCACCTCGCCCGCCGCCTCCATCCCGAGGCCACCGGGCAGCGGCTGCGGGTAAAGGCCGGTGCGGAAATACACGTCGATGTAGTTGAGCCCGACCGCATGCTGCCGGATGCGGACTTCGCCCGCCTTCGGTTCGCCGACCTCGACATCGACCCACTTCATCACGTCCGGGCCGCCCGGCTGGTCGTATCGGATTGCTTTCGGCATCGTTTCGCTCCTCGTTTCTGAATCGGTCAGGGGAAATTCGGGTCGCCGACGCCAGCCGGTGCCGATCGGTACAGGACCGGTGGCGGTGCGCGTCGCGACGCCCGATTCTCGCGCGTCACCGCCGGGCGTGCATGGCCCTGCCACCAGCAAGGGCAATCAGGCTGGCGGGCGACTAGCAGACGTCTTGCATGTTCCGCGCCAGGTCGTCGAGCAGCATCCGCGCGGTCGCCACGTTCGTCGCGACCGGCACGTCGTGCACGTCGCACGCGCGCACCAGCGCGGTGATGTCCGGATCGTGCGGCTGCGCGGTCATCGGGTCACGCAGGAACACGACGATGTCGACGCGGCCTTCGGCCAGTTCCGCACCGATCTGCAGGTCGCCGCCGAGCGGCCCCGACAGCTTGCGCTCGACCTCGAGCCCGTGCGCGGCGGCGATGCGGCCGCCCGTCGTGCCCGTTCCGACCAGCCTGCATTGCGCGAGCGTCTCGCGGTACTGGCCCGCGAGCGCGACGATCTCGTCCTTCTTCGCGTCGTGTGCGATCAATGCGATGCGGGGTTTGCTCATCTCCGTTTCCTTCGTGGGTCGATTGTTGTCATATGCGTGAATGGCGGTGCGCGCGTCAGAACGTACCCGGATACGCGCCGCCGTCGAGCAGCCAGTTCTGCCCGGTGATGTAGCCGGCGTGGACGCTGCAGAGGAACGCGCACGCCGCGCCGAATTCGGCACGCGTGCCGAGGCGCCCGGCCGGGATTTCCTTCGCGCGACGCGCGCGCATCTCGTCGACCGTCACGCCCTGCGCCTTCGCCGACGCGGCGAGCGTCGTCGCGATCCGGTCGGTGTCGAACAGCCCGGGCAGCAGATTGTTTATCGTCACGCCCTGCCCCGCGACCTTGCGCGACAGCCCCGCGACGAAGCCGGTCAGTCCCGAGCGCGCGCCGTTCGACAGCGCGAGCACGTCGATCGGCGCCTTCACGGCCGAACTCGTGATGTTGACGATCCGGCCGAAACCGCGCCCGATCATCCCGTCCACGGTCGCGCGGATCAGTTCGATCGGCGTCAGCATGTTCGACTCCAGCGCGCGGATCCAGTCGTCGTGCGAGAAATCACGGAAGTCGCCGGGCGGCGGCCCGCCGGCATTCGTCACGAGAATGTCCGGCTGCGGGCAGGCGGCGAGCGCGGCCGCGCGGCCGTCGGGCGTCGTGATGTCGCAGGCGACGGCGGTGACCGACACGTTCGACCCGGCGCGGATCTCCTCCGCGGTTTCCTCCAGCGTGTCGCGCGTGCGCGCGACGATCACGAGATTCACGCCCTCGGCGGCCAGCGCTTCCGCGCAGCCGCGCCCGAGCCCCTTGCTCGCCGCGCACACGAGCGCGGTCTTTCCTGCGATGCCGAGATCCATCGTCGATTCCCTTATGGCGACGCGCGCCGGCGCAGCCGCCCGCATCGCCGGACGGGCGAGCGATCGGAAACGTGCGAACACGGCGCGCGGATTGTCGTGAGACGTCGATAATATCCGGATCAGGTGGCGCGCCTTGGTAAAATTGCGACCATAAGCGGCGGCCGGCCTCGCGCCATCGCCGCCCCCGATCCCCTTTTGCCGCCAAGGCACCCCGTCATGAAACAGGACAGCCGTTTCCCGAATCTCTTCATCACTGATCACCCGCTGATCCAGCACAAGCTGACCCACATGCGCGACAAGGACACGTCGACGCGCACGTTCCGCGAACTGCTGCGCGAGATCACGCTGCTGATGGGCTACGAGATCACCCGTAACCTCCCGATCACGACCAAGCGGGTCGAAACCCCGCTCGTGGCGGTCGACGCGCCGGTGATCGCGGGCAAGAAGCTCGCGATCGTGCCCGTGCTGCGCGCCGGCATCGGGATGTCGGACGGCCTGCTCGACCTGGTGCCGTCCGCGCGCGTCGGCCACATCGGCGTCTACCGCGCCGAGGATCACCGCCCGGTCGAATACCTGGTGCGCCTGCCCGATCTCGAGGATCGCATCTTCATCCTGTGCGACCCGATGGTCGCGACCGGCTATTCGGCCGTGCACGCGGTCGACGTGCTCAAGCGCCGCAACGTGCCGGCCGCGAACATCATGTTCGTCGCACTGGTCGCCGCGCCCGAGGGCGTGCAGGTGTTCCAGGACGCGCACCCGGACGTGAAGCTGTTCGTCGCATCGCTCGACTCGCACCTGAACGAGCACGCGTACATCGTGCCGGGCCTGGGCGACGCGGGCGACCGCCTGTTCGGCACCAAGAACTGACGCACGGCGGCGCCGGGGCGCGCGGCACGGCGCTCCGAGCGGCCCTCCCGGCCGTTCGGCCATGCACGGCGGCCCCGAAGCGACGGTCGCCGCGTGATAAAATCACGTTCCACTCGACACGCGCGGCCCCGCGGCATCATGCCCGCCCAGACGGCCGCCGATTCAACGACACATTGGCACAATCGCCCGCGCAGCGCGCCCGGGCACGGAGAAAGGTATGGCTGGTCATTCGAAATGGGCCAACATCAAGCATAAGAAGGCAGCGGCCGACGCGAAGCGCGGCAAGATCTGGACCCGCCTGATCAAGGAAATCCAGGTCGCGGCCCGCCTCGGCGGCGGCGACGCCAGCTCGAACCCGCGTCTGCGTCTCGCGGTCGACAAGGCAGCCGACGCGAACATGCCGAAAGACAACGTCAAGCGCGCGATCGACCGCGGCGTCGGCGGCGCGGACGGCGCGAACTACGAAGAAATCCGTTACGAAGGCTACGGCATCAGCGGCGCGGCGATCATCGTCGACACGCTGACCGACAACCGCACCCGCACGGTCGCGGAAGTCCGTCACGCATTCTCGAAGTTCGGCGGCAACATGGGCACCGACGGTTCGGTCGCGTTCATGTTCGATCACGTCGGCCAGTTCCTGTTCGCGCCCGGCACGTCGGAAGACGCGCTGATGGAAGCGGCGCTCGAAGCCGGCGCGGACGACGTCAGCACGAACGACGACGGCTCGATCGAAGTGCTGTGCGACTGGCAGGCCTTCTCGGCGGTGAAGGACGCGCTCGAAGCCGCGGGCTTCAAGGCCGAACTCGCCGAAGTGACGATGAAGCCGCAGAACGAAGTCGAATTCACCGGCGACGATGCGGCGAAGATGCAGAAGCTCCTGGACGCGCTCGAAAACCTCGACGACGTGCAGGAGGTGTATACGAACGCCGTCATCGTCGAGGAATGAGATGCCGGCCGCCGTGCGCATTGTCGCGGCGGCGGCCCGACCGATTTCGCGGCCGGCGCGCCTGAGCGTGCCGGCCGCCCTGTTTTCTAGTCTGCGGGGAATCCCATGAAACTACTCGTCGTCGGTTCCGGCGGCCGCGAACATGCGCTGGCGTGGAAGCTCGCGCAGTCGCCGCGTGTCCAGATGGTCTACGTCGCGCCCGGCAATGGCGGCACGGCGCAGGACGAGCGTCTGAAGAACGTCGACATCACGGCGCTCGACGAACTCGCCGATTTCGCGGAACGCGAAGGCGTCGCGTTCACGCTCGTCGGGCCGGAAGCGCCGCTCGCGGCCGGCATCGTCAACCTGTTCCGCGCGCGCGGCCTGAAGGTGTTCGGCCCGACCCGCGAAGCCGCGCAGCTCGAAAGCTCGAAGGATTTCGCGAAGGCGTTCATGAAGCGCCACGGCATCCCCACCGCCGAGTACGAAACGTTCTCCGACGTGGCTGCCGCACACGCGTACATCGACGCGAAGGGTGCGCCGATCGTCGTGAAGGCCGACGGCCTCGCGGCCGGCAAGGGCGTCGTCGTCGCGATGACGCTGGAAGAAGCACACGAAGCCGTCGACATGATGCTGTCGGGCAACAAGCTCGGCGACGCCGGCGCGCGCGTCGTGATCGAGGAATTCCTCGACGGCGAGGAAGCGAGCTTCATCGTGATGGTCGACGGCAAGCACGCGCTGGCGCTGGCCTCGAGCCAGGACCACAAGCGCCTGCTCGACGAGGACCGCGGCCCGAACACGGGCGGCATGGGCGCCTACTCGCCCGCGCCGATCGTCACGCCTCAGATGCACGCACGCGTGATGCGCGAAATCATCATGCCGACGGTGCGCGGGATGGAGAAGGACGGCATCCGCTTCACGGGCTTCCTGTATGCGGGCCTGATGATCGACAAGGAAGGTAATCCGCGCACGCTCGAGTTCAACTGCCGGATGGGCGACCCCGAGACGCAGCCGATCATGGCGCGCCTGAAGAGCGATTTCTCGAAGGTCGTCGAACAGGCGATCGCGGGCACGCTCGACACGGTCGAGCTCGACTGGGACCGCCGCACTGCGCTCGGCGTCGTGCTGGCCGCGCACGGTTATCCGGACGCGCCGCGCAAGGGCGACCGCATCAACGGGATCCCGGCCGAGACCGAACAGGCCGTGACGTTCCATGCGGGCACGACGCTCGCCGAAGGCGACAAGCTCGTCACGTCGGGCGGCCGCGTGCTGTGCGTGGTCGGTCTCGCCGATTCGGTGCGCGAAGCCCAGCAGCATGCGTACGACACGATCAATCAGATCAATTTCGAAGGCATGCAGTACCGCCGCGACATCGGCTTCCGCGCGCTGAACCGCAAGAGCGCGTGACGCCCTGACCGCCGCCTGCCGTCACAAGCGGCGGCCTCCTCTGCCGGGGTTCGATAGAATGCCCGGCAGATGCCTTTTTTACGGCCCCCGCTTCGCGCGGAGGCACCCAGTTCAGACATGACCGATTCGACCTACGACGTGGCGCGCGTGCGCACGTACCTCCAGGGCCTGCAGACACGCATCGCCGACGCGCTCGGCGCGCTCGACGGCACGCCGCTCGCGACCGATGCGTGGCAGCGCGGGCCGGAAGAGCGCCTGCGCGGCGGCGGCTGCACGCGGATTCTCGAAGGCGGCCGCGTGTTCGAGCGCGCGGGGATCGGTTTTTCCGACGTCTCGGGCGACGCGCTGCCGCCGTCGGCGAGCGCCGCGCGCCCGCAGCTGGCCGGCCGCGGCTTCGAGGCGCTCGGCGTGTCGCTCGTGCTGCACCCGCGCAACCCGTACTGCCCGACGGTGCACATGAACGTGCGGATGCTGATCGCGACGAAGCCCGGCGAGGCGCCGATCTTCTGGTTCGGCGGCGGGATGGATCTGACACCGGTTTATCCGTTCGAGGACGACGCGCGGCATTTCCACCAGACCTGCAAGGACGCGCTCGACCCGTTCGGTGCCGAGCTCTATCCGCGTTTCAAGACGTGGTGCGACGAGTATTTCTTCCTGAAGCACCGCAACGAGACGCGCGGCATCGGCGGGATCTTCTTCGACGACTTCTCCGAACCCGGATTCGAACGCTCGTTCGAGATGATGCAGCGCGTCGGCGACGCGTTCCTGAACGCGTACCTGCCGATCGTCGAACGCCGGGTCGCGCTGCCGTACGGCGAGCGTGAACGCGACTTCCAGGCTTACCGGCGCGGCCGCTACGTGGAATTCAACCTCGTGTTCGACCGCGGCACGCTGTTCGGCCTGCAAAGCGGTGGCCGGACCGAATCGATCCTGATGTCGATGCCGCCGGTCGCGAACTGGCGCTACAACTGGCAGCCCGAGCCGGGCTCGCCCGAAGCGCGCCTGAGCGAGTTCCTCGTGCCGCGCGACTGGGTCTGAGCCCACCGCGCCCCGCCTCCCCAAGAACAGGACACGTTTTTCTGGACACCACCGCCCGCCCCGCCCCGCAGCCGCGCCCGCCGTTACGTCGCATCGGCCTGCTGGGCGGCACGTTCGATCCGATCCACGACGGCCACCTCGCGCTCGCGCGCCGGTTCGCCGACGTGCTCGGCCTGACCGACCTCGTGCTGCTGCCCGCCGGGCAGCCTTACCAAAAGCGCGACGTGTCGGCCGCCGAGCATCGGCTCGCGATGACGCGCGCCGCTGCCGGCTCGCTGTCCCTGCCCGGCGTGACGATCACCGTCGCGACCGACGAGATCGAGCACGCGGGGCCGACCTATACGGTCGAGACGCTCGCGCGCTGGCGCGATCGGATCGGCCCCGACGCCTCGCTGTCGCTGCTGATCGGCGCCGACCAGCTGGTGCGGCTCGACACGTGGCGCGACTGGCGCAAGCTGTTCGACTACGCGCACGTGTGCGCGTCGACGCGCCCGGGCTTCGACCTCGGCACGGCGCCACCGGCCGTCGCACGGGAAATCGCGCGGCGGCAGGCCGGCGCCGATGTGCTGAAAGCGACACCGGCCGGCCACCTGCTGATCGACACGACACTGGCGTTCGATATCGCCGCAACCGACATCCGTGCGCACCTGCGCGAATGCATCGCGCGTCATGCGCAGATGCCCGACGCGTCGGCCGAGCATGTACCGGCCGCCGTCTGGGCCTATATTCTTCAACATCGTCTCTACCATTCCTGATTCCATGGATATCCGCAAACTGCAGCGCGTGATCGTCGACGCTCTCGAAGACATCAAGGCGCAAGACATCAAGGTGTTCAACACCAGCCACCTGACCGAACTGTTCGACCGCGTGATCGTCGCGTCGGGCACGTCGAACCGCCAGACCAAGGCGCTCGCGTCGAGCGTGCGCGACAAGGTCAAGGAAGCCGGCGGCGACATCGTCAGCTCCGAGGGCGAAGACACGGGCGAATGGGTGCTGGTCGACTGCGGCGACGCCGTCGTGCACATCCTGCAACCGGCGCTGCGCCAGTACTACAACCTCGAGGAAATCTGGGGCGACAAGCCCGTGCGGATGAAGCTCGGCGGCGGCAAGGACGGTTTCGCGACGGCCAGCGAAGGCGAGGACGACGAGGAAGAAGCGCCCGCACGCCCGGCACGCAAGACGGCGGCCCGCCGCCGCTGAGCCGCAGCGAGTCGTCCCGATGAAGCTATTCATCCTCGCGGTCGGCCACAAGATGCCCGGCTGGATCGCGTCCGGCTTCGACGAATACACGAAGCGCATGCCGCCCGAGCTGCGCATCGAGCTGCGCGAGATCAAGCCCGAACTGCGTTCGGGCGGCCGCAGCGCGGAAAGCGTGATGGCGGCCGAGCGGCAGAAGATCGAGGCCGCGCTGCCGAAGGGCGCGCGCATCGTCGCGCTCGACGAGCGCGGCCGCGACTGGACCACCATGCAGCTCGCGCAGGCGCTGCCCGGCTGGCAGCAGGACGGCCGTGACGTCGCATTCGTGATCGGCGGCGCCGACGGGCTCGATCCGGAACTCAAGGCGCGCGCCGACCTGCTACTGCGCATTTCGAGCATGACGCTGCCGCACGGTATGGTGCGCGTGCTGCTTGCCGAACAGCTTTACCGGGCGTGGAGCATCACGCAGAATCACCCCTATCACCGCGCATGACGCGTCGTCTTCTGGACGCGCGATGCGCGCGCACAACGAGATAACGACACCATGCCGTCCAGCACGCCCCCCGCCCTTTTCCCGATTCTCTACCTCGCTTCGCAAAGCCCGCGCCGCCAGGAGCTGCTGCTGCAGATCGGCGTGCGCTTCGAATTGCTGCTGCCGCGCCCCGACGAGGACGCCGAGGCGCTCGAAGCCGAATTGCCCGGCGAAGCCGCCGATGCGTACGTCCGGCGCGTGACCGTCGCGAAGGCCGAGGCCGCACGTGCGCGCCTCGTCGCGAGCGGCAAGCCGGCCGCGCCGGTGCTGGTTGCGGACACCACCGTGACGATCGACGGCGCGATCCTCGGCAAGCCGGCCGATGCCGCCGACGCGCTCGCGATGCTGACCCGCCTGGCGGGCCGCGAACACGAGGTGCTCACCGCGGTCGCGGTGATCGGCGCCGACGGCGAACTGCTGCCGCCCGCGCTGTCGCGCTCGTCGGTGCGCTTCGCGGCCACGCCGCGCGACGCGTTCGAACGTTACGTCGACAGCCGTGAACCGTTCGGCAAGGCCGGCGCCTACGCGATCCAGGGGCGTGCGGCCGAATTCATCGAGCGAATCGAGGGCTCCCATTCGGGTATCATGGGTCTGCCCCTCTTTGAGACTGCGGCACTGCTGCGCGCCGCGCGCGTCGACTTCTGAATCCCACCATGAACGAAGAAATCCTGATCAACCTCACGCCGCAGGAAACGCGGGTCGCACTCGTGCAGCAAGGCGCGGTGCAGGAGCTTCACGTCGAGCGCACGCTGTCGCGCGGGCGGGTCGGCAACATCTACCTCGGCAAGGTCGTGCGCGTGCTGCCCGGCATGCAGTCGGCGTTCATCGACATCGGCCTCGAGCGCGCGGCGTTCCTGCACGTCGCCGACATCTGGCATCCGCGCCTCGCGGGCGAGCCGCAGTCGGGCGCGCCGCACCAGCCGATCGAGAAGACCGTCTTCGAGGGCCAGACGCTGATGGTCCAGGTGATCAAGGATCCGATCGGCACGAAGGGCGCGCGACTGTCGACGCAGGTCAGCATCGCGGGCCGCACGCTCGTGTACCTGCCGCAGGAGCCGCACATCGGCATCTCGCAGAAGATCGAGAGCGAGGCCGAGCGCGAGGCCGTGCGCGCACGGCTGACCGCCGTGATCCCGCCGGACGAGAAAGGCGGCTACATCGTGCGCACGATCGCCGAGGATGCGACTTCCGACGAACTGGCGGGCGACGTCACGTATCTGCGCAAGACCTGGGCGACGATCGTCGCGCAAGCGCAGCGGCTGCCGGCGACGAGCCTGCTGTACCAGGATCTCGATCTCGCGCAGCGCGTGTTGCGCGATTTCGCGAACGACGACACGACGCGCATCCAGGTCGATTCGCGCGAGACCTACCAGCGCCTCGCGGAATTCGCGGGCGAGTTCACGCCGGCGGTGAGCCCGAAGCTGCATCACTACACCGGCGAGCGGCCGCTGTTCGACCTGTACAACATCGAGACGGAGATCCAGCGCGCACTGTCGCGCCGCGTCGACCTCAAGTCGGGCGGCTACCTGATGATCGATCAGACCGAGGCGATGACGACGATCGACGTGAACACCGGCGGCTACGTCGGTGCGCGCAACTTCGACGACACGATCTTCAAGACCAACCTCGAGGCCGCGCATACGATCGCGCGGCAGCTGCGTCTGCGCAACCTCGGCGGGATCATCATCATCGACTTCATCGACATGGAGAACGCCGAGCATCGCGACGCGGTGCTGTCCGAGCTGAAGAAGGCGCTGTCGCGCGATCGCACGCGCGTGACGGTCAACAGCTTCTCGCAGCTCGGGCTCGTCGAGATGACGCGCAAGCGCACGCGCGAATCGCTCGCGCACGTGCTGTGCGAGCCGTGCCCGACCTGCCAGGGCAAGGGCCAGGTGAAGACGTCGCGCACCGTGTGCTACGACATCCTGCGCGAGATCCTGCGCGAGTCGCGCCAGTTCAACCCGCGCGAATTCCGCGTGATCGCCGCGCAGCAGGTGATCGATTTGTTCCTCGACGAGGAGTCGCAGCATCTCGCGATGCTGATCGACTTCATCGGCAAGCCGGTATCGCTGCAGGTCGAGTCGAACCTGAGCCAGGAGCAGTACGATATCGTGCTGATGTGACGGTTGTCGGGCGCGCGAATATCGAATATCGGTTGCGGCTGGCGCGCATGTCAGCCTTGATCGTCGGCGTGATAACTCCAGATCACAAGCCCCCAGTTCGTTGACTGGATGTCCGGAAATCGCTCTCCCGCGTTGAAGTAGCGCCGGCCCTGCTCGCTGCCGAGGGCCGGGCTCACCCACCAGCCGCTCTGCGGTACGACGTCACCGGGCCTGCCCTTCAGTCTCCGTGAAGCGGTTGGCCGAATCGGTTCGCTCGAATCGGGTGTGACAGGACACCATTCGATTGCGTGCCGATTCTCCGTACCGCCTGCGGCAACCGCTCGGCGCGCTTCCGGCGTATCGTCGAACCGCGTACGGTATGTCGTCTCGCCCTGCTGCACGTCGCCGAATGTGCCACCGAGAAAGCGCACGCTCGTCAAATCGGCACCACGAAAGTCCACCCCGCTCAGATCGCAATTCTCGAACGCTGCATCGATCAGCCTGGCGCCGTCGAATCGGGTCGCTGTCAGTCTGCACTCGACGAAACGTGCTGCCACAAAATCGCAGCGAGTCATCGTATTCCATCGCCAGTCGTTTCTTTCGGTCAGCAGACCAGAAAAATTGCACGTCGTCATCTGCGACGAATTCAGGCTTCCGTCGCTCAGTGTCGCACCGGAAAAATCGGCATTGGTGAACCTGGCAGATTCAATGAACGATTTCCGGAATCGTGCATGACGAAAATCGGTGCCATCGCCGTAGACGGGAAGCATCTGTGCGAGATGGAATTCGCATCCCCTGAAGGATGCGCCATCGAGAATGGCGTACTGAAACCCGACCTCGTCGAATTGCGTGGCATCGAACTCCGCAAAGCCTAGATGGCTGCCACCCAGTTCCAGGTTTTTCAGCTTGCCGTCCAGTAGCGCCGCGCCGCGCAGGTCGAGCGCCGGCGAGCCGTCCGCAAAATGAGGCACGGTATCGCACAAAGGCACCCATGCGTCGTCCGGCAACGCGTTCTTGATTGCGTCGAGCAAATCCTTGTACTTCCCTGATTTCCATCGATCGCGCAATTCCCGCACGTCGGCGTCATTCATCTGCATGCAATTTCTCCGGGCATATACGTATTCACTTTGGCAGTTTACGCGCCATCAATCTTCCTCTAGTCATGACGAACGGCTGGCTATTGGCCGACTTCGGATGCGTCGTTACCTGCAGGCCCTGGCTCGCCCGCACCGCGCCGAACGCATCGGAGCGCAGGTCGAAGCCGCTGCCGAGACACGCGCCGCGCGAATTGCCGCTCTGGTCGATGATGTAACCGAGATGCAGCAGGCTGTTCGCGCTGCTGCTCACCAGCTGCACGCGGTTCTGCCCGGTCGCGTCGTCCATCACAAGCTGGTTGTAGCCGCCTGCGGATGCTGGTTCAGAACGTCGGAAATGATCTGTTCGACGGTCGTGTCGTTTCAGAGCCGCTAATCGCGGCGAAACTTCAGGAAATGGATGAAATCGGCGAACGCGAGCTGATCTGCTTCGTGCGCTCAGCTCGAAACCGAGACCGCCGGTCAGCCATGCGCTACACTGCCCGACCATTCTCCCTGCAACCGTTCACGTACCACACACCATGAGCCAACGCCACAACCGCCGCCAGCGCAAGAAACTCCACATCGCCGAATTCCAGGAGCTCGCGTTCAACGCGACCGCGCAATACAGCAAAGAATTGTCCGACCTCGAACGCGGCCAGCTGATCGATTCGTTCATCGATTTCGTCGAAGCGAACGGGCTGCTGACCGTCGCGTCCGCCGACGAAGGGATCGGCGCATACGTGATCTCCGGCGCACCGCGCGGCACGACGACCGATGCCGACCGCGAAAACGTCCGTGCATGGCTGGCCGCACGGCCCGAGCTGACCGACGTCAAGGTCAGCGAATTCACCGATGCGTGGTATCCGGACGCCTGACTTTCCGGTTTCTGCCTGCATCGGGCAGCGCCCGCGCCGGCCCGCCATGACGGCGGGCCAGACCGGCGCCTGGATGTCCCGCCGTCTCTTCCGCCTCCGTTACCCGCCTCCGTTACCCGCCTCCCGACACCCGCGCAACCGGCACGGCTCGCACGATTCACGCCGTGTCGACCGTGATTACCCCTGATCAGGCGCCGCGGCTGCATCCTCGACCATCATTCGGCATCCCTCGGCCCGCCACCGATCCCTTCCTTTTCCCGACGGTCCGCCTCCAATCGGCCATCGAAATCGGTCCTGAAAGCAAGACACGTTAAACTCTCACCTCGCGTGGTGCGCCGCCCGCACCCGCCATCCATCGCCAGCCGCGAGCCTCCGGGCCCGCCCCCGACCCATGGAGTGAGTGTCAATGAGCGGCGGACTCCCGTTTCCCGCATCCCGCATGTCGTTACCGTCCTCGACGGTCTTCCTCGTTCTCGCGGCCGCCGCGCTGCTGTCCGGCTGCGGGCTGCTGCCGACCCAGAATCCGCCCGCGCCGATCAGCGAGGCGCTCGTCGAGCCCGTCGGGGAAACAGCCGGCGAACCGCTGACGATGCCGCCCGTGCCGCCGCTCGTCCAGCCGGAGGAACCGGAAGCGCCGAAGAAGCCGCACCGTGAAGTGACGAGGCCGAAGCCGGTGCAGCGCCCCGAATCGCCGACGCCGCCTCCGCCGCCCCCGCCACCGCTCGTCGCGACACGCCCGCTCGATCGCACCCAGATCCATGCGCTGCTCGACAGCGAGGTCGCGCGCCGCAACGGCAAGGTGATCGGCCGCGCGGTCGACATGGTGACCGACGCAAGCGGCAAACCGCGCGAGATGATCGTCAACCTGCAGGGGTTCATGGGTGTCGGCGACCGCAAGGTCGTCTTCCCGTGGAACGTGTTCCGCTTCACGCCGGGCGGCAAACAGGAACCGATCGTGCTCGACGTGCCGTCGGGCGACCTGCCGCCGGCCGCCCGACCGAAGGCCGTGCCGCTGTCGGGCTCGGCCGCGGCGTCGCCCGCGACGCGTCTGCCGCTGCTCGACAGCGACGTCGAACGCCCGAACGGCACGAAGATCGGCCGGGTCGTCGACGTGCTGATCGACCGCGGCGCGCAACCGCAGGCCGTCGTGCTCGACCTCGGCGGGCTCGTCAATACCGACCGCCGCTCGATCGCCGCGAGCTGGGGCGCGTTGCGCTTCGTCATGCGCGACAAGGCGCTGCGTCCGCAACTCGACCTGAACGACGCGCAGATCAAGGCGTCGCCGCCCTACGCGGCCGACAAGCCGATCGTCGTGGTCTCGCCGCCGGTTACTGCCGCCGCGCCGGCTTCGCCTGCGAGTGCCACCCGATGACGATCAAGCATTCCGTCAGCGTTCGCAGTCTCCGGGCCCTCGACTGGCTCAACTTTTTCGTTGCAAACGTTCAAACCGGGTTCGGTCCGTTCATCGCGTCCTACCTCGCGTCGCACAAGTGGACGCAGGGCGAGATCGGCATGGTGCTGTCGATCGGCACGATCAGCGCGATGGTCAGCCAGGTGCCGGGCGGCGCCGCCGTCGACGCGCTGAAGAACAAGAAAGGCGCGGCCGCATGGGCGATCGCGGCCATCATCCTGTCCGCGGTGCTGCTCGCGTCGAGCCCGACGATCGTGCCGGTGATCGCGGCCGAAGTGTTCCACGGCTTCGCGAGCTGCATGCTCGTGCCCGCGATGGCCGCGATCTCGTTCTCGTTGGTCGGCCGCGCCGACCTCGGCGACCGGCTCGGCCGCAACGCGCGCTGGGCATCGATCGGCAGCGCGATCGCCGCGGGCCTGATGGGGCTCACCGGCGAGTATTTCTCCGCGCGCGCTGTGTTCTGGCTGACCGCCGTGCTGGCATTGCCCGCGCTGTTCGCGCTCGCGATGATCCAGCCGACACACGAAGTAATTCCGCATGCGCCGAAACCCGACGACCACGACGAAGGCGAGGCACGCGAGACGCTTTCCGAGCTGCTGCGCGATCGCCGGATGCTGACCTTCGCGGCATGCGTCGTGCTGTTCCACCTGTCGAACGCGGCGATGCTCAACCTCGCGGCCGGCGAGGTGACGGCCGGCATGGGCGAGAACGTGCAGCTCGTGATCGCCGCGTGCATCATCGTGCCGCAGGCGATCGTCGCGATGCTGTCTCCGTGGGTCGGCCGCTCCGCGCAACGCTGGGGACGCCGGCCGATCCTGCTGCTCGGCTTCTCGGCGCTGCCGGTGCGCGCGCTGCTGTTCGCCGGCGTGAGCAGCCCCTACCTGCTGGTGCCGGTGCAGATGCTCGATGGCATCAGCGCGGCCGTGTTCGGTGTGATGCTGCCGCTGATCGCGGCCGATGTCGCAGGCGGCAAGGGCCGCTACAACCTGTGCATCGGGCTGTTCGGGCTTGCGGCCGGAATCGGCGCGACGCTCAGCACGGCCGTGGCCGGCTTTGTCGCCGATCACTTCGGCAATGCGGTCAGCTTCTTCGGGCTCGCCGCCGCCGGCGCGCTCGCCGTGCTGCTGGTCTGGCTCGCGATGCCGGAAACGCGCGTCGACAACGGCGATGCGGCCGCCGGAGAGCCGGCCGCCGCGCCGTCGGAACAGGCGCACTGACGCGCCCGCACCCGCTTCCCGGCCCGACACGATGGATACGATCAGGACACTCAACGAAGCCCGCCAACAGATCCAGCAGTCGATCTTCGATCTGTTCAAGGGGCTGACTTTCGGCGAGCGGCTCACGCAAGGCGCGCTGATGGCGTTGCAAGCGGTCTGCGGCGCGTGCCTCGCGTACACGATCGGTCGCGCGCTGCACACCGAGCAGGCCGTGTGGGCGGCGGTCACCGCGATCGCCGTCACGCAGCACAACTATTCGGACACGATGTCGCTGTCGCGCGACCAGTTCATCGGCGCGATGATCGGTGGCCTGGTCGGCTTCGCGGGTGCCGCGCTCGGTGGCGACCGCCTCGTCGCCTATGCGATCGCGGTCGCGGTCACGATCATCAGCTGCTGGTGCCTGAATGTCGGCAGCGCGGCTCGGCTCGGCGGCGTGACCACGACGATCGTGCTGCTGTTTCCGGGCAACGGCCCGCTATGGGACATTCCGCTGATGCGGCTCGGGGAAGTGGCGCTCGGCACCGTCTGCGCGCTGGCCGTGTGCTGGGCGATGTCGCACATCGAGCGGCGCGGGTTCCGCCGGGCGGCGGACAAGGATAAGGACAAGTGACGCGGCTGCCGGAGCGCACGCTCCGGCATCCTGATGAATCGATGATCGGCGACAGGTGTTACGGACCGACCCGCAGCACGATGCCCGAGCCGATCTGCACGAGCAGGTAGTCGCCGCCGACGCCCACCCAGTGATAGCCGCGCGGCGGCGGGCTCAGGCGGTAGCCGCGCCAGTCGTCGACCACGTACTGGCGATCGCGGAATTCGTCCGGGAGACGATCGCCCCTGTGCCACTCACGGCGCGGCTGGTCGGCCCAGCGCGGCGGCACGTCGTCTTCGCGATGCATCGCCTGCCCCGGCGGCATGTGCCTCGGGCCGTGGCCGTGCCGCATACCCGGGCCGCCGTGGTCTCCGCGGTTGTCGTAGTTGCCGTGATCCTGCGCCATCGCGACCGGCGCTGCGAAACCCGCCGCGACCAGCGCGGCCAGCATCATCCCGTGCGTCTTCTTCATCGCCCTTCCCTCCGTGTTGTCACGTCGAACCGGAAACAACGAAACCGGACCTGCCGGATCAAGACTAGCACACGGGTGCCATCCGACGTCACGCCGCCTGCTGCTGGTACTGGATCCGGTGAAGGTGCGCGTACAGCCCGCCATGGCGCAGCAGCTCGTCGTGGCTGCCCGTTTCGACGATCTTGCCGGCTTCGAGCACGAGGATCCGGTCCGCACGCTCGATCGTGGACAGCCGGTGCGCGATCACGAGCGTCGTGCGCCCTTCCATCAGCCGCTCGAGCGCGGCCTGCACGTGGCGCTCGGATTCCGAATCGAGCGCCGAGGTCGCCTCGTCGAGGATCAGGATCGGCGCGTCCTTGTAGATCGCGCGCGCGATCGCGAGCCGCTGCCGTTGGCCACCCGACAAACGCATCCCGTTGCCGCCGACCAGCGTGTCGAGCCCGTCCGGCATCGCGGCGACCGCGTCGGCGAGGTTCGCGGCCTCGAGCGCCGCCTGCACGCGTGCGCGGTCGGGCGTCTGGCCGTACGCAACGTTCGCGGCGATCGTGTCGTTGAACAGCACGACGTCCTGGCTGACCATCGCCATCTGGCTGCGCAGCGCGTGGATGTCGTAGTCGGACACCGCCACGCCGTCGACCAGGATCGCGCCGCCCGTCGGATCGAAGAAGCGAGGCAAAAGGTTGACGAGGGTCGTCTTGCCGCTGCCCGACGGCCCCGCGAGCGCGATCATCTCGCCCGGCGCGACCTTGAACGAAATGCGGTCGAGCGTCGGCCGCTCGGAGGCGCCGTAGTCGAACGACACGTCGCGGAATTCGATCTCGCCACGAGCGTTCGGCAGCGCACGGTCGCCGCCCTGCGGCTCGGCCGGCTCGTCGATCAGCCCGAAGATCAGCTCGGCGGCCGTCATCCCGCGCTGCAGCGGCTGGTTGACGTCGATCAGGTGCTTGAGCGGCGAAATCACCAGCAGCATCGACGTGACGAACGCGACGAAGCCGCCGACCGTCGTCTGGTCGTTGGTCGACTGCACGACCGCGATCGTGATCACGACCGCGAGCGCGATCGACGCGAGGAACTGCGTCAGCGGCTGCGCGAGCCCGCCCGAGATCGTCATGCGCATCGCGTAGCCGCGCAGGCGCTTGCTCATCGTCGTGAAGCGATCCATCTCGTACGCTTCGCCGTTGTGCACCTTCACGACCTTGTAGCCGCCGACCGTCTCCTCGACGATGTAGGACAGCTCGTTGGTCAGCGTCTGGTGCTCGCGGTTCAGGCGGCGCAGGCGACGGTTGATCTTGCTGACGAGCCAGCCGATGCCCGGCAGGATCACCGCGACGATCAGCGTGAGCCGCCAGTTCAGGTAGAACAGGTAGCCGAGCAGGAACACCACGGTCAGCGAGTCGCGCACGAGCGTGACCATCACGCCGGTCAGCACCGACAGGATCTGGTTGACCTCGAACACGATCGCGTTGATCACGGTGCTCGCGGTCTCGCGCTGGAAGAACGATGCGCCCGTGTGGATCATCCGCTGGAACATCTCGAGCCGCAGTTGCAGCAGGATGCGGTTCGACACGTAGTTGAGCAGGTAGTTGGACGCATACTGCGACACGCCGCGCACGAGCGCGAGGCCGATCACCGCGATCGGCACGTACCATTTCGCGCGGTCGCTGCCGTGCGAGCCGAAGCCGTGATCGAGCAGCGGCTTGAGCAGTGCCGGGATCCCGGCTTCCGTGGCCGCGACGACGCCCATCGTCATCACGGCGAGCACCACGATGCCGATGAGCGGCCGGATGTACGGCCACAGGCGCTTGAGGACCGTGACCGGCGACGTACCGGTGCCGTCCATCGGTTTGCGAAGAGTGTTCTGGGTTTCCAAGGCAATCCTTCTTGAGCCGCGACGCGGCGCCCGGGGCGTGACTGCCCGGAATTCACCCCGTCCGGCGGGTGCCGAAAAAGGCCCAACATTATAGCTGCACCGCCCTCGCCGGCATGGCCGCCGCCGAAGCGGCCGCCGGCCGGCGCGCGGGTATACTGCCGCTCACCGTTTTTCTCCGCCTTTTCGACGACTTCATGGCAGAACCCACCCTCGGCGTCGCCCTCATCGCCCTCAACGCGGCCGCGCGGCTCGCGCAGTGCCTCGACGCGCTGACCTTCGCCGACGACGTCGTCGTGATCGACGGCGGCAGCACCGACGATACCGTGGCGATCGCCCGCGCGCACGGCGCCCGCGTGATCGTCGAGCGCGACTGGCCAGGTTTCGGCCCGCAGAAGAACCGCGCGCTCGACGCCCTCGAGACCGACTGGATCCTGTCGCTCGACACCGACGAGGTGGTCAGCCCGGAACTCGCGCAGTCGATCCGCGCGGCCATTCGCGCACCGGCCGCGCAGGTCTATGCGCTCGACCGGCTGTCGAGCTTCTGCGGCCAATGGATCCGCCACAGCGGCTGGTATCCGGACTGGGTGCCGCGCCTGTTCCGGCGCGGCACCGCCCGCTTCTCCGACGACCTGGTGCACGAACGGCTCGTGTTCGACACGCCCGCGCAGCGGCTGCCGGGCAAGCTGATGCACTATTCGTACGAGGATTTCGAAACCGTCGTGCGCAAGCTCGATGCGTATTCGACGGCCGGCGCGCGCCAGCGCCGCGCGGCCGGCCAGCGCGGCGGCTTCGGCAAGGCGCTCGCGCGCGGCGCATGGGCGTTCGTGCGGACCTACGTGCTGCGGCGCGGGTTTCTCGACGGCCGCGCGGGCTTCATGATCGCCGTGTTCAACGCGGAAACGGTGTACTACCGGTTCCTGAAGCTCGGCCACGAGCCGACCCGCTGAGCGCGCGCCGCCCTGCCCCAATCCTGACGCCGCCGGCATGCGGCCGACCCGGCGTTACAATGCCGGGCTGCCCGCGCGCCATGCGCCCCCCAGTGCGGCGCCGCGCCACGCGCTGCCGACACGACGACCACCGAATCCGACCGCCATGTTCTCCATCATCATCCCGACCTGGAACAACCTGCCGTACCTCAAGCTCGTCGTCGACAGCCTGCGCCGCCATTCGGCGTATGACCACCAGATCATCGTGCACGTGAACGACGGCTCGGACGGCACGCTCGACTGGGTGCGCAGCGAAGGCATCGAGCACACCGCGTCGCCGGCCAACATCGGCATCTGCCACGCGGTGAACCTGGCCGCCGCGCGCGCGACGCGCGACTACGTCGTCTACATGAACGACGACATGTACTGCTGCCCCGGCTGGGACGCGGCGCTCGTGCGGCGCATCGAGCAGATGCCGACCGACCTGTTCATGCTGTCCGGCACGATGGTCGAGCCGGTCGACACGCGCAACCCGTGCGTTGTCGTCAGCAATTTCGGCCGCGACGCCGAACAGTTCGACGCGGCCGGCCTCGTCGCGGCCACGCCGCGGCTCGCGCGTGCGGACTGGCTCGGCTCGACCTGGCCGCCGACGCTCGTGCACCGCGACTGGTGGAACCGCATCGGCGGCTACAGCAGCGAGCTGTCGCCGGGGATGAGCAGCGACAACGATTTCTCGATGAAATTCTGGGACGCCGGCTGCCGGATCTTCCTCGGCGTCGGCGACAGCCTCGTCTATCACTTCCAGCAGAAGAGCACGGGCAAGATCGTCAAGAACGATGGCCGCCGCCAGTTCCTCAACAAATGGGGCATGACGCAGGCCACGTTCGACCGCTATTACCTGCATCGCGGCGAGCCGGCCGGCTCGCGACTCGCGCTCGATACGCCGGCCGTCGAGGGACGCCTGAAGCGCGCACTGCTGCGCTCGCGGATCAAGCGCGCATTCAGCTGATCGGACCCCGGAAACGGTAAAGAAACGCCCGCCGCTTCGCGTATACTGCGCGCTTCGTCCCGCGCGGTGCCGCCGGGACGCGCGGCGCGCAGCACGGTGCCCGCATGCCGCATTCGCCCATTCGACAGGTTCCGATGCTTTCGTTTTCCGCTCCCGCCACGCGGCGCCTGACCGCCGCCCGCGCCTTCGCCGTCATCGCGCTGTGCATGGTGCCCGTCTCGACCGCGCTGACCAACGTGTTCTGCGGGCTGTTCGCGGCCGCGCTCGTCATCTCCCCCGAATTCTGGCGCGACCTGCGCACGTTCATCACCGAACCGGCGTCGCTCGCGGCGCTCCTGATCCTCGCGGCGCTGACCGCGAGCGTCACGTATACCGTCGCGCCGCACCCGAAGGCGTGGAACTGGGTCGCCAAGTACGACAAGCTGCTGCTGCTGCCGTTTGCCGTGCTCGCCTTCCGCCACTCGAACTGGGCGCCGATCGTGCGGCGAGCATGGTTCGGGACGCTGTGCGTGATCCTGCTGCTGTCGACCACCAACTATCTCGGGCTGACCGCGATCGGGCCCGCGCATGCGACCGAACTGCCGCTCTCGCGTGCCTGGGTGTTCAAGAACCACATTGCGGCCGGCATGTTCGGCGCGCTGCTGTTCTACCAGGCCGCCGACCTCGCGCTTTCGGCCCGCACCGCGCTGTCGCGAGCCGCGTATGCCGCCGTCGCCGCATGGTCGCTGATCAACGTGTTCGTGATGCTGCAGGGGCGCACCGGGCAGGTCATCGCGCTGCTGCTGATCCTCGTCGTCGCGGTGCGTTTCGTGCTGTTGATGCGCCGCCAGTCGGCGCTGCGCGCGGGCCTCGCCGCCGGTGCACTGGTCCTGGTGGGCGTCGCACTCGTCGTCGCTGCATGCACGGTGCACAACGGCCGGCTTGTGAAGGTGGTGTCGGAAGTGCAGCAGTATCGGCAGACCGATGCGGTCACATCGACCGGGCTGCGTCTCGAGTGGTACAAGAAGGGGCTCGAGCTGTATCGCATGCGTCCCGTGATCGGCTACGGCGCGGGTGGCCTCGAGTTCGAGTTCGAGAAGCTCACGGCCGGCAAGACGGCCGCCGAAGGGCAGCTCACGTCGAATCCGCATAACGAATACCTGCTGATGGCCGTGCAGCTCGGCGCGCTCGGCGTATTGCTGTTCGTGAACCTGATCGTGCAGATCGCGCGCGGCAGCCGCGCGCTCGATCCGGGTTCGCGGCAGCTGCTGCTCGCGTGGCTCGCGATCTTCGCGATCGGCAGCCTCGCGAATTCGCTGCTGCTCGATTTCGCCGAAGGCCACCTGTTGGTGCTGCTCGCCGGGATCCTGCTCGGCTGCGGCGCGCGCACCGAAGCACCGCCCCGCGAGACGTCGGCGATCCGGCGCAGCGCGTAACGCATCATGCGGCGGGCGGCGCGCGATCCGCGTTGCCACCTGCCACGGGTTCGGCCTCTCGGGCTTCAATGGCGGCGCACGCGCGCCGCTGCCTGAAGCACGGCCGCGCGCCGTCGACGCGTCGCCACTCCCCCGCTTTTCAAATCAGGAAACGCAAGGCCTTCACGCGTCAGTCGGAACGCGCGCGATGCAATCGCGACGTGTCGATGACCGCGTCCGCGGCGCCCGGCGGATTCAGCCCGAGCATCTCGGCTGCCGCCGCCTTCACGCGCTGCGTGCCTAGATTGACGAGGCAGTCGCTACGGCTGTCGACATGGCGCTCGCAGCCTTCGTGCCGGCACGGCACGCAATCGCCCTCGCCCTGCAACAGCCAAACGTTGCCGTGCCGTGCGGAACCGCGCAGCGCCCACGGGTTTTCGGTCGCGGGCCAGTACTGCGGCCACGGCCCCCAGCGCACCGGATCGGACGGACCGAACAGCGCGATCGTGTCGGTGCCCGTCGCGGCCGCAACGTGCGTCGCGCCCGTATCGGGCCCGATGAAGAGCCGCGCACGCCGCACCAGTTCCGCGCTTTCACCGAACGTCAGCCGACCGACCAGATTCAGCACGTCACCGCCCGCCTCGGCCGCGACCTGCTCCGCGTACTCACGCTCGCGATCGGCCGGACCGCCCGACAGCGCGATCGCGAACCCCTGCGCGCGCAGCCAGTCGATCATCTCGACCCAGCCTTCGAGCCGCCATTGCTTGTAGCGGAACATCGGATACGGATGCAGCACCACGAGCGGCTTGCCCTCGCGGATCGCCGGCGATTCCGCGAGCCACGCGTCGAATCGCGCGCGCCGCTCGGGATCGTCGCCGATGCCCGGCGCGACGACTTCGGATACCGGCTCGATGCCGATCACCGGTGCGAGCGCGAGCGTACTGACGACCGTATGCGCGGATTCGTGATGATTGATCGCGATACCGTTCAGCATCATTCGCGTCAGCCAGGTGACGCGGTTCGGATCGACGAGGCCGACGCGCTTGCGGCCGGCGAACCAGCTGTAGAAACGCGGCCGGTCGGAGCTCAGCGCCGCGCACGCGAGATCGTAGCGGCGCCACATTGACAGCGCGTCGCGCAGACGCTCCCGGAACCCCGCACGCTGCGCGACGACGATCACGCGCCGCACGTCGGGGTTGTGCTCCAGCACACCCTCGGTGCCACGAAACACCAGCATGTCGATCTGCGCGTCGGGCCAGCGCGCCTTCAGTGAACGCACGAGCGGCGTCGTCAGCAGCACGTCGCCGATACGGCGTGGGGCTGCGACGAGGATGGTTCTGGGCGGGCGGGCGGAAGAAAACAGGGCCACGGCGATCGTTCCGTCTAGCTGGCTGGACAAGGCTCGCAATGTACAGGATTTTGCGGCCGGTGGCGTGGCGGCGGGCGCAGGCGCCGATAACGCGCCGCGGTCGGTAGCTGGGGCACCCGTCCGGCATCGCGGCGGGCAACGACGCGTCGCGCACGGCGGGCCTGCGGCCATCGCGCCGCCTCGTGCCCATTTGCCCGTTCGACGGCAGCGCCGGCAATGCCGTCGCCGCCTGGCTTCCCGGGGCTACGAAACGAATGCGTCGACCCCGGGTGCCGCGAACGTGGCGGCCGGGAGCGGCACCGCTGCCTCCATCGCGTCGTCGGGCTGTCCGGCCGGCATCAACAGATGAAGCACCGCGCGCTCGAGCGCGTCGACGCCGATCGCGTCGACCGTCGCGCCGGCCCGCAGGATCACATGCGGCACGCCGAGCGGATGCCAGCGCCGGTATTTCTCGGGACGGTCCTCGAACAGCGCGGCGACCGGCACGCCGAGCGCCGACGCGAGATGAACGGGCGCGCTGTCGGCCGACACGATCGCGTCGAGCAGGCTCGCGGCGGCCACCAGTTCGGCGACCGACGACGGCGCGACATGCCGGGCGCTCACATCCCGCCACGTGTCGTGGTCGGCCGCGGCCGACACGGCGGGATCGCGGAACACGATCACGTCGGCGAGCGGTGCGAGCCGCCGGCCGAGGTCGCGCCATCGATCGGCCGGCCAGCGCCGCTCGGGCGCCTTGTTCGACACGAAGAGCCCGACGCGCGGCTTCGTGCGCGGCCCGAGCAGCCGAGACCACGTTTCCTGCAGCGCGCGGTCCGGGTGGACGGACAGCTCGAGACCCTCGAGCTCGGTGCGGCCGAGCTCGGGCACGAGCCGGAATCCCGACAGCGCCTCATGGCACATCGGCCGCGACGCGACGTGTTCGGGCTTGCGATCGTCGAATTCTGAATCGGCATCGTGCCAGCGGCAATCCTTCACACCGAGCTGCCGCGCGAACTGGATGCTGCTGCGATGCATGCCGCCGTTCGGCACGACCACGAGGTCGAACCGCAAGCGGCGCAGCCTGCGCACGAGCCGCAGCCTGTCGAAGAACGCGCGCATCCGTCCCGGGCGGTCGTTGCGCTCGCACTGACGGCTGTACACGTAGGTATGGACCGTGTGCACGTCCGGATTGCCGGCCAGCGCGGCCGCGTTGTAGCGGTTCGCGACCACGTGCAGTTCCGCATCGGGCCAGCGCTGTTTCAGCGCGCCGAGAAAAGCGGTCGTGCACAGCATGTCGCCCAGAAAATCAATCCGGATCACGAGGATCCGCCCCGTCGGTTTCCCGTTGGCCATTGTTGTGGTCGTGCTGTCGGTTTTTTTATCGTCGCGTACCGACCGGCATCCTGGCGTACTTCCCCGTGCCGGCCTCGTCGCGCGGTCGCTCGCGGCATCGCGCCGCATCGCGTGCTGCGCTGAACCGCCCCCGTTTTCAAGCGCGCGATATCGCCTCCGGCCGGCGGACGTGCCGCAGCCGGCGCCACATCTGCGTCGCGCGCGAGGGATTGTATAGCGTCCGGATGACGGCCCCAAGCACCCGCCGAAATGAAAACGGCCCGCCGCACCGCACGATGGCGATGCGACGGGCCATGCAGGCGACGGCCGTCCGGCGGGGGGCGCTCAGTACGTGATTTCGACGATGCTGCCGTCGAACGTCGCACGCAACTCCGAGAGCAGCGTGTCGCTGGGTTTGACGCGCCACGCGTCGCCGAGACGCATTTCACCCTGCGCGCGCGCGTTGCTGTAGTGAACCTGGACCGCGAGCCCGTTCGGCAGCGGCGCCTGCGGGCGACGGCCGCCATCGCGTCCGCCACCACGCGGCGCGGGCGCCTCGACCGCCTGCGCGGCCGCCGGATCGTCCTTCGACACGTGCGGCTCGAGCACGCGGCGCAGCGCCGCCGCATCCGCATTGCCGTTCATCGTGAGACGCACCGCCTGCGCGTAGCGGCTGCGCGCGCGCTCGAGATCCATCACCGTGTCGGCCGTGAAACGGATGCCGCCGGTGAACGCGTCGTTGCGCGCCTGCCCCTGCACGATCAGCAGTTCGTCCTCCTTGAACAGCGCCTTGTTCGCCTCGAATTGCTCGTTGAAGATCGTGATCTCGCACTGGCCCGAACCGTCGTCGAGCAACGCGATCAGCATCTTGCCGCGCTGGGTCATCTGCGTGCGCAGCGATGCGATGATGCCCGCGACGAGCTTGTCGCGCCCTTCCTTCAGGTCGCCGACCTTCTGCCGCACGAACCGGCGCACTTCGTCGCGATACGCATCGAACAGGTGCCCGGACAGATAGAAGCCGAGCGCGCCCTTTTCTTCCTGCAGGCGGCGCTTGTCGTCCCACGCGGGTTCGTCGACGAGCGCATGCGCGTGCGGCGACTCGGCCCCCATGTCGAACAGGCCGGCCTGCATCGCGTTCGCCGCGGCCTGGTCGGCCGCTTCCATCGCGAGCGGCACCGACGCGAGCATCTGCGCGCGATTGGCGTTCAGCGAATCGAACGCGCCGGCACGGATCAGCGCCTCGACCGTGCGGCGGTTGACGACCCGCCGGTCGATCCGCTCGCAGAAATCGAACAGGTCGGTGAACGGCTTTTCCTCGCGCGCGCGCAGGATCTCCTCGATCGCGTTCTGGCCGCTGCCCTTCACCGCGCCGAGACCGTAGCGGATCGTGCGCGAACGCTTGCCGTCGGCTTCCGCGACGGGCTCGAACCGGTAATGCGACTGGTTGATGTCCGGCGGCAGCACGGTGAGGTTGTTCACGACGCAGTCGTCGAACAGGATCTTCACCTTGTCGGTGTCGTCCATCGCGAGCGTCATGTTGGCCGCCATGAATTCGGCCGGATGGTGCGCCTTCAGCCACGCGGTGTAATACGCGAGCAGCGCGTAGGCCGCCGCGTGCGACTTGTTGAAGCCGTAGCCCGCGAACTTCTCCATCAGGTCGAAGATCTCGTCGGACTTCTCGCGCGTGAGGCCGTTCTTCGCCGCACCCTCGGCGAAGATCTCGCGGTGCTTGGCCATCTCCTCGGGCTTCTTCTTGCCCATCGCGCGACGCAGCAGGTCGGCGCCACCGAGCGAGTAGCCGCCGATGATCTGCGCCATCTGCATCACCTGCTCCTGATAGACCATGATGCCGTAGGTCTCTTTCAGGACGGGTTCGACGCGCGGATCCGGATAGTCGACCTTCTCGCGGCCGTGCTTCCGTGCGCAGAAGCTCGGGATCAGGTCCATCGGGCCCGGACGGTACAACGACACGAGCGCGATGATGTCCTCGAAACGGTCGGGCTGCGCGTCCTTCAGCATGCCCTGCATCCCGCGGCTTTCCAGCTGGAACACGGCAACCGTGTTGGCCTTCTTCAGGATCTGGAATGATGCCGGATCGTCGAGCGGCACCTGCGCGAGCGACCAGTCGGCCTTCGACGCATCGAGACGGCGGATGTAGCGCTCGGCCCAGTCGAGAATCGTCAGCGTCGTGAGGCCCAGAAAGTCGAACTTCACGAGGCCGACGGCTTCGACGTCGTCCTTGTCGTACTGGCTGACGACGCCGCCGTCGTCGCCCTGCGTGTACAGCGGGCAGAAATCGGTCAGCTTGCCCGGCGCGATCAGCACGCCGCCCGCGTGCATCCCGACGTTACGCGTCAGGCCCTCGACGCGCTGCGCGAGGTCGAGCAGCTGGTGCACTTCGTCCTCGTGGTCGTAGCGCTCCTGCAGTTGCGGCTCTTCCTTCATCGCGTCGGCGATGGTCACGTGCTTGCCGGGCTTGAACGGGATCAGCTTCGCGACGCCGTCGGTGAACATGTAGCCGAGGTCGAGCACGCGGCCGATGTCGCGCACGGCAGCCTTTGCGGCCATCGTGCCGAAGGTGGCGATCTGCGACACGGCGTCCGCGCCGTATTTTTCCTTCACGTACTGGATCACGCGATCGCGGCCGTGCTGGCAGAAGTCGATGTCGAAGTCGGGCATCGACACGCGCTCCGGATTCAGGAATCGCTCGAACAGCAGGTTGTAACGCAGCGGGTCCAGATCGGTGATGCCGAGCGCGTACGCGACCAGCGAACCGGCGCCCGAGCCGCGGCCCGGGCCGACCGGCACACCGTTGTTCTTCGCCCAGTTGATGAAGTCCGCAACGATCAGGAAGTAGCCCGGGAAGCCCATCTTCGTGATGGTCCCGCACTCGAACTCGAGCCGCTTGTAGTACGTCTCGCGCTGCGCTTCGCGCTCCGCCGCATCCGGATACAGCTGTTCGAGGCGCTTCTCGAGCCCTTCCTTCGACAGCTGGACCAGGTAGTCGTCGAGCGACATGCCGTCCGGCGTCGGAAACAGCGGCAGCTTCGGCTTGCCGAGCTCGAGCTTCAGGTTGCAGCGCTTCGCGATCTCGACCGTGTTCGCGACCGCCGACGGCAAGTCAGCGAACAACGCGACCATGTCGTCCTGCGTGCGGAAATACTGATCGGTCGTGAAGCGCTTCTGGCGTCGCGGATTCGCGAGCATGTCGCCTTCCGAGATGCACACGCGCGCTTCGTGCGCGGTGAAGTCGTCATCGGTCATGAACTGCGTCGGATGCGTCGCGACGACCGGCAGCTTCAGCGACGCGGCGAGCGTCGCAGCCTGCTGGATGTACGCCTCGGCGCCCGGCTGGCCGTAACGCTGCAGTTCGATGTAGAAGCCGCCCGGGAACACCTTCGCCCAGCGCTCCGCATGCCGGCGCGCGGCTTCCTCGTTACCGGCCGCGAACGCTAGCCCGATATCGCCCTGCTGCGCACCCGACAGCGCGAGCAGCCCGTGCGAGAGCTCGCCGTCGAGCCAGCTCGCATCAAGCTCCGCGCGGCCGCGATACTGGTTCGTGAGCCACGCCTTCGAGAGCAGTTCGCACAGGTTCAGGTAGCCGACCTTGTCCTTCACCAGCAGCAACAGGCGCGACGGTTTGTCGCGATCGTCCGGATTGCTGATCCAGACGTCGCAGCCGGCGATCGGCTTGATGCCCTTGCCGCGGGCTTCCTGGTAGAAACGGACGAGGCCGAATGCGTTGCCGAGATCGGTGAGGGCGAGCGCGCCCTGACCGTCCGCGGCTGCCGCCTTGACGATGTCGTCGAGACGCACGATGCCGTCGGCAATCGAGAATTCGGAGTGAACGCGAAGATGGACGAAGCGGGGATCTGACATGGGCGATATTGTAGCCGCGTCGTCGCGCCGGCTGCCCAAAAAATCCCCACGCCCGGCCGTTCGGCCGATGCGCGCGACGTCGGCCGAATGGTCAGGTGCCGGTGCATGCGCAGTTTGCGGGATAATACGGGTTTTCGAATCATCGCCCCGGCTTCGCACCCTTTTTTGCGGGGCCGCCGTGCGCCCGCCGCACGGCCGCGGCCGTTTTCCCGTCGGACCATCATGACCATCGTCAACCTTGCCGCCTACCACTTCGTGTCACTCGACGCGACCGAGCAATGGCGCCCGCTCGTCACCGCCCGCTGCAACGAACTCGGCCTGCGCGGTACGATCCTGCTCGCGCCGGAAGGCATCAACCTGTTCGTCGCCGGCCCGCGCGAAGCGACCGACGCGTTTATCGACTACATCCGCCACGATCCGCTGTTCGAAGGCAAGTTTGCGACGCTGCAGTTCAAGGAGAGCCTGTCCGACTCGCAGCCGTTCCGCCGGATGCTCGTACGCCTGAAGCGCGAGATCATCACGATGAAGAAGCCCGCGATCAAGCCGGAGCTCGGCCGCGCGCCGTCGGTCGACGCGCGCACGCTGAAGGCGTGGCTCGACCGCGGCCACGACGATGCCGGCCGCCCGGTCGTGATGCTCGACACGCGCAACGCGTTCGAAGTCGACGTCGGCACGTTCGACGACGCGCTCGACTACCGGATCGACAAGTTCAGCGAGTTCCCGGAAGTGATCGACGCGAACCGCGCCGATCTCGAGGGCAAGACGGTCGTGTCGTTCTGCACGGGCGGCATCCGCTGCGAGAAGGCAGCGATCCACATGAAGGAAATCGGCATCGAGAACGTGTACCAGCTCGAGGGCGGGATCCTGAAGTATTTCGAGGAAGTCGGCGGCGCGCACTATCACGGCGACTGCTTCGTGTTCGACTACCGCACCGCGCTGAACCCGCAACTGCAGCCGACCGAAAACGTCACGTGCTTCGCGTGCCGCGCGGTCGTCACGCCGGAAGCCCAGCAATCGCCGAGCTACGTGGCTGGCCAGTCGTGCCCGGCCTGCGCGCAGGCAGCCAGCGCCGCGTAAGCGCGCGTCGCTCCGCGCCCCGATGAACGGCTACCGCGGCCGCTTCGCGCCGTCGCCCACCGGCCCGCTGCATTTCGGCTCGCTGGTCGGTGCGCTCGCGAGCTGGCTCGACGCGCGCGCGCACGGCGGCGCGTGGCTCGTGCGCATCGAGGACATCGACGGCCCGCGCACGGTGCCCGGCGCTGCGGACGACATCCTTGCAACGCTCGCGCATTTCGGCATGACCCCCGACGAGCCGCCCGTGTGGCAAAGCACGCGCGATGCCGATTATGCAGCCGCGCTCGAACGGCTCGTCGCCGCGGGTCTCGTCTATCCGTGCGGCTGCACACGCAAGGAAATCGCCGATTCGCTGCGTGCCGCGCACGAGCGCCACACCACCCTCGCGTACCCAGGCACCTGCCGCACCGGCCTGCACGGCAAGCCCGCGCGTGCATGGCGGCTGCGCGTGCCGGACGGTGACGATGCGATCGTCACGTTCGACGACCGCTGGCAGCGCACGCAAGCGCAGAACCTCGCGACCGAAGTCGGCGACTTCGTGCTGAAGCGCGCGGACGGTCAATGGGCGTATCAGCTCGCGGTCGTGGTCGACGATGCCGACGCGGGCATCACCCACGTCGTGCGCGGCGCCGACCTGCTCGATTCGACCGCGCGCCAGATCTACCTGCAGCGCTGTCTCGGCGTGCCGACGCCCGCCTACCTGCACGTCCCCGTCGTCGTCGATGCGAACGGCGAAAAGCTCAGCAAGCAGACGGGCGCGATCGCGCTCGAGCGCGACGATCCGCTGCCGGCGCTGCGGGCCGCCGCCGCGCATCTCGGCCTTGCCGCCGATGGCGATCCGTCGGGCGGCACGATGGATGCGTTCTACGCGGCCGCGACCGATGCGTGGGCGCGTCGCTTCGGGCCACGCGCCGGCTGAGTCGCGCGCAGGATCCCGGTTCGTATCGACCAGGTCCCGGAATTCGTCGGCGCTGAATCGACCGGAGACCAGACGCGCGCTGACGACCCTGCACCGAAGCCCCGCTGCCCGCGCGACAAGTCACCCCTCCTCTCTACGGCCTCGTCACGAATCGTCTCGCCCAATGAAAAACGGGCACATGCTCATCGCATGCACCCGTTTCCGCGGCAGCGCTCGCGCGCCGCACCGACCGCCTGAACCGCCCGCTTACGCAGACGGCTTGCGCGGCATTCCGAAGCCGCCGAGCAGCGCGGCGACCTGACGCTTCGGCCCCTTCTTCTCGGGCTGCTGCCCGGACTTCGTCTCTTCCGGCTGTGTCGCCGGCGCCGACGGTTCGTACGGCTTCAGGAAGAAATCGTCGATCGGCGCCTCGTGACGACGATGATGGCCGCCACGCTCGGACCCGCCCGAACGACGCCCCGACGCACCGCGATGCTCGTCGCGCTCGCGGCGGCCGCCGCGTTCGCCGCCGCGTTCGCCACTGCGCTCCCCCCCGCGATCGCCGCCACGCTCGTCGTGACGATGGCGCGCCGGCTTGTCGATCGCGAGCGTCTGCACGTCGAGCGGACGCTTGATCAGCTTCTCGATATCGGCGAGCTGCTTGCGCTCGTTCGGGCTGCACAGCGACAGCGCATCGCCCGTCGCGCCCGCGCGGCCCGTGCGGCCGATCCGGTGCACGTAGTCTTCCGCGTTGAACGGCAGGTCGAAGTTGATCACGGCCGGCAGTTCGGCGATGTCGAGACCGCGCGCGGCCACGTCGGTCGCGACCAGCGCCTCGATTTCGCCGCGCTTGAACGCGTCGAGGGCCTGCATCCGCTCGATCTGTGTCTTGTCGCCGTGGATCGCCGACGCAACCACGCCGTCGCGCTCGAGGTTGCGGGCCAGCCGGCTTGCGCCAATCTTGCTGTTGCAGAACACGATCACCTGCTTGAGCCCGCGATCGCGCAGCAGCTGCACGACGGCGGCCTGCTTGTCGCCTTCGGCGACGTCGTAGACGATCTGCGTGACGTTCGCGTTGGTCGAGTTGCTGCGCGCGACCTCGATCGTCTGCGGGTTGCGCAGGTAGGTCGACGCGAGCTTCTTGATTTCCGGCGAGAAAGTGGCCGAGAACAGCAGTGTCTGACGCTCCTTCGGCAGCAGGTTCAGGATGCGCTGCAGATCCGGCAGGAAGCCCATGTCGAGCATCCGGTCGGCCTCGTCGAGCACGAGCATCTGCACCTGCCCGAGGTTTGCCGTCTTCTGCTGCACGTGGTCGAGCAGGCGGCCGGGCGTCGCGATCAGGATCTCGACGCCGCGGCGCAGCTCGGCCATCTGCGGGTTCATGTCGACGCCGCCGAACACGACCGCGCTGCGCAGCGGCGTGTGCTTCCCGTACGCATGCACGTTCGCGGCGACCTGATCGGCGAGCTCGCGGGTCGGCGTGAGGATCAGCGCGCGCACCGGGTGGCGCGCGGGCGATGCGCTCGTGTTGGCCTGCGGCAGCAGCCGCTGGAGGATCGGCAGCGAGAAACTCGCGGTCTTGCCGGTACCCGTTTGCGCGGCGCCCATGACGTCGCGGCCGGCGAGCACGACCGGAATGGCCTGCGCCTGGATCGGCGTCGGCGTCGTATAACCCTGCTCCGCAATGGCTTTCAGGATATCGGCGGCAAGGCCGAATTGATCGAAGGTTGCGTCGGCTGGCTTAGCGACAGAATCGGACATGGTGGCGTTTCGCTCAAAAGGCGCGGCGGGGACATCGTGCGTCAGGCCGGCCGGGCCTGCGCTCATCACATTTCGGAAGTAGACGGAGCCGCGGCGCGCCGCGCGGCGCCGCTCTGGCGCTTGGGACCGGTTCATTTCGAACATCGGGCGCCACAGGCCGTGCGGACTCCGTTCGGCGCGAATGCCGGCGGAAAGGGCCGTATTGTAGCACTGCGCGGCAATCTGTCCGTGACAACGCCGCGAACGTCCACGGTGGCGGTTCGCGGCGAGTTCCGGCAGGCCGGGCGCGGGCGGATGCATCAAGCGACCGGGCTATCCCGATCGGCCGATGGGAAAAATAGGGGCCGAATTGCGGCGTGTGGTTCGGGAAGTCGGCAAGCGGTCGACGAACCCGAGCGCCGCCTGCCCCGCGGTCCGGCTCGAGGCCGAACCCGGCTGCCCGCATCGATCGCGGTAATCGGCACACCCACACGGCGTATCCGATCGCGCGCGGCGCTCAGCTCTTCTTCTTTTTCTTCTTCTCGACCTGCACGCAGTCGCCCAGCAGCGGTGCCGCATTCTGGTCTGCGATCTCGTCGCGCAGCGTCCCTTCCTTGCCCTTCGTCCACCACGTATAGCGTCCGGCCTGGTAGCGCACGCCAGACGCCGAAACGGTATCGACGAACAGCAGCTGCTGCCCGTTGACCGGCACCAGCGCGAAGCTCTGGCCGTTGCCCGCGCGCCAGTACGACACCCGCACCGGCTGCTTCTGGTCCGCGCATTGATAGAACGCCTGCTGGCGCGAATCGGCGTCGATCTCCTCGACGGTCAGTTGCGCGGCATGCGCGACGGAAACGGCGGTGCCGGCGAGCGCGAGCGCGGCGAAGGCTTGGCGAATCATGCAGGTCCTCTCACGAGACGGGTGTAAGCACGCCCTCACGGGGCGCGCGGTTATCGTTGGTTATGGGTTGCGCGTTCGTCGGTCAGGGATCGATGACGTCGGCGCACGCGTCGGTCGGCGCGGCCGCGACATGGCCGACGACTGGCACGATCTTCAGCCCGGCCGACACGACCCGGCACGGCGCGGCCGCGAGGCCGCACCCCGCGAGGCTCGCGACCAGCGCCAGCGCGACGCCCACCTTGCCGATACGTCCGATCCCCCGCCATGTCGACGCCATCGCGCGCTCCTCGTCTGGTCAGCGCGCCGACACGGGCCGCACGGCCGCCGCGGCGCGCTTCGCGCGTTCACGGGCTTCGTCGACGGTCGCGCCGGTCGCGAGGGCGACGCCCATGCGCCGCTTCGCGAAGCTCTCCGGTTTGCCGAACAGGCGCAGGTCGGCGCCCGGCACGGCCAGCGCGTCGCGCACGCCCTCGAACGCGATGCCGCGTTCGTCGAGCCCGCCGTAGATCACCGCCGACGCGGCCGGCGAGCCGAGCGTCGGATCGACCGGCAGCCCGAGAATCGCGCGCGCGTGCAGTTCGAATTCCGACTGGCGCTGCGACGCGAGCGTCACGAGGCCGGTGTCATGCGGCCGCGGGCTCACCTCGGAGAACCAGACTTGGTCGCCGCGCACGAACAGCTCGACGCCGAACAATCCGCGCCCGCCAAGCGCCTCGGTCACCTTGTGCGCGATCTCGCGCGACTTTTCCAGTGCGACGGCGCTCATCGGCTGCGGCTGCCACGATTCGACGTAATCGCCCGCGACCTGCACGTGCCCGACCGGCTCGCAAAAGTAGGTGCGCGTCTCGAGCGTCGCCGGATCGATCGCGCGCACGGTCAGCTGCGTGATCTCGTATTCGAAATCGATGAAGCCCTCGACGATCACGCGGCCGTGGTTCACGCGGCCGCCCGCCATCGCGTAATCCCACGCGGGCTTCACGTCGGCTTCGGTCCGCACGACCGACTGCCCCTTGCCCGACGACGACATCACGGGCTTCACGACGCACGGCATGCCGATCTTCGCGACGGCCGCGCTGAATGCGTCGAACGAATCCGCGAAAGCGTACGGCGACGTCGCGAGCCCGAGCTCCTCGGCCGCGAGTCGGCGGATGCCTTCGCGGTTCATCGTGAGCTGCGTCGCGCGCGCGGTGGGGATCACCTCGGCCAGGCCGGCGGCCTCGATCGCGGCGAGCGCGTCGGTCGCGATCGCCTCGATCTCCGGCACGATCAGGTGCGGACGCTCGGCCTCGACGACCGCGCGCAGCGCGGCGGCGTCGGTCATGTCGATCACGTGCGCGCGATGCGCGACCTGGTGGCCCGGCGCGTCCGGATAGCGGTCGACCGCGACGACTTCGACGCCGAGACGCTGCAACGCGATGATGACTTCCTTGCCGAGTTCGCCCGCGCCGAGCAGCATGACGCGCGTGGCCGAGGGTGAAAGCGGCGTACCGAGCCGCTGACCGATCTGCATGTGATTTCCCGCTGGTTCTGTTGGAGGACGAAAACGGCTTCGATGTTAACACGCGCACCCGCGCCGGTCCGGCCGGTTTCGTCGTTTCGCCGCCCCGCCGCGCGAGGCCCACGGGTGGGATGCGAACGTTTTCGCGCGCGAAGTGTCGGCTCGCCTCGCGCGGGGCGGGTGCGTTACTCTTACGGCTTGATCAGAATCCGATGAGGAACGAGGCTCATGTCCCACCTGTCCGCCGCCGCACGCGCACGCACCGGCCTGCTTCGCCCGTTGCGCGCGCCGCTCTGCGCGTTGACGCTTGCCACGCTTCTCGCCGCCTGCGCGATGCCGACCCACCCCGATTCCGCCGCCCCCGCACCCGACCCGTACAACCCCGCCGCCGTCCAGCTGCTCGACGACACGAGCTGGGAGCTCACGAGCTGGGTGAACGCCGACGGCACGCCGCGCACGATTCCGCACGGCGACAACGGCGAGCCGATCAAGCTCGCGCTGTCCACCGAATCGGGCGTCCGGCGTGCCAGCGGCTTTTCCGGCTGCAACCGCTACATGGGCACCTATGCGCTGAAGAACGGTCTGCTCAGCTTCGGGCCGCTGGCCGGCACGCGCATGGCATGCACGAACACACTCGGCGGCCAGCTCGAACACGCGTACCTCGATGCGCTCGCGCACATCGAGAAGACCGGCGTGCAGATGCGCGAGCCGCAGCAGCTGCAGATCGTGACCGAAGCCGGCGCAACGCTGACCTTCACGCGCCGGAGCCCCTGATGCCGCGCGCGGGCGAAGGCCGACCGGCCGCCTTCGTCACGCGCGAATCCCGGACGCACGCGTCCCGCGGCCTGGAAGCGCTTCGACGCCTTCATGCTGCCTTAGAGTCCTGTTCGCCGGCCGGTTAAACTCGGCGGGTCGCGCACCGCGCTCCCCACCCTCTTCCTGTTTCATCAAAGCATGCACACGGTTGTCTTCGGCTGGTTCGGCATCTCCGCCGTCTGGTTCCTCCTTCTCATCTGGCGTCTCGTTCAGGCGATGCTGCCCGGCGGCGGCGGACTCGCCGGCCGCGGCTCGATTCGCCTGTGGCTCGGCTTCGCGGCCGTGTTCATCGCGAGCTGCGCGCTGACGAGCCCGCTGTCGGGCCCCGACACGAACGCGCTCGGCCACGCTCTCTCGAACGGCTTCGCGCATGTGCTCGGCCCGATCGGCACGCCGGTCGCGATGGTCGTGCTGTTCTTCGCGGGCCTGCCGTGGCTGACCGGCATCGGCTGGCGGCAGTTCGCCGCGTGGGTCGACACGTCTTTCGGCGTCAAGCTCGCGCGCGACGTCGACGACGACGTGCGCGGCGTCGCCGACCTGCCGCGCAGCGCGCTGCATCGCGACGACGACATCGTGCAGCCGACCACCGCACACACCGTCAACTCGATGGCGCCGCGCCAGAATGGCCGCTATTCGCGCCCAACGTTGTGGAAACCCGATCCGCAAGCCCGGCCGAAGCCGCGCGGCAACGCAGCGCCGCGTCCGCTCACCGAGCCGGTCGCGCCGTCGGGCTGGCTGAAGCCGACATCGGCCCATCGCATGCCCCCGCCGCCCGCACCGGGCACGACGAACGCCATGCCGCCGCCGACGACCGGCAGCACCGCCAGCCTCGCGCGGGCCGCCGCGAACGCACAGGTGCCGCGCCCGAATCCGGCCCCGCTTCCGGCCGGGTTCGAGCCCGTTCGGCCGCAACCGACCACCGCGCGACCAGCCGCGGCCGCATCGAAGCAGCCGGCCGCGCCGCGCACCGTGGTCACGCCGCGCCCGGCCGCCGCGACGCCGCCGCGCACGCCCGCACGCCCAGTGGCGGGCGCAGGCGCCGCCGGCCCGTCGCCCGACGCGACACGGCGCCGCCCCGCGGCACCGGTCCCCGCGCGCGCACCGCTCTACGCATGGGTGCAGCAGCCCGCGGAGCCGATCACGCCGGCGCCGAGCGTTCACGACACGCTGCGCTCGATCGAGGCCAGCACCGCGCAATGGGCGACGCTGGACGATGTGCGGACGCCCGATGCGGCGCCGGCGACGGCCGCCGCGACGACCTTGGCCGGCGCGGTTGCGGCGGCAGGGAGCGTCACGGCGTCGGCATCGGCATCGGCATCGACGGCCATACCCGCCGGGATCATTGCGGGCGCGCATCAGGCCGCGCCCCGCGACGCAGGCCTTTCGCGCGAAGCCGCGCCGGCATACGACGACGCACCAATCGTGCTCGATGCATTCATGCCGGCCGAGCCGAGCGTGCGCATGCCCGTTGTCGATGTTGGTACGAGCATTCCGGCCTTCGGTGAAACTGCGCGGCATGCCGCACCGGATCCCGGCGTCGAGACCGATGCACCGACGCGTCAGGCGGACGCCGATGCGCCAGCCGCGCCGGCACTCGATTTCCCGATCGACTTTGCACCGTGGGAAGACATCGTCAGCGCGCCGGTTTCCGGACTCGGCACATCGCATGAAAACCTGATTGCCGCGCCGCTGTCCGGCGCGGACGAGCCGGCGGAGACGAGCGAATCTGTCAATACGCATCCGGCCGCCGCTACGTGCACGGCAAGCGACATGGGCCGCACCGCCGATGCGAAGGAAGCGGCAACGGCCGCAGGGACGGTCGGTCAGATCCAGTCGCAATCCACGCCGCCGGCCGATACCGCCGTATCGGTCGATACGAAACAGGACACGCAAGCAGCTCGGGACGTCGTGAAATCTGCCCCGCAGGTCGCGCCGACCGCTCCCCTCCCCGCTTCGTCGCTCGCGGCAACGCCCACGTGGCCGCTTGCCGATGCAATGCCCGTCGCGGCAGCGACGCCGGCAGCCTCGGACACGTCGAACGCCGCATCCGCAGGCGGCGTGACGGGAACGGCCTGGCATGCAGCAGCAAGGCACGCTGGAGAAACCGCACCATCGCCTGCCGACACGCAACGCGCCATGCCACCCGCACCGGCGGCGTCGACATCCGCGATCGCGGAACCTGCGTCCGCATCGTGGTTGACGCCGTTGTCCGCTGAATCCCCCTCTGCTGCGCAGACGATTTCGTCAACTGCCGCGTCGTCGCGCGTCGGCACCGCGCCGGGCTCTGCTGCACCGGCACTCGCGAACACGTCGAACAGCACACCTGCCGCCGCTACGCCTTCGTTGTCCGGCATGACGAGCACGGCCTCCTGGTCACCGTCGCAACCGCCCGCATCGGCCGCGCCCGTTGCATCGGCTGAGCCGTCCGCGCCGGCGGGCGCCACGGGGATCGCATACGGTTCCAGCGGTCACGTGCCGGCAGCGGCAGCATCGGCGCTCGGTACCACGGGCGCGGCATCGGCCACGGTCACGCCGGCACCCGCACCGACGACACCCGCCCACACGCCTTCGACCGGTGCCGCCGCCCTTCCCACCGCGCAGCCGCCCGCACCCGCGGCGACGTCTGCTCCGACGGCTGCGACCGGAGCCCACGGTGTGACCGTGACACAACCTTCTGCGGCCGTTCCAGGCATGGCGGCGGCGTCTGCCCTGACGCCCGCGATGAATGCTTCCGGTCCGGCCACGTCGCAGCCGTCCGCGACCGCGCCGATCGTGGCAGCCGCGACGGCACCCGCATCGACCGGCATGTCCTTCAGCGCAACCGGATTGCAGCCGGCGCAAAGCACGCAGGTGTCGCCTGCGATCGCGTCTACCGCCCCGTCCGGCAGCGCATCAACCGCAACGTCGATCGCATCGGCAACGCCTTCGGCAGCACCGACGAGCCGCACGCCTGACGCTTGGTCGACCGGTACGCAGGCCGTGCCGGCCGGAGCAGCGCACTCAGCACCCGGCATCGCGCCTTCCCCGTCGGTCGTCCCGGCGCCGTCTTCCGGCGCGCTCGCCCAAACGAGCACGATCGGTGCCGCTGCGCCCGCCGCGTTCGGCGGCGTGCCTGCGGCGTCGGGTAGCGCGCCGGCCTCCTTCGCCACGACCACCGCCGCGACGGCATCGGCCGCGTCCCCGACTTCCGCGACGGCGTCTGTGTCGGCAATGCCAACCTTCTCCGCACCGGGCGAATCCATCGACACGGCGACACCGGCGCACGCCATCGCGTCCGCACCGGCGCCGCAGGCCCAGTCGTTCACCACTCCGCTGGCTCCCGCGGCTGCATCGGCGAGCTGGTCCATGCCCGGCACCGGCGCGACGCCTGCGGCAACCGGCACCGCCATCCCGGCCGTCACGACCGCACCGCCTCCGGACGCAACGCTTTCCGGGACCACCGTGCCGCCGGCTCCGGCGGAATCGAGCGTCCCGGCCCCGGACGCATCGGCCGCACCCGCGCGCCAGCCGCGCCCGAACGCGTTCGAATTCCACGCACCCGCATCGTTCAACGTCGAACTGCCGACGCTCGACCTGCTTGAGCCTGCCTCCGACGACGTCGAAACGATCACCGAGGAACACCTCGCGCAGACCGCCCAGGTCATCGAGCAACGCCTGCAGGAGTTCAAGGTGCCGGTGACCGTGGTCGGCGCATCGGCGGGCCCGGTGATCACGCGCTTCGAGATCGAACCCGCACTCGGCGTGCGCGGCAGCCAGATCGTCGGCCTGATGAAGGACCTGTCGCGCGGCCTCGGCCTCACGTCGATCCGCGTCGTCGAGACGATTCCCGGCAAGACCTGCATGGGCCTTGAGCTGCCGAACGCGAAACGCCAGATGATCCGCCTGTCGGAAATCCTCGAATCGCGCCAGTACCAGCATTCGGCATCGCAGTTGACGATCGCGATGGGCAAGGACATCACCGGCCATCCGGTCGTCACCGATCTCGCGAAGGCGCCGCACATGCTGGTCGCCGGCACGACGGGTTCGGGCAAGTCGGTCGCGATCAACGCGATGATCCTGTCGCTGCTGTACAAGGCGACGCCCGAGGACGTGCGGCTCATCATGATCGACCCGAAGATGCTCGAGCTGTCGGTCTACGAAGGCATCCCGCACCTGCTGGCGCCGGTCGTCACCGACATGAAGCTCGCGGCGAACGCGCTGAACTGGTGCGTCGGTGAAATGGAGAAGCGCTACCGCCTGATGTCGGCCGTCGGCGTGCGCAACCTCGCGGGCTTCAACCAGAAGATCCGCGACGCGGAGGCGAAGGAAAAGAAGATCGGCAACCCGTTCTCGCTGACGCCCGAGGATCCCGAGCCGCTGTCGAAGCTGCCGCTGATCGTCGTCGTGATCGACGAGCTGGCCGACCTGATGATGGTCGCCGGCAAGAAGATCGAGGAGTTGATCGCCCGCCTCGCGCAGAAGGCGCGTGCGGCCGGCATCCACCTGATCCTCGCGACGCAGCGCCCGTCCGTCGACGTGATCACCGGCCTCATCAAGGCGAACATCCCGACGCGCGTCGCGTTCCAGGTGTCGTCGAAGATCGACTCGCGCACGATCCTCGACCAGATGGGCGCCGAATCGCTGCTCGGCCAGGGCGACATGCTGTTCCTGCCGCCGGGCACGGGCTACCCGCAGCGCGTGCACGGCGCGTTCGTCGCAGACGAGGAAGTGCACCGGGTCGTCGAATACCTGAAGCAGTTCGGCGAGCCGCAGTACGAGGAAGGGATTCTCGACGGCCCGGCGGCCGACGGCGCGACGCAGGACCTGTTCGGCGACGCGCCGGATGCGGAAGCCGATCCGCTGTACGACGAAGCGGTCGCGTTCGTCGTGCGCACGCGGCGCGCGTCGATCTCGTCGGTGCAGCGCCAGTTGCGCATCGGCTACAACCGCGCCGCGCGACTCGTCGAGCAGATGGAAGCGGCCGGACTCGTGTCACCGATGGGCATCAACGGCAGCCGCGAGGTGCTCGTGCCAGCCGCGGCCGACTGAGCACGGCGGCCGCGCGGCCGACGACGACCGATACGGGCACCCCGCGCAAGCGGCCGCCCGAACGAAAAAGGGCGCTGCCGAGGCAGCGCCCTTTCTGCATTTATTGCGCCACCGGCACCAGCTTGAAGTCGACCGGGCTGCCGACCGCCACCTTCTGCGGATTCGGGCCGAGCTGCCCCGTTTCGACGTCGCGACTGAATACGTAGAACGTCTCGCTGTCCTGGTTGCCGACGATCAGCCACTTGCCGGTCGGATCGATCAGGAATTCGCGCGGCGTCTTGCCGAGGCTCGACTGGCGGCCGACGGTCTTCAGCCGGCCGTCGGCCTTGTTCACCGCGTAGATCACGATGTCGTTCACGTCGCCCCGGTTGCTCGCGTACAGGAAGCGGCCGTCCGGCGACAGGTGGATCGCACCGCCGCCGACCTTGCCCTTGAAGCCCGGCACCGTCATCGGCAGCGTCTCGACCGACGTGAGCTTGCCGTCGTGGTAGCCGAACACCTCGACCGCTGCGTTGAGTTCGCTCGTCACGTACGCGAACCGGCCGTCGTCACTGAACACCATGTGACGCGGGCCCGAGCCGGCCTTCACCGGCGTGTAGCGCGTGTCGGTCGGGCTGATCAGCCCGCGGCTGCCATCCACCGTGTAGCGGTAGCCGTAGATCTTGTCCGCGCCGAGATCCTGCACGAACAGGTAACGGCCGTCGGGCGAGAACACCGTCGAGTGCACGTGCGCGCCGTCCTGGCGCCCCTTCACGGGCCCCGTGCCTTCATGATGCACCGTCAGCACGGCCGGGCCGACCGCACCGCCGTCGCGGACCGGGAACACGGCGAAACTGCCGCCCGGATCGGCCGCGACCGAGTAGTTGGCCGTGACGAGGTACTTGCCGTCCGGCGACAGCGCGAGATAGCAGGGATCGTTCCCTTCCGACGACACGCGGTCGACGAACGTGAGGGCGCCTGTCTTCGGATCGAAGCTGAACGCGCTGATGCCGCCGCGCTGCGTGGCCGGCCCGCTGTCGCCGGGCAGTTCATTGACCGCGTAGACGGTGCGACCGTCGCGGCTAGGCAACAGGTACGACGGGTTCACGGTCTTCGCCGACGACACGGGCGCGACGCTGCCCGTTTTCGTATCGAAGCGGTATACGTAGATCCCGTCGCTGCCGTGCCCCGTATAGGTGCCCACCAGCAGGTTGTAGACGCCGTCGGCCGGCGCCGGCGATTGTTGAGCGAAGGCCTGGGTTGCGGACAAGGACAGCACGATCGCGAAACCTTTCATCCAGTGAGCGAGCCTAAGCGGGAACCCTCGTGTCGAAGCGCGTGCGTCACGCTCGCGTAAACGGCTGGGCATTGAATCCTCCTTGCATCGAGTCGCTTCAAGTGTTGAGATAGGACGAAACGCCGGCCGTTCATGCGCTCCGCCGCCGAGCCGAGTATACGGGGCGCGACGCCGGCGCGTGAAGCCCGGGCGCCGCAGCCTGCATAGTGAACTCGAATATCCAAGGACCGCTTGCCCATGCCCGCCCTGATCGAAGACTACGCCCTCGTCGGCGACGGCCACACCGCCGCGCTGATCTCGAAAGACGGCTCCGTCGACTGGCTGTGCTGGCCCCGCTTCGATTCGGGCGCCTGTTTCGCGGCGCTGGTCGGCACGCCCGAGCACGGCCGCTGGCTGCTCGCGCCGGCCGCCGACGCCGCGATCACGCACACGACGCGCCGCTATCGCGGCGATACGCTGATCCTCGAAACCGACTACGAAAGCGCCGACGGCGCCGTCACCGTGATCGACTTCATGCCGCCCGGCAACGGCTGGTCCGAACTGGTGCGGATCGTCGTCGGCCGCCACGGCACGATGAAGATGCGCATGGAACTGGTGTTGCGCTTCGACTACGGTTTCTCCGTCCCGTGGGTCACGCAACTGACGCGCGAGGACGGCATGAAGGCGATCGCCGGCCCCGATACCGTCGTGCTGCGCACGCCCGTGCCGCTCACGGGCAAGAACCTCCATACGCTCGCGGAATTCACGGTGAGCGCCGACGAACGCGTGCCGTTTTCGCTCAGCTACGCGGCGTCGCACCTGCGGTTGCCGCCCGCGCGCGATCCGCTGTCGATGCTCGCCCGCACCGAGAACTACTGGCTCGAATGGTCGGGCCGCTGCCAGGTGCAGGGTCGCTACGCGGCCGCCGTGCGCCGCTCGCTGATCACGCTGAAGGCGCTCGCGTACGAGCCGACCGGCGGGATCGTCGCGGCGCCCACCACGTCGCTGCCGGAGAAGATCGGCGGCAACCGCAACTGGGACTACCGCTACTGCTGGCTGCGCGACGCGACGATCACGCTGCTCGCGCTGATGCGCGGCGGCTACTACGACGAGGCGCGCGCCTGGCGCACGTGGCTCGGCCGCGTGATGGCCGGCTCGCCCGAGCAAATCCAGATCATGTACGGGATCGCGGGTGAGCGCCGGCTGCCGGAAATCGAGCTCGACTGGCTACCCGGCTACCAGGACTCGAAACCGGTGCGCGTCGGCAACGGCGCGGCGAACCAGCTCCAGCTCGACGTGTTCGGCGAAGTGATGGCCGCGCTGCACCTCGCGCGCGTGGGCGGCCTGCAGGCCGACGACACGGTGTGGTCCGTCCAGTGTTCGCTGCTCGATCATCTCGAGAAGATCTGGCAGGAGCCCGACGAGGGCATCTGGGAAACGCGCGGCGGCCGCCGCCATTTCACGTTCTCGAAGGTGATGGCGTGGGTCGCGTTCGACCGCGCGATCAAGTCGGCGGAGATGTTCCGGTTGCCCGCGTCGCTCGACCGCTGGCGCGCACTGCGCGACCGGATCCACGCCGACGTCTGCGACAACGCATGGCACGAAGGCAAACGGGCGTTTACGCAGAGCTATGGCAGCGACGAGCTCGACGCGAGCGTGCTGCTGATGCCGCTGCTCGGCTTCCTGCCGCCGGAGGACCCGCGCATCGTCGGCACGGTCGACGCGATCGAGCGGGAATTGCTGCACGACGGCCTCGTGATGCGCTACCGAACGACGGAGTACGACGACGGCCTGCCGCCCGGCGAAGGCACGTTTCTCGCTTGCAGTTTCTGGCTGGTCGACAACTACGCGCTGCTCGGCCGGATCGACGACGCGCACCGGCTCTTCAGCCGGCTGCTCGCGCTGTCCAACGACCTCGGGCTGCTCGCCGAGGAATACGACCCGGTCGAGGGCCGGCTCGTCGGCAACTTCCCGCAGGCGTTCTCGCACGTTGCGCTGGTGCACACCGCGATGAACCTGATGCACCACGAGGACGCCATGGCGCGCGCGGCCGGCCAGCCCGCGCCGGCCGTGGCGACCGGGCGCTGACCGGGCGCTGACCGGGGGCGGAACGGCTTCTTCAGAGATCGTCAATTCGCAACAGTTTGATGAAAAATCGGGGAAATGTTGCATTGCACCACCCATCGTTGTCCGATATGATCGATTCGATTGTCCGGCCGCACTGCAACATGGCCGGTCGCCGACCCACACGGCACGCCGCGACGCCCCACGCCGCCCTTGCGCACCGTCCCCCACGCGGGAGTAGTCTGCATGCTTTACCAACTGCACGAATTCCAGCGGGCGATGTTGAGCCCGCTCACGGCCTGGGCCCAGGCCGCATCCAAGTCGTTCGCCAATCCGTCCAGCCCGTTCTCGCTGATGCCCGGCGCAACGCGGATGGCCGCCGCGTACGAGCTCATGTACCGGCTCGGCAAGGATTACGAGAAGCCCGAATTCAACATTCATCAGATCGTCAAGGACGGCCACAACATCCCGATCGTTGAGCAGACGATCGTCGAGAAGCCGTTCTGCCGGCTGCTGCGCTTCAAACGCTATTCGGACGACGCAGATGCCGTCACGCAGTTGAAGGACGAGCCGGTCGTGCTGGTCTGCGCGCCGTTGTCGGGCCACCACTCGACGCTGCTGCGCGACACCGTGCGCACGCTGCTGCAGGATCACAAGGTGTACATCACCGACTGGATCGACGCGCGGATGGTGCCGGTCGAGGTCGGCCCGTTCCACCTGCACGACTACATCGCGTACATCCAGGAATTCATCCGCCACATCGGCGCGCGCAACCTGCACGTGATTTCCGTGTGCCAGCCGACCGTGCCGGTGCTCGCGGCAATCTCGCTGATGGCGAGCCGCGGCGAGGACACGCCGCTCACGATGACGATGATGGGCGGCCCGATCGACGCGCGCCGCAGCCCGACGTCGGTCAATTCGCTCGCGACGCAGCACTCGACCGCGTGGTTCGAGAACAACGTGATCCACACGGTGCCCGCGAACTATCCGGGCGAAGGCCGCCAGGTGTACCCGGGCTTCCTGCAGCACACGGGCTTCGTCGCGATGAATCCGGAACGTCACGCGCAGTCGCACTGGGACTTCTACCAGAGCCTGCTGCGCGGCGACGAGGATGATGCCGAGGCACACCGCCGCTTCTACGACGAGTACAACGCGGTGCTCGACATGGCGGCCGAGTATTACCTCGAGACGATCCGCGTCGTGTTCCAGGAATTCCGGCTCGCGGAAGGCACGTGGGATGTCGAAGGCGAGCGCGTGCGTCCGCAGGACATCAAGCACACCGCGCTGATGACGATCGAGGGCGAACTCGACGACATCTCGGGCAGCGGCCAGACGCACGTCGCGCACGAGCTGTGCACGGGCATCCCGCAAGACGATCGCCGCAGCCTGACCGCCGAGAAGTGCGGTCACTACGGGATCTTCTCGGGCCGCCGCTGGCGCACGATCATTTACCCGCAGCTGCGCGATTTCATCCGCGAGCATGCGCCGGAACCGAAGAACGGCGCGACCAAGGTGCCCGTCGAAGCACCGGCAGCGACGACGCTCACCGCCGTGCCGGCCGGCAAGCCGCAACCCGAGGTGACGGTGCGCGCAACCGCTCCGAAGCGCGCGCGCGCGAAGGCGCCGGCCGTCACGGTTGCGCCCGCCAAGACGGCAACCGCGAAGGCCGCACCGGCCGCGAAACGCGCGGGCGGCACACGCGCCAAAACCGTCCGCGCGCGCAAGGCCGCCTGACGCGCCGCGTTCCGACGCAAAAACGCCGCCGTTGCTTGCGCACGGCGGCGTTTTTTTATCCGGCGGCCAACGGTGAGCCGCTCATCGGCGCGCGGGCTCAGCGTCGCAACAGGTACGCGAGCAGCACCTCGGTGTTCATCCTGACCATCTCCGCGCGCTCGTCGGCTTCGCTGAAGTCGCGGCCGAGTGTCGCGGCCAGCGTGAAACGGTTCGACACGATGTAGTAGCCGAGCCCCGACAGCGTCACGTAGAAGCGCAGCGGATCGACGTCGCTGCGGAACAGCCCGGCCTTCTGGCCGCGCATCAGCACGTTGCCGAGCTTCGCGACGATCGGCGACATCATCTCGCGGATTCGCGTCGACTTGTGCAGGTAGCGCGCTTCGTGCAGGTTCTCATTGTTGATGAGCCGCAGCAGCTCCGGATGATCGCGGTAGTAATCCCACACGAAATGCGCGAGCCTTGTCACGGCCTCGACGGGCGCGACGCCGTCGAGATCGAGCACGCGCTCGGCCTCGGTCAGCGCGGAGAACGCGTGTTCGAGCACGGCCGTAAACAACTGCTCCTTGCTGCCGAAATAGTAATAGAGCATGCGCTCGTTGGTTTCGGCCCGGCGCGCGATCTGGTCGACGCGCGCGCCGAACAGCCCTCCACTCGCGAACTCTTCGGCTGCCGCCATCAGGATGCGGCGGCGGGTACCTTCAGGATCTCTTTTGATTTTTGGCTGATTCATGGTGGCGTTTTGCTATGTGAGCCGCGTGATCCGGACCGGCACCCCCACCGCCTCGGCGCCGGCTGCCCTGGAACGAGCGCACCGCGTGCGGCCGCCCTCCTGCTGAGCCCCTGCAAAAAAGCGGTTCGATTATGCGCACAGACAGCGTCCAGCGCAATGCGGGAAATCGGCGATAATTGAGGTTTGGCAAACCTTTCCGGCCGCGCCAGACGCGGCCGAGAGCCATTCGGCGCTGCTGCGCCCGTTGTCACCGTGACCGATTCCAAGACCCTCGCAGATCGCATCGAAGATCTGCTTCCCCAGACGCAATGCACGAAGTGCGGCTATGACGGCTGCCGTCCGTACGCGGACGCGATCGCCGCCGGCAACGCGAACTACAACCAGTGCCCGCCCGGCGGCGCCGAAGGCATCGCACGCCTCGCGAGCCTGCTCGGCAAGCCCGTGATCCCGCTGAATCCCGTCAACGGCACCGAGCATCCGCGCGCCGTCGCGTTCATCGACGAAAGCCTGTGCATCGGTTGCACGTTGTGCATGCAGGCATGCCCGGTCGACGCGATCGTCGGCGCACCGAAACAGATGCACACGATCGTCGAATCGCTGTGCACCGGCTGCGACCTGTGCGTGCCGCCCTGCCCGGTCGACTGCATCGCGATGGTCCCCGTGACCGACGAGCGCACCGGCTGGGACGCGTGGTCGCAGGAACAGGCGGACGCCGCGCGCGAACGCCACGACCGCCGACTCGCCCGCCAGCGTCGCGAACGGGAGGCCGCCGAAGCGCGTGCCGCCGCCCGCCGCGCGGCCAGTGCCGGTGCGGCCAAGGCTGCGCCGGTCGCGGCACCGCCTGGCGCACCGGGCGCCGCCCCGGCCGACGATGCCGACGCCAGGAAACGCGCGATCATCGCCGCCGCGCTCGAACGCGCACGCAAGAAGAAGGAAGAACTGTCCGAACGAGGTGCCGGACCGAAGAACACCGAAGGCGTGAGCGCGGCCGTGCAGGCGCAGATCGACGCGGCCGAAGCCCGCCGCAAGCGGCTCGCCGAACCGCAGGCGCAGCGCGACACCGAGGCTGCGGACACCCGTGACGACCACGACGATCCGAACAACGACGACCGGAACGGCCCGACCGCGCCGCCCGACAAGAACCGTCCATGAACGCCTCCAAACGACGCGCGATCTACGAAACGCTGCAGAGCCTCAATCCGCATCCGACGACCGAGCTCGAATACACGACGCCGTTCGAGTTGCTGATCGCGGTGATGCTGTCCGCGCAGGCAACCGACGTGTCGGTCAACAAGGCGATGCGCAAGATGTTCCCGGTCGCGAACACCCCGCGACAAATCGTCGCGCTCGGTGAAGAAGGCGTCGCCGACTACATCAAGACGATCGGCCTCTACCGCACCAAGGCGAAGAACGTGATCGCGGCGTGCAACATCCTGCTCGAGCGCTACGACGGCGAAGTGCCGGCCGATCGCGAAGCGCTCGAGAGCCTGCCGGGCGTCGGCCGCAAGACCGCGAACGTCGTGCTGAACACCGCGTTCGGCCAGCCGACGATCGCGGTCGACACGCATATCTTCCGCGTCGCGAACCGCACGGGGCTCGCACCGGGCAAGGACGTGCGAGCCGTCGAGGCCGCGCTCGAGAAGTTCACGCCGAAGGAATTCCTGCAGGACGCGCATCACTGGCTGATTCTGCACGGTCGCTACGTGTGCAAGGCCCGCAAGCCCGAATGCTGGCACTGCGCGATCGAGCCGCTGTGCGAATTCCGGCCGAAGACACCACCGCCGAACGAGTGACCGCCGGCCGCGGCTGACGCGCTGCGCGCGGCCGCCCGAGCCGTGCGCGGCGCGCGGCACGACCCGCGAGCGCCGTTGCGGCCCCCACGACTTTCCCCGTTTCCCTGCTTATGCGTTGGACGTCGCCGTCGCGTCGTCGGCCGCCGCGCCGCCCGCACGCACGAGCGCCAGCACGGCCGCGAGGATCGCGACGCCGCCAGCCCACTGCAACGGCGACAGCGCCTCGCCGAACAGCAGCGCCGCGAGCGCGACCGTCACGACCGGTTCGAGCGTCGACAGCATCGACGTGCGCGCGGCCCCCAGCCGCTCGAGCCCGGCGAAGAACGCGAGCATCGCTGCGACCGTCGACACCAGCGCGATCGCGAGCATCGACGCCCAGCCGGCGCCCGTCTCCGGCCAGCGCGGCGGCGCGCCGAACGCCGTGGTCCGCACGATCGCGATCACGACGAGCGTCGCGGTCGCCGACAGGCAGATGATCGCGGTGGTCGCGAGCGGATCGACGCCGCGCGTCGCCTTCGTGCCGCCGACGATGTACAGCGAATAGATTACCGCGGCGGCCAGTGCGAGCGCGATGCCGAGCGGCTCGCCGTGGCCGCCGCCGACCATCAGCGCGGAGCCCGCGACACAGAGCACGAGCGCGACCGCCTTCGCGCGCGTGAGGCGCTCGCCGAGCCACCACGCGGCCAACAGCGTGACGAAGGCCGGATACAGGTACAGCAGCAGCGCGACGAGGCTCGCCTGCGCATGCTGGAGCGCGCTGAAATAGCAAAACGACTGCCCGACGTAGCCGAGCGCGCCCATCGCCACGAGCGGCGTGAGCGCGCGGCCGCGCGGCCATGCGACGCGGCGGTGCCGGGCGATCGCGGCAAGGACCGCGCCGCCGATCGCGAAGCGCACGATGAGCAGCCCGAGCACGTCGACGCCGGCCGCATACGCATAACGACCGAAGATCGCCATCGCGCCGAATGCGGCGGCGGACAGCGCGACGTAGAGCGCGCCCTGCAGCGCGGCGGACGATGAGCGGGCGGTGGCGGACATGACGGAACGGTGTGAGCGCGACGACGGGAATCGTCGGAGTTTAACGGCCCGGTGGCCGGCAGCCTAGCCCGCGCTTACCCGTTGCGCCGCGCCGCGGCCCGCGCTGGCCGACTCCAGTTGACGTCGCCCGCGCTATGCCACGGTGCGCGCGCCGCCCGCCGCCAGCGCCGTACGCCGACCCGGCGTACAATGCGCGACGCGGCATGACGCCGCCCGAATCACGACGCATCCCCACCATGTTCAATCCGAGTCGCGACGAAGTCCGTCGCTTTTTCACCGAGACCTGGCGCAAGCAACGCGCAGGCGAGATCCTGACGCCGCTGGAAGCGATGGCAGCCGACTGGATCGTCGAGCATCCCGAATACCACGACGACCTCGCGGACGCCGACGGCGCCGCCGCGCGCAACTACACGCCCGAGGAAGGCCGCACGAACCCGTTCCTGCACCTGTCGATGCACCTCGCGATCAGCGAGCAGTTGTCGATCGACCAGCCGCCCGGCATCCGCGCCGCGCACGACAAGCTGGCCGCGAAGCTCGATTCGACCCACGAGGCGCAGCACATGATCATGGAATGCCTCGGCGAGACGATCTGGGAAGCGCAGCGCACCGGCACGCCGCCCGATACGGACGCGTACCTGCAGCGCATCCTGCGCCGCGCGTCGCGCGACTGAGCGCCGCGGACAAAAAAAATACCCCGCCGCGGCGGGGTACTCCGGCTGCACGGACCGGGAAGGTCCGATGCGCTTACTTCTTGAAGACGAGATCGGTCTCTTTCAGCGACTCGATGTAGGCCGCGATGTCCTTCATGTCGTTGACCGACAGGTTCTGCACCTGCGCCTGCATGATCGCGTTATTGCGACCGAGCAGCGGGTTCGTCAGCCCCATCTGGTACTGGCGCATCGCCCACACGAGGTAGTCGGCGTGCTGGCCGGCGAGGCGCGGATACTCTGCGTTGATCGGCTTGTTCAGCTGCGCGCCGTGGCAGGCCGCGCAATTGTGCGACTCGACCAGCTCCTTGCCCTTCGTGGTGTCCGCCGCATGCGCGGTACCGATCGCGAGGCCGGCCGCCAGTGCAACCGCCGCCGTCTTGAATGCGTTATTCATGAATGCTCCTGTCCCGCCGGTCAGATCGGCGGCGCGCGCTTTACTTGTAGGGATTGTCCTTCGTGTCGGCCTTCTGGGCGGCGTAGTAAGCCGCCAGATCCGCGATGTCCTGGTCCGTCAGCGAACCGGCGATCGCATTCATCGACGGGAAGTGGCGATCCTTCTTGCGGTAGGCCTTCAGCGCGTTCTCGAGGTATTGCTGGTTCTGGCCGCCGAGGACCGGCACCCGGTAGACCTCCGGGTACGCCGCGCGGTAATCCTGGATGCCGTGGCAACCGATGCACATGGCGGCCTTGCTCGCCCCGTCCTTCGGGTTGCCGACCACACCGGCCGCCTGCGCGCTGCCCGCGAGCGCCACGAGCGCTGCGACAACGACGTGTTTGCCGACGAATTTGTTCATAGCTCTTGTAACCTAGCTTGAGGGGAAACTGGCGCCGAAGCGGCAACGGCCCGCGCCGTTTTGCTTATCGGATCGCCACGCAGGCCAAAAAAAACGGCCAGATTGTACCGCGTCGGCGGGGAACGCGTCCACATGGCGCTCCGGTCCGGCCCCGCCGCAGCCCCGCAACGATACGCGGCCCCGGGCCAACCGGACAGCCCTTCTGACTTATACTGGGTTTTTTTGCGACCAGGAAAGAGCGCCGCCATGCGTTTCGAAGGATCCTCGCACTACGTCGCCACCGACGACCTGAAGCTCGCGGTCAACGCCGCGCTGACGCTGCAACGCCCGCTGCTGATCAAGGGCGAGCCCGGCACCGGCAAGACCATGCTCGCCGAGGAAGTGGCGGCCGCGCTCGACATGCCGCTGTTGCAGTGGCACATCAAGTCGACGACGAAGGCGCAGCAGGGCCTGTACGAATACGACGCCGTATCGCGGCTGCGCGACTCGCAGCTCGGCGACGAACGCGTGAAGGACATCTCGAACTACATCGTCAAGGGCGTGCTGTGGCAGGCGTTCGACGCCGAGCACCCGAGCGTGCTGCTGATCGACGAGATCGACAAGGCCGACATCGAATTCCCGAACGACCTGCTGCGCGAGCTCGACCGGATGGAATTCCACGTGTACGAGACGCGCGAGACGGTACGCGCGAAGCACCGCCCGCTCGTGATCATCACGTCGAACAACGAGAAGGAACTGCCCGACGCGTTCCTGCGCCGCTGCTTCTTCCACTACATCCAGTTTCCCGATGCGTCGACGATGCAGCAGATCGTCGCGGTCCACTTTCCGAACATCCGCGAAGAATTGCTGCAGGCGGCGCTGCAAAGTTTCTTCGAATTGCGCGGCGTGTCGGGGCTGAAGAAGAAGCCGTCGACGTCGGAGCTGCTCGACTGGCTCAAGCTGCTGCTCGCCGAGAACATCCCGGCCGACGCGCTGCGCGGCGCCGACGCGAAGCAGATCGTGCCGCCGCTCGCGGGCGCGCTGCTGAAGAACGAGCAGGATCTGAGCCTGCTCGAGCGGCTCGTCTACATGAACCGGCACAACCGGTAACCCAACCGCGAAGGCCCGGCCATGCTGCTCAATTTCTTCTACGCGCTGCGCGCAGCCAAGCTGCCCGTCTCGGTGAAGGAATACCTGACGCTGCTCGAATCGCTGAAGGCTGGCCTGATCTCGCCGTCGATCGACGCGTTCTACTTCCTCGCACGGATGACGCTCGTCAAGGACGAGCAGTACTTCGACAAGTTCGACCAGGCGTTCGGCGCGTATTTCCACGGCGTGTCCGTGCTGCCGTCCGAAGCGTTCGACATTCCGCTCGACTGGCTCGAGAAGCGTCTCGAGCGCGAGCTGTCGCCGGAGGAAAAGGCGCAGATCGAAGCGATGGGCGGGCTCGACAAGCTGATGGAGCGCCTGAAGGAACTGCTCGACGAGCAGAAGGAACGCCACGAAGGCGGCAACAAGTGGATCGGCACCGGCGGCACGTCGCCGTTCGGGCACGGCGGCTACAACCCGGAAGGCGTGCGCATCGGCGGCCCGTCGAACGGCAACCGCACCGCCGTCAAGGTGTGGGAGGCGCGCGCGTACCGCGACTACGACGATTCGGTCGAAATCGGCACGCGCAACATCAAGGTCGCGTTGCGGCGCCTGCGCCGCTTCGCGCGCGAAGGCGCGGCCGAGGAGCTCGACCTGCCCGGCACGATCCGCAGCACGGCCGCGAACGCCGGCTGGCTCGACTTGCGGATGGTGCCCGAGCGTCACAACAACGTGAAGGTGCTGATGCTGCTCGACGTCGGCGGCTCGATGGACGACCATATCAAGCGCACCGAAGAGCTGTTCTCGGCCGCGAAGGCCGAATTCAAGCACCTGGAGTTCTACTACTTCCACAACTGCGTGTACGACCACCTGTGGAAGAACAACCGCCGTCGTCACTCGGAGCGCACCGCGACGTGGGACGTGTTGCACAAGTTCACGCCCGACTACAAGCTGATCTTCGTCGGCGACGCGACGATGAGCCCGTACGAGGTGCTGCAGCCCGGCGGCTCGGTCGAATACAACAACCCGGAAGCCGGCGCCGTCTGGCTGCGCCGCCTCGCGGACCAGTTCCCCCACCATGCCTGGCTGAACCCCGAGCCCGAGCGGCTATGGGAGTACCGGCAATCGGTCGCGGTGATCCGCGACCTGCTCGGCCAGCGCATGTATCCGCTCACGCTCGCGGGCCTCGAAACCGCGATGCGCGCACTCAGCAAATAACGAACCCGCCCTGCAGACACGAAGGCCGCGTCAGAGCGGCCTCCCCCCGGAGATAGCATGAACCCTTCGCCCACCGCGAGCGCTGGCCGCGCCGGCGGCCGCCGCTTTTTCACCGACACGTCCGTCTCCGCGCTCGTCGCCGGCTTCGTCGCGATGATGACGGGCTACACGAGCTCGCTCGTGCTGATGTTCCAGGCCGGCCGGGCCGCGCACCTGACCGACGCGCAGATCTCGTCGTGGATCTGGGCGCTGTCGATCGGCATGGCGCTGACGACGATCGGCCTGTCGCTGCGCTTTCGCGCGCCCGTCGTGGTCGCATGGTCGACGCCCGGCGCCGCGCTGCTGATCGCGTCGCTGCCCGGTGTGCCGTACCCCGAGGCCATCGGCGCGTTCGTCGTGTGCGCGCTGCTGCTGACCGCGGTCGGCGTGAGCGGGCTGTTCGACACGCTGATGCGGCGCATTCCGGCCGGCATCGCGGCCGCCTTGCTCGCGGGCATCCTGTTCGAGATCGGCATCGAGATCTTCCGCGCCGCGCAGTTCCAGACCGCGCTCGTGCTCGCGATGTTCTTCACCTACCTGATCGTCAAGCGACTCGCGCCGCGCTACGCGATCGTCACGACGCTGATCGTCGGCACTGCGGTGGCCGGCGGTCTCGGCCTGCTCGACTTCAGCCGCTTCCACATCGCGCTCGCGCAGCCCGTGTTCACGATGCCCGCGTTCTCGATCGCGTCGATCGTCAGCATCGGCATTCCGCTGTTCGTCGTCGCGATGGCATCGCAGAACGTGCCCGGCATCGCCGTGCTGCGCGCGGACGGTTATTCGACGCCGTCGTCGCCGCTCATCGCGACCACGGGTCTCGCATCGCTGCTGCTCGCGCCGTTCGGCTCGCACGGCGTGAACCTCGCGGCGATCACCGCCGCGATCTGCACGGGCCCCGAAGCGCACGAGGATCACGCGAAGCGCTACACGGCCGCCGTGTGGTGCGGCACGTTCTACCTGGTCGCCGGGATCTTCGGCGCGACGATCGCCGCGCTGTTCGCGGCGCTGCCGAAGGCGCTCGTCGTGTCGGTCGCCGCGCTCGCGCTGTTCGGCTCGATCATGAGCGGGCTCGCAAATGCGATGCAGGACGTGAAGCAGCGCGAAGCCGCGCTCGTCACGTTCATGGTCACCGCGTCGGGCCTCACGCTGCTGTCGATCGGCTCGGCGTTCTGGGGGCTCGTCGCGGGGATCGTCACGCAGGTGATCCTGAACGCGCGGCGCCCCGCGTAGCGCCGCATGGCGCGGCCCCGCACCGCAAACGGCACGCCGAAACGTGCACGACGCGATTCGGGCCTAAAATAGCGGATCGGAGGTGGCGCCCGGGCGCCGCCTCGCTTCGCTGCCGCGCTCGCGCGGCCCGTGAGAACCCCGGCGCCTTGCGCCCTCCTCCCGAATCGCCATGACTACCGCACTCGACCAGCTGAAGCAATATACGACCGTCGTCGCCGACACGGGCGATTTCCAGCAGCTTGCGCAATACAAGCCGCAGGACGCGACCACGAACCCGTCGCTGATCCTGAAGGCCGTCCAGAAGGACGCGTACAAGCCGATCCTCGAGAAAACCGTCCGCGATCATCGCAACGAAAGCACCGATTTCATCATCGACCGCCTGCTGATCGCATTCGGCACCGAGATCCTGAAGCTGATCCCGGGCCGCGTGTCGACCGAGGTCGATGCGCGCCTGTCGTTCGACACGCAGCGCTCGATCGACAAGGGTCGCGAACTCATCAAGCTTTACGAAGCCGCCGGCATCGGCCGCGAGCGCATCCTGATCAAGCTCGCGTCGACGTGGGAAGGCATTCGCGCGGCCGAGGTGCTGCAGAAGGAAGAGATCAAGTGCAACATGACCCTGCTTTTCTCGCTCGTCCAGGCCGCCGCATGCGCGGAAGCCGGCGCGCAACTGATCTCGCCGTTCGTCGGCCGCATCTACGACTGGTACAAGAAGCAGGCCGGGGCCGACTGGGATGAAGCGAAGAACGGCGGTGCGAACGATCCGGGCGTGCAGTCGGTGCGACGCATCTACACGTACTACAAGACGTTCGGCTACAACACCGAAGTGATGGGCGCGAGCTTCCGCACGACGAGCCAGATCACCGAGCTCGCGGGCTGCGACCTGCTGACGATCAGCCCCGATTTGCTGCAGAAGCTGCAGGAAAGCAACGATACGGTGGCACGCAAGCTGTCGCCGGACGCGCTGCAGGACAAGCCGACCGAGCGCGTCGCCATCGACGAGGCATCGTTCCGCTTCCAGTTGAACGACGAAGCGATGGCAACGGAAAAACTGGCCGAGGGCATCCGCGTGTTCGCCGCCGATGCGGTGAAGCTCGAGAAGCTGATCGATGCACTGCGCTGAACCGTGCTGCACGTGACGGCTGTCAGTTGAACTGTCAGCAAGCCTGACAACAGCCGTCAGCAAGCGTGACGAACGGCCGCGAACTTCGTGTTCGCGGCCGTTTTTATTTTTCATTCCATCGTCAAGCGCGCGCACTACAATCCACGTCACGAGTGCGCCGGCCGCATCCCGGCGTGCTCTTCCCGGTCAATCTTGGAAGTACCCGGGCCGGCACCGACACGCCGGCCCGGCCAACAGGAGACAACGATGCAGGTCCAACCGTATCTGACGTTCTACGGCCGCGCGGAAGAGGCCCTTCAGTTCTACGAAAAGGCGCTCGGCGCGAAGACGATGTTCAAGATGCACTTCAAGGACGCGCCGCCGAATCCCGACTACCCGATGTCGCCGGAGATGGGCGACAAGGTGATGCATGCGAGCTTCACGATCGGCGACTCGATGATCATGTGCTCGGACGGCGACTGCAGCCAGCCGGGCGGCACGCATTCGGGTTATTCGCTGTCGCTGAACCCGGCGACGGTCGAAGAAGGCCAGAAGCTGTTCAATGCGCTCGCCGACGGCGGCGAAGTGACGATGCCGTTCGGCAAGACGTTCTGGGCGCTCGGCTTCGGCATGGCGAAGGATCGTTTCGGCGTGCACTGGATGGTCAACGTCGAAGATCTCTCGCAACGCGAGGATCTCGCGAAACGCGCGGGGCAGTAACGCACGCGCGCCGCCCGGACCGCCGCGCAAGCGCCGTGATCCGGGCGGCCTCGCTACTTGCGCAGCGCCTCCGCCAGCGCCCGCTCCAGCGTGCCGTTCGAGCGGCACGCGACGCGCGCGCTCTTCTGCTTGCCGGCCGCGACCACGCTGGCCGTGCCCGCGACGTCGATCGACACGGCCACGCCTTGCGTGGCGTCGTCGATGCGCGTCACCACCTTCAGCGTGTGTGTCACGTTGGACGTCTGCTTCAGCTCGGAGCAATCCAGGAAATTCCCTGCGTTCGGATAATCGGCATAGGCGGCGGCCAGGAGCCCCGCGTCGCGATCGCTGACGCGCACGGCGAGCTTGTGGTCCGCGTAGAACTGCGCGACGGCCGTCCATACTTCGTCATACTTGCGATTGCCGATTACGATGCCCGACGCATCGTCGGCGCCGTGCGCGCCGTCGGACGTATCCTGCCGCTGCGGCGGCGCATCGCGCGCCGCGTACCGCTGTCCTGGACCATAGACTGAAATGCAGCCGGCGAGCATCGCGCACAGCAGCGCGGCCGGCAAGATCGTTTTCATCGGGCCCACCATCACCGGTAATACATGTTCGCGCAGCCGGCGAGCAGGATCGGGGCGACGAGCACCCACATCAACAGGACTCTCATCGTTCGCCTCACCGGTAGTACGCGTTCACGCAACCGGCAAGCGCGGCGCACCACAGGCCAAGCACCAGCATCCCAATCTTCATCATTGCATCCCTCATGTAGTCGAATCGTGTCGAGATCGAATCACCCGGCGTGGCCGGGCGGGACGCAATACTGGCAAACGGGAAGCGCAGCTTCCAATCGGTCTTCCACCGATTTTCGCCGCGGCGCGACTATTCTAGAATCGCTTGGAGATCAACGGAAACGGAAGCACGGCCGCACGGGGCGTTCACGGCGGACCATGCAAAACGCCCGCGATTTGCGTCGCGGGCGCCGTGTCGAAACTGCAACAGCCGGGAGGCGTTCAGCCCTCGGCGACGTCGAGGTAATCCTCCGGCCGCGTGCGGTCCTCCGCGTGCGCCATGCCCATCATGCGCACCAGCACGCTCACCGCCACCGACACCACCAGGTTCACGACCAGCGACCACACGGCCGCGTAGCCGGGAATCGCGAGACCGAACAGGTGGATCGTGAAGATCGAGCTGGCCAGCTTCAGCGAAATCGCCATCCACGTGCCGCACACGATGCCTGCCGCCCAGCCGGCCAGCAGGCCGCGATGGTCGAGCACGCGCGTGTACAGGCCGAGCACGATCGCCGGCAGCGTCTGGATGATCCAGATCCCACCGAGCAGCTGCAACTGGATCGCGTACGTCAACGGCAGCCCGAGGATGAACGCGACCGCGCCGACCTTCACGATCAGCGACACGAGTTTCGCGACGTGCGTCTCCTGATCGTGCGTCATGTTGCGGTTCACGAACTCGCGGTGGATGTTGCGCGTGTACAGGTTCGCGGCCGCGATCGACATGATCGCCGCCGGCACCAGCGCGCCGATGCCGATCGCCGCGAACGCGACGCCGACGAACCACGACGGGAAATACTCGAGGAACAGCGCGGGCACCGCGAAGTTCGGGCCGAACGCCTTGAAGTACGGCGCGTACTGCGGCATGTCCTTCACGCCCGCCGCGAGCGCCATGTAGCCGAGCAGCGCGAGCAGGCCGAGCACGAACGAGTACGCGGGCAGCATCGCCATGTTGCGGCGGATCGAGTTGCCCGACGCCGACGACAGGATCGCCGTGACCGAGTGCGGATACAGGAACAGCGCGAGCGCGGAGCCGATCGCGAGCGTCGCATACGCGCTGTAGCCGTTCAGGCTCGTCGCATCGGGCGCTTTCAGCAGCAGCTTCGCCGGCGGCACCGACGCGAAGATGTGGCTGAAGCCGCCGAGCTTCGCGGGGATCACGATGACCGCCGCCGCGATCGTGATGTAGATCAGGATGTCCTTCACGATCGCGATCATCGCGGGCGCGCGCAGCCCCGACGTGTAGGTGTATGCGGCGAGAATCGCGAACGCGATGATGAGCGGCAGGTCGCCGACGAAGCCGGTCGTGTCGAAACCCAGCGCGCCGATCACGACTTCGATGCCGACGAGCTGCAGCGCGATGTACGGCATCGTCGCGAGGATGCCCGTCACCGCGATCGCGAGCGCGAGCATCCGGCTGCCGTAACGCGCGTTGACGAAGTCGGCGGCCGTCACGTAGCCGTGCCGCTTCGCGATGCTCCACAGCTTCGGAAACACGACGAACGCGAACGGGTAGATCAGGATCGTGTACGGCAACGCGAAGAAGCCCATCGCGCCGGCGCCGAACACGAGCGCGGGCACCGCGACGAACGTGTAGGCCGTGTAGAGGTCGCCGCCGAGCAGGAACCACGTGACGATCGTACCGAAGCGGCGGCCGCCGAGCCCCCATTCGTCGAGGTGGGCGAGATCGCCGCGCCGCCAGTTCGCGGCGAGAAAACCGAGTATGGTGACACCGATGAACAGGAGTACGAAGACGAAGGTCGCGCCGAGATTCATCGCGCACCTCCCTGCGTGCCGCCTGCCTTCCATGCGTGCTTGGTCTTGAAATACACGAACGCGGTGATCACCGCGCTAATGAACACCCACAACAACTGGTACCAGTAGAAAAACGGAAAACCCAACCATTGCGGTTCGATCTTGCTGTACGAAGGCACCCAGACCATCGCGATCAGCGGCAGCACCAGCAGCCAGAGCCAGCGCTTGGCGGCCCGATTGGCGTCGGCATCGTGAGCCATGACGTCTCCTCATCTTTCCCGGTTATCGATCTTGTCAAGCGGGTACGGCGGCGAGAGGAGGGGCAAAACGGGTAAGCTGCGGCTCCCCTGGCTTCGCGCCAGTATAGGAGCCGCGAGCGAGCGGTCAAGCAGGGGCGAACCCGAGGTGATCCGCCCCCCAGTCAAGCGGTTGCACCGGCATGCGACCGGTGCATGAGCGTCAGATCGCGAACGAGGATTCGCGTGCGCCGGTCGTTTCTTTCAAAGCTTTCACCCACTTGCGCGCGGGGAGCTTCAGCGTGTCCTCGATCAGCTTCGCGCGCGCTTCCAGCTGCGCGAACGACACGTCGAGCGCGGGGCCCGAGAACGCGATCGCGATCCGGTTGCCGTCGTGCACTTCCGGCAGCGCGATCACGCGATGGTCGAACGCCGCGTTCAGGTGCTTCATGTTGCGCACGAAGCTCGGATGGTCGCCGAACAGGTTGATCGTCGCGACGCCCGCGTCGGCGAGGCAGCCGCGCACCGCGCGGTAGAACGCGACGCTGTCGAGCACCGGGCCGCGGGCGGTCGCGTCGTACAGGTCGATCTGCAATGCGCCCGTCGTGCCGCGGTTGGCCGGATCGTTGACGAAATCCCATGCATCGGCTTCATGCACGACGAGGCGTGCGTCATCGGGCGGCAGCGCGAACATCGTGCGCGCCGCGACGATCACGGCCGGGTTCAGTTCGACGGCCTCGACCTTCGCGTGCGGCAGGAAGCGGTGCGAGAACTTGGTGAGCGCGCCGGTGCCGAGCCCGAGCTGGACGATCCGCTCGGGCGTTTCGAGGAACAGCAGCCACGCCATCATCTGCTGCGCGTATTCGAGCTCGATGTGCAGCGGCTTCGAGATCCGCATCGCACCCTGCACCCATTCGGTACCGAAGTGCAGGAAGCGCACGCCGCGCTCTTCGGAGAACGTGACGGGTGCGAAGCGCGGCTTGCGCGGCGCCTCGAGGACGGGCACGTCGTCGTGTTCGTCGATCTCCGGACGGCGCTTCACGCGCGGCGGCTGGAGCTTTTCGGAGCCGTTGTAGGCGGCCGGCTTGCGTTGCTTGAACGCGCGCGCCTCGGCGGACGCGCGCTTGATCAGTCGGGTCATGTGTGAATCTCGCTGGGTGAAGCTGGTTTTAGCGGACGAGAGGATAGCATTGGCGGGGGATGGTGGCCGTGCCGCATGCCCTGCATGACTTCGAATCCGGTTGGCGCTACGCTGCACTCGGTGATCCAGGGAGGACGCATGAACTCGAACGGCAAAAGGATCTGGTTTCCGGCAAAGCGCTACGGATGGGGCTGGGGGTTGCCGGTCGCATGGCAGGGATGGGTCGTGTTGCTGCTGTTCGCGATCGGGATCCTCGCCACCGCGTGGCTCGTGCCGCCGCAACGCTCGCCGCTTGCATACGGCACCTGCGTCGTGGTGTGGGTCGCGCTGCTGATTGCAGTGTGCCTGCTCAAGGGCGAGAAGCCCCGGTGGCGATGGGGCGACGACGAGTGATCGGCGCGACGATATCCGCCGAATCGTCCGATCAACAGGCGTTCGACGGCACGGCATCAGCAAGCCGCTGACCATCGTCATGGCGAACATGGCCCGCCATTGGCTGAGCCATGACGAAGTCGCGGCGATGCTGGTCGGCAAGCGCGTGGATCGTGCGGATTCGCGGCGGCACCTAGGTGACCTGGCAGCTGGAGGACAACGGCATGCTCCATGCGAACAACAGCAAAGGACAGAGCGACAAATGAGATGACGTGCGGGCGTGAAACACGCCCGGCGCGCAAAGCGGATGGCGCGGCGGCGCCCGGCCAGGGCGCTCGGCGCAATCGATCTCAGGAAAGAATCTGCCGCCAGATGGCGAGCTTCTGCTCGAACGACAGCATCGCGTTCGCCGGGCTCGACGAAGGCAGCACGAGCGTGTCGTATCCGCCCTCGCCGATCACCTCCGCAAACCGCCCTGCCGTCTTGCCGTTGAAGCACACGCGCTTGAGCAACGGCGCATGCTCGCGCAACGACGCAAAGTCGTTCGGCTTCGCATTCCGGATAGCAGAATCGAGGCTGCCTTGTCGATGGCACGCATCGAGGACGTCCCAGATGCCGATGCCGTGCGAAAGCACGCGCTCGAGCCGCGCGTCGTACACAAGCTCGTGCAGCCCCGGCTCGCCGAGCACGGCACCGAGCAACCGCCAGAACTGGTTGCGCGGATGCGCGTAGTACTGCGCGGCATCGAGCGACGCCTCGCCCGGAAAGCTGCCGAGGATCATCGTGTGCGTATGCGGCCCGACGACCGGCCCAAAGCCCTGCAGCATCACGCCGCCCCGCGCGGCCCGACGGATCGCGGCCCGTCGCCGTGCGCATCGAGATGGCGCCACAGCGCAGGCAGCATGCACTCGGTGACCATCAACGGCTTGCCGTGCCGCTGGAACACCGAGCGCCGCGCGGCGAACGCATGCGGCGCCCGCGCACCCTGCAACGCATGGCTCGCGAGCGCATACAGTGGATGACCGGCGATCACGCGCCGGCTGACGAGCGTGGAGCGCTCGACTTGCGGATCGCTGTACAGGAGCTCCGCGAGTGGCCGCGTGCGCAACCGCCGCATCGCCTGCCACACGCCCTTGCTGGCCGCGAGCGGCGCGATGCTGTGCGCGACGACGTACGGCATGCCGTCGACCGACAGGATCACCTCGCGCACCCACATCGGCGCACGCGGCGCACTGTCGAGCGCGTCCGGTTCGTCGAACCACGCGCAGTCGACGGCCTCGCGCGTCACGCGCACGCTCACACCGCCGAGCCGCGCCAGATGCGCGGTCAACGAACCACCGCGCGTCAGCCAGTCGCGCTGGTCGAGCGTGCAGCCGGGCCGGGGCGTTTCGCGCCAGCCCGCCCGTGCGCCGTCGAATCGCATCCGCGCGTTCACGCGGAGCGCGACAGCAGCAGCGCGTTGGTCCGCTTCACGAAGCTCGCCGGATCGTCGAGCATCCCGCCTTCGGCCAGCAACGCCTGATCGAACAGCAGGTGGCACCAGTCGCCGAAGTTGGCGCTGTCGGTGTTCAGCTGCTTCACGAGCGCGTGCTCAGGATTGATCTCGAGAATCGGCTGCATCGCCGGCGCGTTCTGGCCGGCCGCCTTCAGCATCCGCTGCAGGTAACCGCTCATGTCGTTATCGTCCGCGACGAGGCACGACGGCGAATCGGTCAGGCGGAACGTGACGCGCACTTCCTTCACCTTGTCACCGAGCGCTTCCTTCATCTTCTCGACGACCGGCTTGATCGCCTCGCCCGCCTGCTCCTGCGCCTTCTTTTCCTCGTCGTTCAGCTCGCCGAGGTCGAGATCGCCGCGGGCCACGCTCGCGAGCGGCTTGCCGTCGAATTCATGCAGGAACGACAGCATCCATTCGTCGACGCGATCGGTCAGCAGCAGCACCTCGACACCCTTCTTGCGGAACACTTCCAGGTGCGGGCTGTTCTTCGCGGCCTGCCACGTATCGGCAGTCACGTAGTAGATCTTGCTCTGCTCGGGCTTCATGCGCGACACGTAGTCGGCGAGCGACACGTCCTGCGCGTCGGTGTCGCCGTGCGTCGAGGCGAAGCGCAGCAGCTTCGCGATCCGCTCGCGGTTCGCGTGATCCTCGCCCAGACCTTCCTTCAGCACCTGGCCGAACGCGCTCCAGAACGTCTTGTACTTCTCCTTGCCGGCGTCCTCTTCCGCGTTCGCGAGTTCCTCGAGCATCGACAGCGCGCGCTTGGTCACGCCTTCGCGGATCGCCTTCACGTCGCGGCTTTCCTGCAGGATTTCACGCGACACGTTCAGCGGCAGGTCGGCCGAATCGACGACGCCCTTCACGAAGCGCAGGTATTGCGGCAGCAGTTGCTCGGCGTCGTCCATGATGAACACGCGCTTCACGTACAGCTTCAGGCCGCCGCGGTAATCGCGGTTCCACAGGTCGAACGGCGCATGCGCCGGCACGAACAGCAGCTGCGTGTATTCGCTGCGGCCCTCGACGCGGTTGTGCGTCCACGTGAGCGGATCCTGGTGGTCGTGCGCGATATGCTGGTAGAACTGCGTGTACTGCTCGTCGGTGACGTCGCTCTTCGAACGCGTCCAGAGCGCGCTCGCCTGGTTGACGGTCTCGTCCTCGTCCTTCAGGACCATCTCGCCCTTTTCCTGATCCCACTCTTCCTTCTGCATCAGGATCGGCAGCGCGATGTGATCGGAATACTTCTGGATGATCGACTTCAAGCGGTGCGACGACAGCAGTTCGTCCTCGCCTTCGCGCAGGTGCAGCGTGATCGTCGTGCCGCGTTGCGCGCGCTCGATCGCGTCGATCGTGAAATCGCCCTCGCCCGCGCTTTCCCAGCGCACGGCTTCGTTCGCCGGCAGGCCCGCGCGGCGCGTCTCGACGGTGATCTTGTCCGCGACGATGAAGCCCGAGTAGAAGCCGACGCCGAACTGGCCGATCAGCGCTGCGTCCTTCTGCTGGTCACCGGACAGCTTCGTGAAGAATTCCTTGGTGCCCGAACGCGCGATCGTGCCGAGGTTCGCGATCGCCTCGTCGCGGCTCATGCCGATGCCGTTGTCGTCGATCGTGATCGTGCGCGCGGCCTTGTCGTAGCCGATGCGGATGCGCAGGTTCGGATCGTTCTCGTACAGCGCGTTGTCCGCGAGCCCTTCGAAACGCAGCTTGTCGGCCGCGTCGGACGCGTTCGACACCAGTTCGCGCAGGAAGATTTCCTTGTTGCTGTAGAGCGAATGAATCATCAGGTGGAGGAGTTGCTTGACCTCTGCCTGAAAGCTCATCGTTTCGTGTGCCATGGATGCTGTTTCCTCTTACATGAACTTGAATGGTGTGGCGCGGGCGGCCGGCGCGCGATGCCGGCGGGCCCGTCAAGGACGACCGCCTGGCGCAAGCGGTTCGCGCGGGTATCTGGGGACGGGCGAGCGGATTTCAAGGGGCGGCCTGCCGCCCCCCCGTCACGACGCGCGCCGCGCCGCCGCTTCGATATAGCGCGCGAGAAACCCCGGCAGTGCCGGATCGCCGCAGTTCGCGACGTTGAAGCGCGTCCAGGTCGACGACGACTGCTGCGGCGAGAACAGGCTCCCCGGCGTCAGCAGGAACCCTTCCTCGTGCGCGGCGGCCGCGAGCGCGTCCGAATCGACGCCCGTGTCGGCCCACAGGAACATCCCCGCCGCCGGCATCGTGAAGAGCCGCAACCCGGTACGCTCGAGCATCCGCGCGGTCTTGTCGCGCACGCCGTCGAGCCGCGCGCGCAGCCGCTCGACGTGGCGCCGGTAATGCCCTTCGGTCAGGATCTTGTACAAGACGCGCTCGTTGAGCTCCGGCGTCGTCATGCCGACCAGCATTTTCTGGTCGGTGACCGCCTTCGCGATCTCCGGTGCGCAGGCGACATAGCCGACCCGCAAATTCGCCGCGAGCGTCTTCGAATAGCTGCCCAGGTAGATCACGCGCTTCAGCTGGTCGAGACTCGCGAGCCGCGTGGCCGGATAGCTCGGCGGGCACAGGTCGCCGTACACGTCGTCCTCGACGACGAGGAAGTCGTACGCCTCCGCGAGCTTCAGGATCCGGAACGCCTGCGCGGCCGACAGCGACGTGCCGGTCGGGTTCTGCAGCACCGAATTGATCACGAGCATCTTCGGCCGCCACATCTGCACGAGCGTTTCCAGCGCGTCGAGGTCGGGGCCGTCGGGCGTATAGGGCATGCCGACCAGCTGCGCGCCCTGCGACGCGAAGCGGCCGAACATCTGGAACCACGCGGGATCGCCGACGATCACCGCATCGCCGGGCCGCACGTAGATCCGCGAGATCAGGTCGATCGCCTGCGTGATGCCCGACACCAGCACGAGCTGCTCGGGCTTCGCGCCGATCTCGACTTCCGCGAGCCGCGTCTGCAATTGCTGGCGCAGCGGCAGGAAGCCCTGCGCGGTGCCGAAACCGAGCATCTGCGCGCCGGACTGGCGCCCGAGCGCGCGCAGCGCGCCGGTGATCAGCTCGCCGTCGAGCCAGCGGCCCGGCAAGTAGCCGAGACCCGGCCCTTTTTCCGGACTGACGGTGTGCAGCATGTTGCGCAGCAGCCAGACGACGTCGATCGTGTTGTGCACGGGCGCGGCCTCGGCCACGCGCACCACGTTGTCGGCCGGCTGCGGGCCGGTGGCCGTGCGCTCGCGCACGTAGAAACCCGAGCCGCGCCGCGAGTCGAGGTAGCCCTGCGCGACGAGCCGTTCGTACGCCTCCACCACGGTAAAGCGCGACACGCTCTTGTCGAGCGCGAGCTTGCGGATCGACGGCATCCGCATGCCGGGCCGGAACACGCGTTCGTCGATTCGGCGCCGCGCCCATTGGACGAGCTGGTCGACGAGCGTGAGCGTGGCCGTATCGTGCGGCGCGGGAATCTGGGCGAGTGGGACGGTGGACATGGGTGGTGGCTGCTCCAACTGTACCGAAGGCTATCGCGCCGATTGTACCGTTACTGTGCCGGTGCCGACGATTACAGTTGGCACGAATGGCGATCGTGCGGCTGCCGTCGCGGCCTTGCCGCACGCGGTGCCGCGCCGCCGGGCCTGCATCGCGGCCCGGGCACCGGCCGGTTCCGCAACCGTCCGGCGCATCGCCCGCCCACCATGACACTTTCGCTTCCCGACCGACGTTCATGCCAGCCCGCTCCCTGACCCTCGACCATCTCGTGATCGCCGCGCGCACGCTCGACGAAGGCGTGCGCCATGTCGCCGCTTCGCTCGGCATCGAGCCGGCCGGCGGCGGCCGCCACCCGCTGATGCGGACCCACAATGCGCTGTTCGGCGCCTGGGGCGGGCTCTACCTCGAAGTGATCGCGATCGACCCCGACGCACCCGCCCCGGACGACGGCGCCACGCCGCCGCGCGCGCGGCTGTTCGCGCTCGACGATCCGGCGATGCACGCACGGCTCGCGCAGGGCCCGTTTCTCGCTCACTGGGTCGCGCGCGTCGACCGCCCGCGCCAGCTCGCGATGTGGCAAAGCCAGTACCCGGCGCGCATCGCGCCGGTCGTCGCGATGCGGCGCGGCGACCTGAGCTGGGGTCTCACGGTGCCCGACGACGGCGCGTTTCCCGCGTGGCAAGGCGTCGGCGACGGCCTCGTGCCATCGCTGATCCAGTGGGACAGCCCGCGCCATCCGGCCGAATCACTGCCGAACGACGGCGTCGCACTGAAAGCGCTCAAGGGCATCCACCCGCATGCGGACGTCATCCGCGAGCAGCTCGACTGGCTCGGCGCCGGCCATCTGCTCGACCTCGACACCGGCGACGGCCCGCCGGCGCTCGTCGCCGAATTCGACACGCCGCAGGGCGCACGCACGCTGCGCTGAACGCCCCTGCCGCCCCCCCCCGATTACACGAACCCCGCATTACGGAGACACCCATTTCATGAATTCGCGCGAAACCCGGGGCATGCTGCTCGGCCTCATCGGCGTGATGATCTTCAGCCTGACGCTGCCGATGACGCGTATCGTCGTCTCCGAACTCAACCCGCTGCTGAACGGGCTCGGCCGCGCGCTCGCCGCGTCGGTGCCGGCCGGCCTGCTGCTGTGGTGGCGCCGCGAACGGCTGCCGACCCGCGCGCAGCTGAAAAGCCTCGCAGTCGTGTCGGCCGGCGTGATCATCGCGTATCCGGTGTTCTCCGCCTGGGCGATGAAAACCGTGCCGGCCTCGCACGGCGCGGTCGTCAACGGGCTGCAGCCGCTGTTCGTCGCGCTGTACGCGGCGTGGCTGTCGCACGAGCGGCCGTCGAAGGCGTTCTGGGCCAGCGCGCTGGCGGGCAGCGCGCTCGTGATCGCGTTCGCGCTGCGTGACGGCGGCGGCACGGTGCAGGCCGGCGACGCACTGATGCTCGTCGCGGTCGGCATCGGCGCGCTCGGCTACGCGGAAGGCGCGCGCCTCGCGCGCCAGATCGGCGGCTGGCAGGTGATCTGCTGGGCGCTCGTCGTGTCCGCGCCGTTCCTGGTGCTGCCGGTCGGCTGGCTCGCGTGGACGCAGCACGTCGCGCACCCTGCCCCGCTCGCGTTGCGCACGTGGCTTGCATTCGGCTACGTGACCCTTTTTTCGCAATTCATCGGCTTTTTCGCGTGGTACGCCGGGCTCGCCATGGGCGGCATCGCGCGGGTCGGCCAGGTGCAGCTGCTGCAGATCTTCTTCACGATCGCCTTTTCCGCGCTGCTGTTCGGCGAGACGGTGACGCCGTCGACCTGGCTGTTCGCGGCCGCCGTGATCGCGACCGTGATGCTGGGCCGGCGCTCGGCGGTGGCCACGGCCCCGCGCGCCGCTCGCGCCGGTTGATGAGGTGCGCCATAATGTTCGTTTTGCCTGAACGGTTTTGCCCACCCGGCCGCGACGGCCCGATCGCGCTCCCGCGCGCCCACCCGGCCGCGTCGACGCGATCAGCCCGATCGACCTTTCTTGACTGACCACGATATCCGAACGAGGAGACTATGAATCCGAGCGACCTGCATCCGCCGCACTGGCAGCTTTCCGAACGCGCCCGCAAGCTGACGAGCTCTGCGATCCGCGAGATCCTGAAGGTCACGGAACGCCCCGAGGTCATCTCGTTCGCAGGCGGCCTGCCCGCTCCCGCGACGTTCCCGGCCGAACGCATGCGCGCCGCGGCCGACCGCGTGCTGCGCGATGCGCCCGCCGCCGCACTCCAGTACAGCGCAACCGAAGGCTACCTGCCGCTGCGCGAATGGATCGCCGAGCGCTACAGCGTGCGCGTGTCGCAGGTGCTGATCACGACCGGCTCGCAGCAGGCGCTCGACCTGCTCGGCAAGGCGCTGATCGATCCGGACAGCCCGATCCTCGTCGAAACCCCGACCTACCTCGGCGCGCTGCAGTCGTTCTCGCTGTACGAGCCGCGCTACGTGCAGGTGCCGACCGACGAGCTGGGCCTGCTGCCCGAAGGCCTCACGCCCGACCTGACGCAAGGTGCGCGCCTGCTGTACGCGCAGCCGAACTTCCAGAACCCGACCGGCCGCCGCCTGCCCGTCGAGCGCCGTCGCGCGCTCGCCGCGTTCGCGCAGTCGAGCCCGTTCCCGGTGCTGGAAGACGACCCGTACGGCGCACTGAACTACCAGGGCGAACCGCTGCCGACGATGCTGTCGATGGCGCCCGACCATATCGTGCACCTCGGCACGTTCTCGAAGGTGCTCGCGCCGGGCCTGCGGATCGGCTACATCATTGCCCCGGAGGAACTCCACTTCAAGCTCGTGCAGGCCAAGCAGGCCACCGACCTGCACACGCCGACGCTCACGCAGCGCATCGCGCACGAAGTGATCAAGGACGGCTTCCTCGACGAACACATCCCGACGATCCGCCAGCTGTACGGCGCGCAATGCGAGGCGATGCTCGCGTCGCTCGCGCGCCACATGCCAGAAGGCGTCACGTGGAACCGTCCGGACGGCGGCATGTTCATCTGGGTCAACCTGCCCGCGCAGATCGACAGCATGAAGCTGCTCGAGGCCGCGGTCGCCAACCACGTCGCCTTCGTGCCGGGTGCGCCGTTCTTCGCGAACGACCCGCAGCAGAACACGCTGCGCCTGTCGTTCGTAACGGTGCCGCCGGAGAAGATCGAGGAAGGCGTCGCGCGCCTCGGCAAGCTGCTGCGCGAGCGTCTCTGATCCCCTTTTTCCTGTCACGACTCTCAACGAGGAATCGAACACATGGCTAACGTCTACGACAAACTGAAGTCGCTCGGCATCGAACTCCCGACCGCCGGCGCACCCGCCGCCGCCTACGTGATGAGCGCGCAAAGCGGCAACACGGTCTACCTGTCGGGCCACATCGCGAAGAAGGACGGCAAGGTCTGGGCCGGCAAGCTCGGCGCGGATCTGCAGACGGAAGACGGCAAGGCGGCCGCACGCTCGATCGCGATCGACCTGCTCGCGACGCTGCACGCGCACACGGGCGACCTGAACAAGGTCACGCGCATCGTGAAGCTGATGAGCCTCGTCAACTCGACGCTCGACTTCACCGAACAGCACATCGTGACGAACGGTGCGTCGGAACTGATCGCCGAAGTGTTCGGCGACGCAGGCAAGCACGCGCGTTCGGCGTTCGGCGTCGCGCAGATTCCGCTCGGCGCGTGCGTCGAGATCGAACTGATCGCCGAAGTCGCGTAACGGGCGCATCAATATGACCGGTCGTCTCGTCCGCTTCAAGCAGGTCGACGTCTTCACGTCGGTGCCGTTCAAGGGCAACCCGCTCGCCGTCGTGTTCGACGCCGATTCGCTCGGCGACGACGCCATGCTCGAGATCGCCCGCTGGACGAACCTGTCGGAAACGACGTTCGTCTGCACGCCGACCGATCCGGACGCCGACTACCGCGTGCGGATCTTCACGACGGCCGGTGAACTGCCGTTCGCCGGCCACCCGACGCTCGGCACCGCACATGCGTTCCTGGAAAGCGGCGCGCGGCCACGCACGCCGGGCCGGCTGATCCAGCAGTGCGGGGTCGGCCGGGTCGCGCTGCGCGAGCAGGCCGGCGGCTGGGCGTTCGCCGCGCCGCCTGCCCGCGTCACGCCGCTCGACCGTTCGGACTACGCGGCGCTGGCTGCCGCGTTGCGCAGTGACGCGATCGACCTGGATGCCGAGCCGTGTGCGGTGGACAACGGCGCGCCGTGGCTGGTCGTGCGACTGAAGTCGGCCGACGCGTGCGTCGGCCTGTCGCCCGATCCGGCCGCGCTGGAGGCACTCACGCGCCGCTATGGCGTGGACGGCCTCGCCGTCTACGCGCCGCATGCCGAAGGCGGCCCCGCGACATTCGAAATCCGCTGCCTGATGACGGGCGGCAACTTCGGCTTCGGCGAGGACCCGGTCACCGGCAGCGCCAACGCCGCGCTGGCCGGGTTGCTGACGCGGCAGGAGCGCCGCCCCGGCCAGTCGTATACGGCCCGCCAGGGTACGGCGATCGGCCGCGACGGCCGCATCTCCGTCAGTTATGACGAAGACGGCACCACGTGGATCGGCGGCCACGTCGTCACGGTCGTCGACGGCACCTTCCGGTCTCCTGTTTAACATTTCGCGATGTGCGATGGCGCCGGCCCGTCCGGCGCCCCTACGATTCGCCCAACTATCGCAAAAGCGTTCCAGCCAGTAATATCGGGCCTAATCCGTTGTTTCGGAGGTCTGTCCATGGTTGCGTGTCCCGCGAACGAACAGACGTCGGGACAACCCGAACCATAGCCAGCCATCCAGACGGATGACGCATGCGAGCAGGACGCCGCCCTCTCAGATGAGCTCCGCCCGGTCAAACCACACGCCGCCGACCCGACCGCTGCGCGCGCCGCGCAAGTCGCGCCGGCGCGCGCTGTTCGCGATCCCGCTGCTCGGGATGCTGGCGCTTGCGCTGCTGTGGGCGGTGATCGTCGCGCGGCTGTCGGTCGAAAAGGACAGCGCGTACAAGGAAGCGGCGGCCTCGGCGGCGATCCTGTCGTCGGCGCTCGAACAGCACACGGTCAAGGCGATCCACCAGGTCGACCAGATCACCCGCTTCGTCAAGTTCGAATTCGAGAAATCGCCCGCGCGCTTCAACCTCGCGAGCGCGGTCGAAAAAGGCGTCGTGCCGAGCGACACGCTGATCCAGGTTTCGCTCGTCAACGCGAAGGGCATCCTGTTCGCGAACACGGCCGAACTCCATCCGAAGCCGATCAACCTGGCCGACCGCGAGCACTTCAAGGTCCACCTCGCACACAACGACGACCGCCTGTACATCAGCAAGCCCGTGCTCGGCCGCGTGTCGAGCCACTGGACGCTGCAGATGACGCGGCGCCTGAACAATCCGGACGGCAGCTTCGCGGGCATCGTCGTGGTGTCGGAAGACCCGAGCTACTTCACGAACGATTTCTACAACAACGCGGCGATCGGCAAGGAAGGCGTGATCGCCGTGGTGTCCGACACGGGCGCCGTGCTCGCGCGGCGCACCGGCTCGCTCAACAACGCACCCGGCGCGTTCTCCGCATCGGGCGTCTACCCGATCTCCGAGCGCGTGACGGGCACGATCATCGACCCGATCGACGGCGTGACGCGCATCGTGTCGTACCGCCACCTCGACGGCTACCCGCTCGCGGTGATGGTCGGGCTGTCGCAGTCCGAAGAATTCGCGGACTACTACCACACGCGCAACGTCTATCTGCTGATGACGAGCTTCATCACGCTCGCGATGCTCGCGTTCTTCGGCGTCGCGACGGGGCTGATCGGCAAGCTGCTCGGCCGCGAGCGCGAGATGACCCAGCTCGCCGAATACGACCTCCTCACCGGCCTCGCGAACCGCTACGCGACGCTGCGCGGGCTGCGCAACGACGTGTCGATGCCGGCCAGCCTGTCGCGGCTGGGCCTGCTGTTCATCGACCTCGACAACTTCAAGACCGTCAATGACACCCTCGGCCACAACGCCGGCGACATCGTGCTGCAGATGACCGCGTCGCGCCTGTCGGATGCCGTCGGCGACGAGGGGTCGCTTGCACGGATCGGCGGCGACGAGTTCGTCGTCGTGATGAAGGGCGACGACGTCGAACGGCGCGCGGTGCGGCTCGCGGAAGCGATCATCCGGATGTTCGCCGAGTCGTTCGACGTGCGCGGCAGTTCGTTCGTGCTGCACGCGAGCATCGGCATCGCGCTGCACACCGTCGCGAACGAAAGCGAGATCGACCTGCTGAAGAAGGCCGATCTCGCGATGTACAGCGCGAAGGACGCGGGCAAGAACTGCTACCAGTTCTACGCGCCGCACCTGTCGCATCGCGCGGACCACCTGATGCGCTGGGAACAGCAATTGCGCGTCGCGCTCGCCGAGGGGCAACTGTTCCTCGCTTACCAGCCGAAGATCGACCTGACGCACCGCACGATCACCGGCTTCGAGGCGCTCGCGCGCTGGGATCACCCCGAGCACGGGATCATCTCCGCGAACGAATTCATTTCGATTGCCGAATCGACGGGCCTGATCGTGCCCATCGGCGACTTCGTGATCCGCACCGCGTGCGAACAGATCGCGCGCTGGCGCGACGATGGCCACGACACGCTGACGCTCGCGGTCAACATCTCGCCGGTGCAGTTCTGGCGCGGCGACCTGATCGAGACGATTTCGCAGGCGCTGCAGGACACCGGCATCGAGGCGAACCGGCTCGAAATCGAGATCACCGAAACCGCGATGATGGAATATCCGGAGCTCGTCTCGGAGAAGATCGTCGCGTTGAAGAAGCTCGGCATCCGGGTCGCGCTCGACGATTTCGGTACCGGGTATTCGTCGCTGTCGTACCTGCACCGCTTCTCCGTCGATACGCTGAAGGTCGACCGCTCGTTCGTGCAGGCGATCCCGAACGATCGCAGCGTGTGCGTGATGGTGTCGTCGATCGTGCATCTTGCGCGCTCGCTCGGCCTGACGGTCGTCGTCGAGGGCACCGAAACCGAGGAGCAGATCGCATGGCTGTCCGCGCTCGGCGAGATCGAGGCGCAGGGCTTCCTGTTCTCGCGCCCCGTGCCGGCCGACGCGGTCCCCGCGCTGATCGCACGCTTCGGCGTGCGCGGCGACCTGCCGAACGTCCTCACGCACCGCGCGACCGGCAGCACGGGCGCCTGAGTCCGCAGCCCGCGCGGCAATGTTGCGCCGCACACCGATTATTTCGGTTTCCGATCCGGTTGTTTAGTTCATGAACTAGCGTTTTCGCGCATGGCAGTGTCACGATGCGCGGCGGACAATCGGGAGGGCCATCGTGTCGGCGGGCCGCCGGCACGTTTCCACGCGCGAGACCAGGCCCAGCGCCAACAGCACAGTCATGACAACCGTCGAAGTCGAAGCGGCCGAACGTGTCGAACAGGCACAGGCATCCCTTTGGGCCTTGTTCAAGGTCGTGGCCAGCATTTCCGCCGTGTCCTGGGGCGGGCTTTCGATGATGGCGCAGCTCGAACGCCACTACGTCGACCGGTTGCAGCGCATCGAGCCGCACGTGTTCGCCGATCTCGTCGCCCTGGCATGGCTCGTGCCAGGCCCCGTCGGCTGCAATGTCGCGGTGCAGGTCGGCCAGACGCTGCACGGCCGCACCGGCGCATGGATCGCCGGCATCGCGAGCGTGCTGCCGTTCTCCTTGCTGATGACGCTGTTCGCGATCTTCTACCGCACGCCGATCGTGCGCTCGCTTGCCGCGCCGATGCTGATCAATCACTTCGGGATGGTGCTCGCCGCGCTGATCGGCGTCACGTGGGTCAAGCAGTTGCGCACGCTCGCGAGCACACGGCTCGAACAGGCAATCGCCGCGCTATCGACGATTCTGCTCGCTTTCGCGCATAGTCCGGCCGCCTTCGTCGGGATTCTCTTCGCTGCGTTTGCAGCCGGCTGGCTGACCGGGCCGCCGCAACACGCATCGGTCGACTTCACGCTGTCGAAACGCGACCGCAACCTGCTCGTGCTGCTCGCCGCGCTCGTCGCGCTGTTCGCGCTGCCGCTGCCCGGCGACTACCAGGAGACGCTGCTGTGGCCGCGGCTCGCCGGCGCCGGCATGACGCTGTTCGGCGGCGGCTTCTCCGCGCTGCCCGTGCTCAAGACGCTGTTCGTGTCGCCGGCCACCGGCATCTCCGATCACGACTTCACGCTCGCGTTCGCGCTGTCGCCGGTGTCGCCCGGCCCGCTGCTGAACGTCGTGCCGTTCCTCGGCTACCTGACCGACGGCTGGACCGGCGCGCTGCTCGCGACCGCCGCACTGTTCATTCCGTCGGGGTGTCTCGTCGCGTTCGCGCAGAACCATCTGCTCCGGCTCAAGCGCCATTCGCGCTTCGAGCACGGGATGCGCCTGCTGCGCGCGGCAACGACGGGTTTTCTCGTCGTCGCCGTCGTGAGGATCCTCCACCGCGAACCGGCCGATCCCGTCTACTGGCTCACGGGCGCGTTTGCGACGCTGTGCTTCACGCGCTTCAAGGTGCCCGTGTACGCCGTCTATGGTGCGGTCGCGATCGTGTGCGGCGCGTGGCTGTTATGGGCCGCCATCGCGCACTGACGGCACACCCTCCACCACCACCGACGGCTGGCCGTTCAACTCGCCTGCACGGCGACGCGGCGTGCGACCCAGCGTGCACGCAACGCGTCGTACGCGAGGTTGAAGCAGAACGTGTACGGCAGGAAGAACAGCACGATGCCGAGGTCGAGCAGCAGCGCCTCGACCAGGCTCACGTTCAGCCACCACGCGGCAACCGGCACCACCATTGCGACCAGGCCGAGTTCGAACACGACCGCGTGCGCGATCCGCATCCCGAGCGTGCGCGTGAGGCCGGCGCGGCGCTCGAAACGGTCGAACAGCGTGTTGAACGTCATGTTCCAGGCCATCGCGATCAGCGACACCATCACCGTCAGCACGCCGACGTGCGACACCGGCATGTCGAGCAACCACGCTCCGATCGGCGCGCACAGCGCGATCGCCACCAGTTCGAACGTCAGCGCGTGAACGAGGCGCTCCGTCACCGTCTTGTTCATCTGTTTCATGGGTCCCTCCAGTTCGTTTGTGAAGCGTATGCCGGCCATTTTGATCGGCGTAAATGCATGAATCCAGTTTGATATCATCGGTTTTACCGATATAACGCCGTGAGACCCGCGCATGCGCCACGCCCCCGAAGCCCTGCTCGCCTTCGCCGAAGCCGCGCTGCTCGGCTCGTTCACGGCCGCCGCGCGCAAGCTCGGCAAGCGCCAGTCGACGGTGTCCGAAGCGATCGCGAACCTCGAGATCGATCTCGGCGTGCAGTTGTTCGACCGCTCGACGCGCGCACCGACGCTGACCGACGCCGGACGTGCGCTGCTGCCGCAGGTGCAGCGCGCACTGGAGGCCGGCGCGGCGATCGACCGCACCGCCGCGCGGCTCGCGCAGGGCGAGGAAGCACGGCTGACGCTCGTCGTGTCCGATACGTATCAATCGAAGCGTTACGAGGAAACCTTGATGGCGCTCGAGCGGCGCTTTCCGACGCTGGAACTCGAATGCCAGATTGCCGAACACGAGGACGTGCTCGACCTGATCCAGCAGGGCCGCGCCCAGCTCGGGCTGATGGCCGCGCGCGCCGCCTACCCGCCCGATATCGGCGCGGCGACGGTGGCGGAGGAATCGGACATCGGCCTGTTCGTCGGGCGCACGCACGCGCTGGCCGCCTACGGCGACGCTGACGTGCCGCATGCTGCGCTGCGCGACGCGCGCGAGCTGCGCCTCAACACGTATGTGAAACCGGAGGATCGCGGCGCCGACGACCGGATCGTCATCGGCACGCAGCGCTGGCTCGCGCCGAGCTACCTGATGCTGCTGGAGATGGCGGTGCTGGGGTTCGGCTGGGCCGAGCTGCCGCGCTGGATGGTCGAGCACTTCGCGGGCGAGCGCCTCTGCGAGCTGCGCTCGCGTGGCTGGCCGCGCCGCGTGCGGGTCGATGCGGTGTGGTCGCGCAACCGGCCGCTCGGCCCGGCCGGCGCGTGGCTGCTCGACGCGATGCTGGCCGCATAGCGGCGCGCGGCATCGCGCCGGCGGCGCGCGCCGAACGGCGCCGCAAGGTCAGGCGTTCGCGCTCAGAGGCCGCGCGACAGCACGGCTGCGCCAATCGTCACGACGCCGAGCACGAGGTTGACGACGACAAGCAGGCGCACCGTGTTCACCGCGCGCGCGCCGTCCGGCCAGTTCTGCGCCTGCACCGCGCGGCGGATGCGCGGGAACAGCGCGAAGCGGATGTGGCCGAAGATCAGCATCATCACGACACCGAGCCCCGCCATCGCATGCAGCGTCCACGTCGCGTGCGCGCCGCCGAATGCCGTGAGCAGGAAACCGCCGGACAGCAGGATCACGATCACCGACCCCGACACCCAGTTGAAGAATCGGCCGAACACGCCCTCGATCAGCGGCAGTCGCAACTGCGGCGTCAGGTCGGACAGCGCCGGGCGCAGGCAGAAGTGCGCGAAGACCATCCCGCCCACCCACACGGCGACGGCCAGCAGATGAAGAAACAGCGCGACGGCAACAGCGTGGGACATGGCGGCAATCCTGGTATGAGTTAAGTGCAACGAACAGCCGCGTCACGCGCGGTCTCGAGCGACGTTCGACCCGCGCGCCGCCGCTCGGTTCAGACCCCTGGCGGAATTTCACAATATTTTGCAAGTTCCGCGTGATGGCGCCACTCGCGCTTGCCTGGATGCGTCGCGCAAAAAAGAATCGGCCGCACGCCCGCCGAAGCGGAGGTGCGGCCTTCGATACCGGTCGAGCCGGCCAACGGATGCGGCGTCAGCCGAGCAGCGGACGCAGCTCGCTGACGACCTTGAGCTTCGTTTCCGGCGCGCGGCCCTTGCGCGCACGCTTGCCGACGTGCGGCGCGAGCCCCGCGTACGACAGCGTTTCGTCCTGCGCCTTGCCGCCGCGGCCGGTGCCGATCAGCACGACGCCGGCCGGGTCGATCGCGAGCGCCTGCACGAGCGTTTCCTTGTCGTCGAGCGCCATCAGGATCACGCCGCGACCGCCACCCGACAGCGTCTTCATCTCGTCCATCCCGAACACCAGCAGTCGACCGCCGCTCGACAGGCACGCGACCTGCGTTGCGTTCGGCAGCACGGGCATCGGCGCGAGCGGCACCGCGCCCGCATCGATGGTCATGAACGACTTGCCGGCCTTCACGCGGCTCACCATGTCGCCGACCTTCGCGAGGAAGCCGAAGCCGTTGCTCGACGCGAGCAGCAGTTGCTGGTCGGCCGGCGCTGCGTAGTAGTGCATCAGGTGCGAGCCCGATTCGAGCTCGATCAATGACGTCACCGGCACGCCGTCGCCGCGCCCGCCCGGCAGCACCGACACGTCGACCGAGTACACGCGGCCGCTGCTGCCCCACGCGATCAGTCGATCGGGCGTGCGGCACTGGAATGCCGCATACAGGTGATCGCCTGCCTTGAACGAGAAGCCGGCCGGGTCGAGCCCGTGACCCTTCAGCGCACGCACCCAGCCCTTCTGCGACACGACGACCGTCACCGGCTCGTCGACGACCTTCGCCTCGAACGTCGCGCGCTTTTCCTGCTGGATCAGGGTGCGGCGATCGTCGCCGTACTGCTTCGCGTCGGCCTCGATCTCCTTGATCATCAGCCGCTTCATCGCGCTTTCGTTCGCGAGCAGTTCCTCGAGCTTCGCCTTCTCGTCACGCAGCGCCTCGAGTTCCTTCTCGATCTTGATCTTCTCGAGCCGCGCGAGCTGACGCAGGCGGATTTCGAGGATGTCTTCGGCCTGGCGGTCGCTCAGGCCGAACGCGCTCATCAGCGCAGCCTTCGGCTCATCCGACTCGCGGATGATGCGGATCACCTCGTCGATGTTCAGGAAGACGATCATCCGCCCTTCGAGGATGTGGATGCGGTCGTCGACCTTCGCGAGACGATGGCGGCAGCGGCGCGTCATCGTGAGCTGGCGGAACTTCACCCATTCGTCGAGGATCGTCAGCAGCCCCTTCTGGCCTGGCCGGCCGTCGGCGCCGATCATCACGAGGTTCAGTGTCGCGTTCGACTCGAGGCTCGTATACGCGAGCAGCGTGTTCACGAATTCGGTCTGGTCGATCGTGCGCGACTTCGGCTCGAACACGAGCCGCACCGCCGCTTCCTTGCCCGACTCGTCGCGCACCGCGTCGAGCAGGTCGAGCATCGCCTTCTTGGTGTTGAGCTGCTCGGGCGTGAGCGTCTTCTTGCCGAGCTTGAGCTTCGGATTGGTAAGTTCCTCGATTTCCTCGAGCACCTTCTGGCCCGACGTGTTCGGCGGCAGCTCGGTGACGACGAGCTGCCACTGGCCGCGCGCGAGATCCTCGATCTTCCAGCGCGCGCGTACCTTCAGGCTGCCGCGGCCGGTTTCATAGGCCGCCGCGATCTCCGTGTCGCTCGAGATGATCTGGCCGCCGCCCGGGAAGTCCGGGCCGGGGATCAGGTTCATCAGCTCCGCGTGCGTGAGCTTCGGATTGCGGATCAACGCGACCGCCGCCGCCGCGACCTCGCGCAGGTTGTGGGACGGAATCTCGGTCGCGAGACCCACCGCGATGCCCGATGCGCCGTTCAGCAGCACGAACGGCATGCGGCTCGGCAGCGTCTTCGGTTCCTCGAACGAGCCGTCGTAGTTCGGCATGAAGTCGACCGTGCCCTGGTCGATCTCGTCGAGCAGCAGCTTCGAGATCGGCGTGAGCCTCGCCTCGGTGTATCGCATCGCTGCCGCGCCGTCGCCGTCGCGCGAGCCGAAGTTGCCCTGCCCGTCGATCAGCGGATAGCGCAGCGAGAAATCCTGCGCGAGACGCACGAGCGCATCGTATGCCGACTGGTCGCCGTGCGGGTGGTATTTACCGAGCACGTCGCCCACCACGCGCGCCGACTTCACCGGCTTCGCGTCCGGGCCGAGGCCCATTTCGTTCATCGCGAACAGGATCCGGCGCTGCACCGGCTTCTGGCCGTCGCACACGTCGGGCAGCGCGCGGCTCTTCACGACGCTGACCGCGTAGCTGAGATACGCCTGCTCCGCGTAGTTGCCGAGCGTCAGCGCTTCGGCGTCCGGTGCGTCGGACCCGGCGAAGAGATCGGAAGTATTGTCGTCCATCTGAATTCCGTATTCGTAAGTGGCGTGAGGCCGGGCCGGGCGTCATGCCCGGCCGCGCGGGTTTAGATGTCCGCTTCGACGTCGTTGCCCTTTTCCTCGAGCCAGCCGCGTCGCGCGGCTGCCTCGCCCTTGCCCATCAGCATGGTCATCCGCGCGACGGTCGCCTCGTAGTCGAGTTCGCCGAGCTTCACCGGCATCAGGCGGCGCGTGTCGGGGTTCATCGTCGTGTCCCACAACTGCTCCGCGCTCATTTCGCCGAGACCCTTGAAGCGGCTGATGCTCCACTGCGTTTCGCGCACGCCGTCCTTGCGCAGCTTGTCGAGGGTCGCCTCGAGTTCGCCTTCGTCGAGCGCATAGAGCTTCTGCGCGGGCTTCTTGCCGCGCGCGGGCGCATCGACGCGGAACAGCGGCGGCCGCGCGACATGCACGTGACCGCGCTCGATCAGTTGCGGGAAATGCTTGAAGAACAGCGTGAGCAGCAGCACCTGGATGTGCGAGCCGTCGACGTCCGCATCCGACAGGATGCAGATCTTGCCGTAGCGCAGATTCGACAGGTCGACGGTGTCGTCGGGGCTGTGCGGATCGACGCCGATCGCGACCGAGATGTCGTGAACTTCGTTGTTCGCGAACAGGCGATCACGCTCGGTTTCCCACGTGTTCAGCACTTTGCCGCGCAGCGGCAGGATCGCCTGGTATTCCTTGTCGCGGCCCATCTTTGCGGAACCGCCCGCCGAGTCGCCCTCGACGAGAAACAACTCGTTGCGCGCGATATCTTCCGTCTCGCAATCAGTCAGCTTGCCCGGCAGCACAGCGACGCCCGAGCTCTTGCGCTTCTCGACCTTCTGGCCCGCACGTGTGCGCGCCTGCGCCTGCTTGATCACCAGTTCGGCGAGCTTCTTGCCGTGCTCGACGTGCTGGTTCAGCCACAGTTCGAGCGCCGGACGCGAGAACGACGACACGAGCTTCACCGCGTCGCGGCTGTTCAGGCGTTCCTTGATCTGCCCCTGGAACTGCGGATCGAGCACCTTCGCGGACAGCACGAACGACACGCGCGCGAACACGTCTTCCGCGAGCAACTTCACGCCCTTCGGCTGCAGGTTGTGCAGTTCGACGAAGCTCTTGACCGCCTGGTAGAGACCGTCACGCAAGCCCGACTCGTGCGTGCCGCCGGCCGGCGTCGGGATCAGGTTCACGTACGACTCGCGCACGAGCGATCCTTCCTCGCTCCATGCGACGACCCACGACGCGCCTTCCCCTTCGGCGAAGGTTTCGTCGGTCGAACGCGCATCGGCGAAGCGCTCGCCTTCGAACAGCGGGATCAGCAGCTCGCTGCCGTTCATCTCGTCGAGCAGGTAGCCGCGCAGGCCGTCCTCGTACTTCCACGCCTGGCGTTCGCCGGTCTTCTCATTGACGAGCACCACCTCGACGCCCGGCAGCAGCACGGCCTTCGAGCGCAGCAGACGCTGCAGCTCGCCAAGCGGCAGGTTCGGCGAATCGAAGTACTTCGGATTCGGCCAGACCCGCACGCGCGTGCCGGACTTCTTCTCGCCGCGGCCCGCGCCTTGCGTCGCGAGCGGCTTCACGACGTCGCCTTCCGCGAAGCCGAGCTCGGCGATCTTGCCGTCGCGCCAGACCGTCACGTCGAGACGCGTCGCGAGTGCGTTCGTCACCGACACGCCGACGCCGTGCAGGCCACCCGAGAACGTGTACGCGCCGCCTGCAGCCTTGTCGAACTTGCCGCCCGCGTGCAGGCGCGTAAATACGATCTCGACGACCGGCACACCCTCTTCGGGGTGCATCCCGAACGGGATGCCGCGGCCGTCGTCCTCGACCGACACCGACTGGTCGGCATGCAGCGTGACCGTGATCTGCTTGCCGTAGCCGCCGAGCGCCTCGTCGGACGCATTGTCGATGACTTCCTGAATGATGTGCAGCGGATTTTCGGTACGGGTGTACATGCCGGGCCGCTGCTTGACCGGCTCAAGGCCCTTGAGCACCTTGATCGATGCTTCGCTATAGGCCGCGCTGGGCTTCTTCGTTGACATAGGCGCTGAATTTCGTCATTCATCGGGACGTTGTCCACACTTCGTGTGGACAACGTCGTGGACAAAACGTTGAGTTCCGTAAAAAAGCGAATCGAAACAACGGTGTGCTTGGACTGCTCCGAAAGCGGGCGCGCGGCATTCGCTGCGCTGCCCGGGACGCGCGGTATTTTACTGGTTCCGCGTGGCGCGCCGTAGCAAGATCACTCACACGGCGCACGGGGCGTCAGACCGGCTTGCGCTTTGCCTCGAGCGTCTCCCACCGCTCGAGCGCGGCGAGGAGCTCGTCGTCGATCGCCGCGAACCGTTCGGTCAGGCGCGTGCCTTCCTGCGGATCCTTCGCGAAGATCGAACCATCCTCGAGCTGCGCATTGATCGTCTTCTGTTCTTCCTCGAGCGCCGCGATCTTCTCCGGCAGCCCATCGAGTTCGCGCTGCTCGTTGAACGACAGCTTCACCGTGCGCTGTGCGTTGCGGCCGGCCGCGCTTTTCGCCGCGTCTTCCTTGACCGGCGCCGCTTCCTTCACCGCGCGCTTCGCCGCCTCCTGCTGCGCGAGCTGCTGCGAACGCTCGCTCTGGATCTGCCAGTCGGTGAAGCCGCCGACGTATTCGCGCCACTTGCCGTCGCCCTCGGCCGCGATCACCGACGTCACGACGTTGTCGAGGAATGCGCGATCGTGGCTGACGAGCAGCACCGTGCCGTCGTAGTCGGCCAGCAGCTCTTCGAGCAGTTCGAGCGTCGGGATGTCGAGGTCGTTGGTCGGTTCGTCGAGCACCAGCACGTTGGCCGGACGCGCGAACAGGCGCGCGAGCAGCAGCCGGTTGCGCTCGCCGCCCGACAGCGACTTCACCGGCGAGCGTGCGCGCTCAGGCGCGAACAGGAAGTCGCCGAGATAGCTCATCACGTGCTTGCGCACGCCGCCGATCTCGACCCATTCGCTTCCGGGGCTGATCGTGTCGGCCAGGCTCTTTTCCTGGTCGAGCTGCGCGCGCATCTGGTCAAAATAGGCGACCTGCAGGTTCGTGCCGGTGCGCACCGTGCCTTCGTCGGGCTTCAGCTCGCCGAGGATCAGCTTGAGCAGCGTGGTCTTGCCCGCGCCGTTCGGGCCGACGAAGCCGATCTTGTCGCCGCGCATGACCGTCGTCGAGAAGCGCTCGACGACCGCGCGGCCGCCGTAGCGCTTCGTCACGTCCGTCAGCTCCGCGACGATCTTGCCCGACTTCTCGCCCTGCGCGACGTCGAGCTTCACATTGCCCTGCGAATTGCGGCGCTCCGCGCGCTCGTTGCGCATCTGCTCGAGCCGCGCGATGCGGCCGACGCTGCGCGTGCGGCGCGCCTCGACGCCCTTGCGGATCCAAACTTCTTCCTGCGCGAGCAGCTTGTCGAACTTCTCGTTTTCCACGCGCTCGACTTCGAGCTGCTGCGCCTTGCGCGTCTGGTACGCGGAGAAATTGCCCGGATACGACAGCAGCCGGCCGCGATCGAGCTCGACGATGCGCGTCGCGACGCGGTCGAGGAACGCGCGATCGTGGGTGATGAACAGCAGGCCCGCGCGCTGCGCGACGAGCAGTTCTTCCAGCCAGCGGATGCCGTCGAAGTCGAGGTGGTTGGTCGGTTCGTCGAGCAGCAGCACGTCGGGCTGCACCACGAGCGCGCGCGCCAGCGCGACACGCTTCTGCATCCCGCCCGACAGCGCGTCGACCTGCGCATCGCCGTCCGTCAGGCCGATCTGCGCGAGCGTCATCGATACGCGCGTACGCCAATTCCACGCATCGTGCGCATCGAGTGACGACTGCAGCGCGTTCATCCGCGCGAGCAACGCGTCGTGCTCGGCGCCTTCGGGTGTCTCCGCAAGGCGGTGCGCGATCGAATCGTATTCTTCGAGCACTTCGCGCGTGTGCGTGAGCCCCGATGCGACGGCCTCGAACACGGTCGCGCCCGGTTCGAATTCGGGCTCCTGCGGCACGTAGACGGTCACAAGCTCCTGCTGGCGCGTAATGAGCCCGTCGTCGGGCTTCGCCAGCCCGGCGACGATCTTCAGCAGCGACGACTTGCCCGCGCCGTTGCGACCGATCAGGCCGACGCGCTCGCCGGCCTCCAGCGAGAAATCCGCGTGATCGAGCAACGCGACGTGACCGAACGCGAGTTGCGCGCCGGTAATGGAATAAAGCGACATGGGGAGGCGGCGAAGAGAGAAATCGGAAGCGCCCATTGTACCGGTGGCGGACGCCTGCGCCGGGATGGCCGGACGGACTAGGCCGGTGCGCGGTTCATTTCGTGCCGTGGCGGGCATCCGGCCGCACCTTCCCGGCCGGGTGCCCGCATGCGGAAGATGCGATTACTTTACGTTGACCGAGATCGTCGAGCTCAGCTCGGGACCGTGCGAGCGGTGCGCGCCGTCGCCGAGCTGCAGCGTCAGCGTGTGCTGGCCGGGCGGCAGCTTCACATCGGTTTCGGTCTGGCCCTTGCCGAAGTGCAGCGAATGGTCTGTCGCGGGGATCACGTCGCCCTTCGGCACCGGCTGGCCGTCGATCAGCAGGTGATGGTGGCCCGTGTCCGGCGTCATGTCGCCGGCCGGCTTGAGCCCCATGCCTTCGAGACCGAACTTCACGTGCACGGGGCTCGACACCGTCGCGCCATCCTTCGGCTCGACGAAGAACACGCGCGCCTCGGCACGCGCGAGCGTCGACACGGCCAGTGCCGCGACACATACCGCACCTGCGATCCACTTCTTGTTGAGCATCGTTTTCTCCTTCAGATTGAAAGGCTCACGAAGCATACACTGCGTGCCCGGCCCGCGCGATGATGGAAATTGTTCGCGATGCGCATGTTTAAAACGACGATGCGGAGGCGTTCGGCGAAATTCCGGTACCATTGCGCCTTTCGTCCGCCGGACAGACGGTGGGCGGCATCACAGATCTTCATCATTCTGAACACCACATGAGCGAAGTAACCGAATACCAAAGCTGGGTCTGCCTGATTTGCGGGTGGGTCTACAACGAAGCGGAAGGCCTGCCCGACGAGGGTATCCCCGCCGGCACCCGTTTCGCCGACATTCCCGCCGACTGGCGCTGCCCGCTGTGCGACGTGGGCAAGGAAGATTTCGTCGTCGTCGATTTCTGATTCGGGCTTCCGGACACGATCGAGCGCGCGCGGCGCGCATCGGCACGCATTCCGTCCGCCGATGCGCCGCGCGTTTGCTATACTCTGCGCGCTGTCCACATAGCCGTCCCGTTCGCGTCTTCTGTACGCGAAACTGCGGACATGGCTCTCCCCGTAGTTCAGGGGATCGAATGACAGGCGAAAGGCTTGTCCGGCAAGGCTTCCGCACCTTGCTGTAGCAAATTTGTAGCATGCAAAATCTCGTTCACAGCGCGATTCGCGATATGAGCGCTTCCAAACTTGCTTTGCTGCGTACCGAACCGCAAATCGAGCTGTGGCTCCCGCCGTCCATCAGAACTGCCCGGTCAACTGAAAGCCCAGCGTTACACGGGCCGTTGGAAATCCGGAGGGCTTGTACACCGGCGTGCCAGCAAACAGGTCATACCCGTAGGCTCCAAAGCGCGTGCCAATGCTTCCCTTGACGCCGATTACCGCGCCGGCCAACTGCGTGCCGACGAGCGCGACCGGCTGCGGCCCCCACACGCGGCCGTAGTCCAATCCGGCATAGATCGCCTGTCCGGTCTGTCCGATCGGCATTTGCAGCTCGTTGCGCCAGTAAAAACCGCGCGCTGCGGCCAACATCGTTTCGCCGTCGAAGCCGCGCACCGTGTAGCGGCTGCCGATCGTCAAGTCGTCGATGTAATACAACGAGTTGCCGGTGTATTGACCGTGAACCGAGCCGACATAGCGGAACGGCTGATTTGCGATAGCGAACGGCACCGAGAGGTTCGCATCGACGACGGCCATTTTGTACCGGTAAGTCGGACCGCCATCGACCGCCAGCACGTCATCTTGTGCCCCAAATGCACCGATCCCCTGACGATAGGCGAGCGTGCCGTCGAACTGGGCCCCACCGAAATAGTGACGGTCAGTCAGGCCAAGTTCGACGAATGTGTTATTGCGGCGCTGCTGAGGAATTTCCGTATCTTCGATGAAGCTCTGCCCGAAGCGGCGCGACAGGCGGACGTAGCCTCCGAACACGTCGTTCTGACTACGGGCCAGCACGCGGGCAAGTTTGAAATCGATCGTTTTGGAGTTCCCGCTTGCAACGAACGTCTGGTTGACGCCCGCGATATGCTGATAGTACGTGTTCGTGTATGCCGTGAGCGTCGCGGTCCAATACCCCCACGGGATCGAATAGAAACCGTTCCAGCCGTGCGAACCGAGGCGCTTGTCACCAAATTCGAGGTCTTGACTCACGCCGACATTGAAGATGTCATTCAGGCCAAGCGGGTTATCGATGCCAACCGACAGGTTGCCTTGCAACTTGCCGGTCGCACGCGTTCCCGAATTGTCGATAGACGCGACAACCGTCCAAGGCTTGCCGCGCTTTACGTCGAGCACGACGTCGCTCTCGCCCGGCACGTCGCCTGGAACGATCTGCATCGATACCTCTTGACTCTGTACGCGCTTCATCTGCTCCAAACCCTGCTCAAGGTCACGCAGGTTCAACAGTTCGCCGTCGCGCGTCGGAAACGCGGTTTTCCATGTACCGCGTAGTTTTTCATCGGCGAAGCGCACGTGTCGGATCACGCCGGGAATCAGCGAGACTTCCAACGTGCCAGTCGACAAATCCTGTTCGGGTAACAGCACGCGCGTCGTGATGTATCCGCGCGAAAGAATGTCTTGCGACAACGCTTTGACAAGCGCATCAAGCCCTTGCTTGCCAACGCACTGTCCGGTGTAGTGTTCGAGCCATTCACGCGCGAACGCGAAGCGATCCATGGGCAGTACGGACGCGCCCTGCGCTCTCACTCCATCCGGCAGCGAATCAGGAACGTTGACCACGAAACGATCAATGCGGAAGCATGGCGTTTCGGTCGGCAGCTCCGGATAGCCTGCACTCGCTGCGACACTCGAACGAACGGCAGGCGCGGAAACGGTCCGTTCCCGCTCGCGTGCTTCTTCCTGCTGACGGACCTGCTGATCGTTGCCGACCGGCGGAATCGACTGTGCCATCGCGCAGGTCGATGCAAAAAGCAACGATCCGGCGACAAGACCGCCGCCTCGGATTTTCTTCTTCATGTATTCGATTCTCTCAGTTACGCGTACCGCGTGACCATCCAGACGCCAATCAGGATGACGACAGCGCCGACCATCTGGATCGGCCGCAACACGTGTTCGTGTAACGCCGTGAACGACAACACCACCAGGATGGAAATCGCTACCATCGTCGGATACGCAACGCCAAGCGTTGTTTTGCGCAGCGCGATTGTATAAAGGAGGAATCCGACACCGTAGGCACCGATGGCTGTCCCGCGTGCGATCCACGGCAATATGCTCGCCTCACCGAGTGTGATTCCCTTGAGGGCCGCGACTCGGAGCAATATGCTCACGAGGCCGCCGAAAAATCCACTTGCGACGACAATCAGCCAATTCACCGCGCGGCCTCCGCTACTACTGCCACCTCCGACCGGGAGCCCAAACCGGCAAGTCGGCCTTGCTATCACCGGCATACACGAAGTCGTCGCCGATCCGCTGGCGAATGCAGGTCAGTTTGGCTTCTCCCTTGAGATTCGTGTCGTCACTGGTAGCGATGACACGATCGAACAATGTGCGGCAGTTGCGAGCATGATTTTTCGCCCGCTCTCACGTTCTCGCGTGAGATAGTCGACAAGCGATTCGCGATACGGAAGCGTTTCCGCTCGAAAGTCGGCATGCTCTGCCACCTTAGCCTTAAACGCGGCGCGGCCGCCCGCGAGCCAAAAAGGCAGGCGCAGCAAGCTTGCAGGCTTTTCCCTGATGACAGATATTACGGACTCGATCAAAGTATCCGAAACCGTCAATGTGCCATCGAGATCAACGACAAGCGGAAGCTTTCGAATTTCTCGCATCTTTATACAATTATTATAAATTAACGCTAACGCCAAAAAACCACAGAAATTCAATTTGCGCTGTTCTTCACGCCCTTCGGAAGGGTCAATCAATCAAATAAATCATGGCCTCCGGGATCCTTTCTTTTTTAGCACAATTAACTCTCTAACCATTGCATACGTCACCAGAGCAAAAAGAGCGACATACAATGGAACGCCTGCCAGCACGGGCCTCCAGCCGGCACCACTCAATTCCGAAATCATTAGCACAGCCCCAGCGACAGCTGCCACTGAAATGTATGCCTTAACATAACGCACAACAAATTTACGCCTCACTTCATTGTCCATGTTTTTTCCATGATTCAATTGCTGCTTGTATCGGTCCGGCCGCGCCTTGCACAATCTGATTTACAAGGTTTCCGATAGGCGAGGGAAGTACAGCCTTGGCCCAAGCGCCTGCGGCGTTAGTTGAGGTAGCAACGCCCGCAGACAAATCCGGATTACTTCCGGTCATTCCAGCCGTACCGAATGCACCAACACCAGCTACACCGGCGTTGTAGGCGCCAGCCACAAACTTTCCTGCTTTGCCCATTCCGGCGATTGCGACTTCACCAATCGTAAATGGCGTGGACAAACCGCCCACAATCCCAGCGATATACGAATTTGTAAAATTGGGAGCATCCGCACTTAAACCGGTCTTGTAGTTGTAGTAACTTCCCACATAGTCGAATCCTCCAGCAAGCGCCGCTGCGGCGATCGCCTCAGTTCCTAGCGCCATCACGGCGGTTGCCGGCAGGCCGTACATTGCCCCCGTTTGCATGTATTGCGCCGCTTGCGCGGCATTTGCTGCTTCTGCATTGGAAATAGCCATGATCGTCTGGTCGCTACATGCAGGATTAGTAGCGGCACAGACTTTCGAAAGCATGCTCTTTCCCTTTCGATCGAGCATCTGATTGTACAGCTGCACACTCGACCCTGTCGCCGCACCCGCTGTGCCGCCCACTAGCGCGCCACCAAGCCCGGCAACCACGTTAGCAGTGAAATTACCTAACAATTCCGAACCCGTCCCGGACGTGACACCCTTCGAAATGTCGTCCAGTTCGCCGGCCATTTTCGCAGTAAGACCCGCCCCGGCGGCACCGCCTACCGCAGTGAGCGCACTTCCCCCGCCGAGACCACCGATCAATGCACCGCCTATGACATGCAACTGAACTCGATTGGAGCCACCTTCAGCCCACGAATTTGCCTCCGCTTGATACGCTTCCTGTGCTGTCGTGTCACCCGCGATTTTTGCTGCGTCCGCGGCACGTTGAGCCTCGCGCTGTTTGGTGTCCGCGTAAGCACCAATACCCTGCGCAACAACCTGCCCGGCCGCCTGCGCTGCATTCATGGTGTCGGCCTGCTTATCCAGCAGATTTTGCACGTCCGGCGTTTTCGATACCGTCCCATTCAGATTCGACGTGTCGCGGTTCAGCCCCGCGATATCTTGCGTCTGGCCCGCCGGGTTCGTGATGTTGATTGCACCTGCGCTGACTCCGCTGCGCGTGGTTGCGCTTTCACTGCCACTATCCGACTGCGAAATCATCGGCGTCACGCCACCTGCACCGCTGACCGATCCCGGTCCCGTCGCCTTGCCGGTCACACCGACGCCAGCGCCCGCGCTGAAACCACTGCTATCCGCGTTGTAGGTCGAATGGTTCTGGATATCCCGATAGGTGAGCGTGCCGGTCGTCAGCGAATTCTTCGAAGGATCGGCCGTACTGGCGATCGCCGCGCCCGTCAGGTCCGTATTGCCCTTGACGTTCACATTGAAACCACCGTCGCCCGCCTGAATGGCCGCCTGATCGTTCACACCCGCATAGTTTCCATTCGCATTCCCGTGCGACGAACTGAAGCTGGCACTACCGCCCATCGTGCTGACGCTAATGCCTCCGCCAGCACTGCTTTGATGTGCGCTGCTGACGGTCGTATCCTGCACACTGCGCATGTTCAGGTTGCCGCCGACATCCGCCGTAACGGTACGGCCGGATACGGTCGAGCCGATCACGTTCGTATCGCCGCCGCTAACCAGCGTCACGCTGTTCGCGCCCGTGACGTGCGAATTGTTCTGCATCGCCGCGTCGCTGTTGCCGTCACCGTGCGCGCGCGACATCGATGCCGAAAAGCCGATGCCGTTCGTACCGATCGACACACCAACGCTGCTGCCCGACGACGAATTCGAGCTACGCGTCGAATCGGTGTTCGTCGTGTTTTGCAGGTCGATCTGGTTCTTTGCAGCGAGCAGCACGTCTTTGCCGGACACGTTCGAGCCAGCGACCGTAATGTTGCCGCTACCCGGCGTGCCATTGCCCGTCGCAACCAACGAAGTCGTACCACCTGCGCCGAGGTTCGAACCGCGCTGCGTCGTCTGGTTTTCCGACGTGTCCAAGCGGCTATGGCTCGATCCGACGCTCACCTGGACACCAATGCTCGGCGTACCACCGCCCGCAAGTGCACCGCCAGTCAGGCCGGCGACGCCCATCGCAGCATTGCCGGCCGCTGCGATCGCGTGCAGCGCAGTAGCGCGGCTATCGCCGCTGCCGCTCTTGGCGGCTTGCGCCTGTTGGTAAGCACCATTGATCGCATCGCCGACGCTACCCGACAAACCGAGCGTGACGCCGCTGCTGCTCGTCTCTTGGCTATGCGTTTTGTTCGCGGTGTCCGTCGCCGAGTCGATCACGATATTCGATGCCGCGCCGGTCAGGTTCTTTCCGGCGATCAGATCGCTACCGGTCACGTGCAGCGTATCGCCGGCCGTGACATTCAGGTTACCGTTGAGCGACCCGACCGTGCTCGCGTTGTTCGTGACGGACGATGCATGATCCGTTTCCTTCCGCGACTGCGTGCCGATGCTGACAGTCAGTCCGCTCGTTCCCAAACCCGAATGCGTTTCACGGTAGTAGCTGTCTTGCGAGACCGTATCCTTCGAGGTCGTGATGTTGACGTTGTTCGTCGCGGCGAGATTCACGTCGTTCGTGCCGACGACCGTGCTGCCCTGAACAGTCAGATCATGCCCCGACTGAATGTTGACGGTGTTGCCCGACACCGTGCTGCCGACGCCTACATTAGCGTGCGTGTCGGTCATCCCATCGGTCTTCGTGCTGCTGACGAAGCTGCCGCGTTGGACTTGCACCGACTGGTACTTGTCGTGTTCCTCGCGGGCCTCGTTGATCGTGACGTTGCCCGTCGCAGCGATATTTGCCGCGCCGGAACCGTTCTCGACGCCGTTCGTCATACCCGCCGTCAGAGCGGAGCCGGTCAACGTCACGTTGCCCTTGGACTTGTCGGCACTCACAGCCGCAAGCGTCGCGTTTCCGCCCGCCGTGAATTGCGTGCCGACCGCATGCTCGTCGTAGTTGTGATCCGTTTCTTTTCGCGTATTACTGTCCGCCGCGACGTTATCAAGCTTCGCCGTATCCGCGACGGTTGTCGCCGTCAGGTTGCCACCAGCGATCACCGACAGATCCTTGCCGGACGAAACCGTCGCACCCTTGAGCGTCGTATCGTTGCCGCTTTGCATCGCCAAGCCGCCGCCAGCGGTTATCCCGCTCGTCACGTTCTTCGTCGTCGACTCTTCCCAATGATGTTGATCGTTCAGATACATCGACTGGTTCGTGATCGACTGAACCGTATCGACGTTGATATTCCGGCCCGCCGTCACCAGCGCATCGCCGCCAGCCGACAAATTCGCGCCGTGAAGCGTCAGATCGCGACCGGCTTGTACGGCCAGATCGCCGGTCGCCGAGATCGTCCCCTGCTGGCCGATTAAGCTCGTATTGACCTTGCTCGCGCCCGATGCGCCGGTTGCGCCTACGGCATCGACCAGCGTCGTGTTGACGATATCGCGGCCGGCCATCACGGCAACCCGGTTGCCGGAAATCTGGCCCGACGCGTTGACGACATCGTTGCTCGCCGACACGACGGTCGTGCCGTTCTTGGCGCTGCTCGAAATCGTGCCGCCACGGTTCAAGATATCCGTCGCCGTCAGGACGGTTTTCGTGCCGCCCTTGATCACGCCGGAGTTCGTCGTGCTACCCGCCGTATGGATCTCGACATCGTCCGCGGCGATCAATGCACCGGTCGGTTGCAGGTCGTTCGCGTGAGTCTGCGCCATGTAGACGACCGGGGCCAGCACGTGCGTCGTACTGCCATCGGGCAGGGTCACGGTCTGGTCGACCAGCCACACGATATCGCTCGTGAGCGCATCCATTTGGGCGGCCGTCAGCGCCATGCCCGGCACCAAGCCGAACTCCTTCGCGTAGTTCACGCCGTTGGTCATCAACGCGCGATACTCATCTTCGGCGCTCGCGTAGCCCGGCAGGAAGGTGCGTCCCGTCAACTGCGTGATCTGGTTGCGCACCATCTGCTGCTCGTACATCCCGTCGCCCAACCGCTTTTCGATACTCGCCGGATTCAGGTTCAACTGCCCGAGCATGTAGTCGCTCGAGATGAACTTCGTGTAGCTGGTCAGGCGTGGATCCGTCACGATCAGATACGGCTGCCCCGGCGCGGGATTGATCGAATACATGCCGCTCGTCGGCAACGTAATCGACAATGCACCCTTGGCGCTCGCGACCGACTGCAGTGCGGGGACCGTCGTCGTGCCGCTTGCGGTGCCGACCTTGGTCTGGTTGCCGCCCGACACCCCTTGATTGGCCGCGTTGCTACCGAGCGTACCGCCCGTCGCACCGGTGGCCGAGTTTTGCGCGGCGACGTTCTGGTTATTGACGTTCTGCGCGTTGATCGACACCGATTGGTTCGCGATGATCGTACCGCCGGTGCCGCCGATTGCGACCGGCGTATAAACGATGGACGGCTCGACGATCGTGCCACGATCCTGCGTCGTGTCTTCGTTCCACGCGTACATCGACGTAATGTCGTCGCGCTGGTATTGATACAGCGTACGACCGACGTTGTTCACCGTCGTGCCGCCATAGCTGCCACTACCGACGGATCCGCCTTGCTGGGTGCTGCCAATCTGAATCGACTTGCCCGCCGTGATCGCGCTGTAATTGTTGTTGATCGTTCCGACGTTCGCCATCGTGATACTGCCGCCGGCCACGAGCTGCGCTTGCTGCGCCTGACTCGTCACCTTGTCCTGCTGGACAGTGGTCGTCGTATCGCGCCAGATCTCGACTCGTTGATAGCCGTTATGGCCGTCGCTGCGGGTCACATACTCCGAATCCGGCACATAGTTCACGTGCGGGTCATACGCATCCCAATAATTGACCGTAACCGTCCCGTCCGCATTCGTCGTCAGCGTGTTGTAGTAGATCGTCTGCTGCTGCCCGTTCACGTTCACGACGAGCACCTTGTCGGTCGCGTTCGGCCCGGACGTTTGCGACACGACTTGCGAAGGACTATAGGTTGAAGTCAACGGCGTCTTGTAGCCATTCACCCACATCGCCTGCGAGCAGCCCCCGTTCGGATCTGCATTCATCGTCGCGCATACGATGTACTTCTGGCGCTTGGTTTCGTGCTTGCTAGACGTGCTCGTCGTTTCGGTCGTGACCGTCGGTGCGGGACGCGTATTGGTGAACGTGCCGGCAGCCAGTTCAATGTTGCCCTGCGCTTCGATCGTGGACTGGTCGTTCAGCACGTTTTGCGTGCGGTTCGCGAGGAAACCATTTGCATCACGCTGACCGTTCGCCGCGATATTGATATCGCCGACGCTGTACAGGTTTGCGCCGCCGGTGTTCGACAACTGATTCGTCGCATACAGATTCAGCTGGTTCGCAGCGGCGAAGACAGCTGCGGCGCCGGTGTTGGTGATCGTGGCCGCGTTCGACGTGACGTTGCCACCGATCACGGTTCCAGTATTGTTGAGCGCTGCGCTGTTGGTCGTGACCGCATCGCCTTCAATGCGGCCCGCGTTATTGATCGTGCCGCCGTTGGCGTTGACCGTCGTGTTCGCGGAATTCAGGTCCGCGCCGCTCTGGTTGTCGACGTTCGCAGCATTCACCGTGAGCGCACCATTGGCGTCCATCACGCCTTGGTTCGTCAGCTTGCCCGACGTGGAAAACGTCAGGTCGCCATTCGCGTGCAGCCTGTTCGCTGCCGTCTGCGTATAGTCGCTGCCAAGCGTCACTACACCGTTGCGGCCCGCGACGATCGACCCGTCACCGGTCAACGTGCCACTCGTCAACGACAGATCCTGATCGCTACCAATCGCACCACCCTGGTTCGACAGAGCGCCGGTTTGAATCGACACGCTGCCGCCGCTACCCGCGTCATTGCCGAGTTTGCCCGACGTATTGTCGACCGATGCGGCTTGCACCAAAAGGACACCATTTGCGCGAACCGAGCCATTCTGGTTCGACAGCGTAGCGTTCGGACCAACAAAGTTCAGGTTGTTCCCTGCCGACAGGACACCCGCATTGTTGTTCGCGCTGCTGCCGACGTTCAGTGTCAGATCATGGCCAGCGAGCGTTTGGGCGCCCTGCGCGTTCGTGAGAGCCTGCGTAGTCAGCGTGACGTCACCGTTGCCGCCGATCGTACCGGCACCCGCTGTACCGGACGCATTCGTGTTCGTAATCGATGCACCGCCGTCGATCGTCGTTGCCCCGCTGCCGATGTTGGCGATGCGCGCGTCACTATTGTCGATGCTGGCTCCAGACAGGTCGAGCGTCGACGTCACGCCATTCGCTTCGATTTGACCCGCATGGTTGTTCACCGCGCCTTGCGCGCGGACTTTCAGATTCCCGTTCGACTGGATCAGCCCCGCCGCGTTCGCGAGCGCGCCATTCGACTGCACCGACAACGACTGCGATGCGAGCAGCGAGCCGCCGGAATTGTCGACGCTGCCAGCGTTGACCGAGACGTCGCCGTTACCGCCGATCGTGCCGTTCGCCGTATTGGTCAACGCGTTCGTCGCCGTGACCGACAACGCGCCTGAGCCGAGTTGCTTAATTGAGCCGCCGTCGTTCGACAGGCTGTCACCGGACACCCTGAGACCGTTACTGGCTTCGACCGTGCCGGCGCGATTGTTAATCGCCGATTGCGCTTTCAGCACAAGGCTGTCTGCGCCGATATAGCCGCCCGCACTGTTGTCGAGCGACTGCACATCGAGCGCGGCCTGCCGCTGAGCCGACAGCACACCCGCTTGGTTCGACACGGCGGCGGCCGTCAGCTTCATCGCGCCATTGGTCGCGATCATGCCGCCTTGGTTCGAGACAGCACCCGTGCCGATGGTCAACGTGCCGCTGCCGGCATGCGCGATCTTGCCGTGGTCGTTGATCAATGCGGCCGGCGTCAGGCTGAGGTCGGTACTGTTCGTTTGAACGGTTCCCGAGCTATTGTCCAGCGTGCCCGAAACCGCGATCGTTGCCGGTCCCGAGCCGGTCTGCGTGATCGAGCCCGACTGATTTTTGAGATTGGTCGCCGTCAGCGACAACTGGCTGGCCTGAATTGCCCCTGCACTGTTGTCCAGACTGGCCGCGCGAACGTTTGCCAACGCACCTGCGGAAATGCTGCCTGCTGCATTCGTGAGCGCGGTGCCGGCATCGATCGTCGCATTCTGGCCTGCCGCCAGCGAACCGTTGCCGTTGTCGACCGATTGCGCACCGACAGCCAAATCGGTGTTCGCGCTGATTGATCCATGGTTCGCGAGGCTGCCCGCCTGAATCGTGACGGAGCCGTCACCACCGATCACACCGCCTTGTGCGCCGTTCGCTGTCGTACCCGCAGCGTTCGTGAGCTGGCCGCTCGTTGCGATGGACAGGCCGTCGCCATTGAGGGACGTCACGCGCCCGGCCGAGTTATCCAAGGATGCGCCGCCGACGCTCATCCGGCCCGCGCTCTGGATGATGCCCTGTTGGTTCAGGATCGCACCACCGTGGACGTCCGCCGTGCTTTGCGACACCAGTGTGCCGGCTTGATTTGCGATCTGTCCGGCCGACTGCACCGACAACGGCCCCTGGGACGATACCGTGCCGCCTTGGTTCGAAAGACTGCCTGCCGTCAATGTCGCGCTGCTCTGGCTCGAAAGATTGCCGTGGTCGTTGATAAGCGCCCCGGCGGCGCTCGCGTTGAGCGCGCCCTGCGCACTCGTCGTTGCGCTGGAAAGGTTGAGGTCGCCGGCATTGGCGTTCAGCGTCATGCCGCCGTTAGCGGCCGTCTGGCCGCCTGCAAGGTTCACACTGCTGCCAGTGAGCGTCGCGTTGCCGCCGGCAAGATTCTGGCCCGTCGCGTTCAGTTGGCCGGACGCGGTAATGCTCAGATCGCCGCTGTGGCTCACGGAACCGTCGTTGTTCACACCTGCGCCGAGTGCGCCGGTTGAACTGACGGTTGCGGCGCTGATCGTCGTATTCTGCTGCGCTGCGAGCGTCCCGCTATTAGACAGCGTCCCGCTGGCCGCTACGTTCGCGCTCTGCTGCGCGTAGGTCGTCCCCGTATTCTGGACATCGCTACCGTTCGCCGTAAGATTGCCGCTTGCGATCGTCTTGCCGGACAGCACAAGCTGCCCGCTCGACTGGAGCGTCAGATCCCCGGCCTGCGCGGCAATCGTGCCGGCGTTCGCCACGCCGACACCATTCTGATTAGCGACAAGAAACACCCTATTGGCGTACATTCCGCCCAATTGACCAACGTCAATTGCGATTGCCGGTGCAGGGCTGCCGTCCTGAATCGGCGTCGTGGCGAGCGTATCGTGATTGACTTGGTTCGGACCGGCGATTACGTTCAGATTTTTCGCGTAAATCGCCGCATTTGCCTGGACCGCACGGGCGATAATGTCAACTTGATCGACATTGGCCGCATTCAAACCCGCGCCGGACACGGTGACGAGGCCACGATTTACATTAAAGCCAGCTACCGAACCGTCAGCACCGTAATACGGCACCCCGGTTGTCAAGACAGCGCGCGAGGTATTAATAAAACCGCCACCGTCGACCAGGAGGCCAGCTGAATTCGATAAGATAATCTCGGCTTTGGGGCCCGCTATCTCAACATACCCCCTGAGAACCGATGGATTATTGCTATTAACCTGATTAACAATAATCCGCGCAGAATCGTTGGGTCCGAAATTCGGGTTCCCGTTGATATATCCCGCTTGTTGCGTGTTGACGATCGTCGGCGAATTATTGAGTATCGCACCGGGTTTCTGCACGTCGAACTGATTATAGGTGTTTAAAGAAACACCTGAACTTCCCGGCCTATTAATATTGACTTGTGGCAATCCATTTTGCGTCTGGATCACCGATGGCGCATGCACACCGCCACCGACAATTTGCGCATCAGCCCATATCGGCGTCGCGCCGACCGCAATCAGGGATGCCAATGCGATGCTCCGGAGGGCAAATCGCACAATCGATTCGCGCTCAACCGCCGCCCCACGCGTCTCGCCACGACCCGCGTTGCCCGACGCATTGGCTGTCTCTTCGACGGCAATCAACATGCCGCGTACACGGCTGTACACCAAACGGTAGTTATTTTGATTCATTTTTCTGGTCTACTCGCAACTTGAGCGACTGCGCCCTACGGATTATCGGATGGCGGCATCTTCTCGCAACCCACGCAGCCGCGTCTCGGCGAGCGGGTCAACAATTGTCAAACGTCGGGTAAACGCGACAATGATCGGGGCACGGACGCGCTTGCAATTAGAATTTTTGAGCAATTGGCCATCGCATCTTTCGACACGATGGCCCGCGATTAGAAGAGCCCAGCCGGCTGCGCCGCATCGTCCCAACTGAAGATAATCAGCTCGTTTCTCTCGACACCCTTGCCTCCGCCGACCGTGTACTGAATCGGCACGGTTTCGATATGGAATCCATCGAATACGCGCCGAATGTCGGGATGGTCATTCAGGCTGACGATCGCGAGTCCCTTGATCGAACGCAGTTTCGCGGCGATCTTCTCGTACTCGGCAAACGGAAACGCGACGCCATACCCTTCCGTCTCGTAATACGGCGGATCGAGATAGAACAGCGTGTGTGCCCGGTCGTATCGCCCGATGCATGCGGCCCAATCGAGCCGCTCGACGAATGTGTTCGCGAGCCGCACAGGCGTCGACCCACCAGCACCAGATCCGCCGACAGAACTGGTGGATGAACACGTTCTGCTGCAGCCGCTCGATCGAGCGCCGGAACTCGTTGAGCAACACGCGCAGAACGCGGTCGCTGACATCGCGCAGGTCGCCCGTCAGCACCTCATAGGGCATGCCGACCGATGCCGCTGCGGCCATCAGCTGTTGACGCATGAACGGCGCATAGTCGGCACCTGCGCCGGGCGGCGTTGCGAATCGCACGTCCTCGCCGGGTGCCAGCTCCTGCATTGCGCCCGGCTCCAGCGACACAACCGGCGAGAAGCCGTCGACGTCGAAGTCGATCGGCGCACCTGAGACCGGATCGCCGAGCGGACCGACTTCCGCCTGCGGCTTCACGATGAAGCCGGCAAAGAGATTGCTCACCTCCTGCCGGAACAGCACCGCGTCGTCGAAGTTGTCCAGCGAATGCAGCCGCAGCAGCACCGTCGATAGTTCCGGCACGCCACGCACCTGACCGGGCCGCAGCGCGTGGAACACGTGCGCGATCTCGTCGGCCGGCACGCGCACGGTCTGCACCGCATCGCCGGCAAACCGGTTGTACTCACCCGGATGCCGGCGAAGCAGGTGATACGCGACGCGCTCGCCGTCTTCGTTGAACTCGACACCGTTGATGATCTCGCCGCCTGGAATCGGCTCGTTCTTCGAGACCGGCAGCATGTCCCCTTCGAACAGTTGGATCTGCATCGGCACCGCCAGCCCGGCATTCGGAGGGCGTAAACGGCGACGCACCAGCACCTCGCCGTCGCTGAAAAATGCCCGCGCTGCGAGCGTTTGCAATCCGTACAAATCATGGTCGCCGTTCGGGTCCAGCTCGCTCGAGCTGTCGTCCCAAAGTTGCTTTTGCGCACGACGCACGTCCGCGTCCGGATGCCGCGGATGTGCCTGAATGCCGGTGCCAATGGCGTTCGACACCAACCGGGCGATCGCGGTCTTCGCCCACGGATCATTCCGGATCGCGTCCCGCGCGCGGTGACGCATCAGCGGCAGGTTCTGCACGACCGATGCATTCGGGTCGGCACGACAAAGCCGCGCTGCGCGAGAACCGGATACGCGCGGCTCATCGCACCCCCTTGCCGGCATGGCGCAGGCGAATGAGCCGCGAGCGGCCGGTCGCGCCGTCAAGCGCCCGAATGATCTCGGTCTGCGCATCGCGCAGCTCGGCAATCGACCGGTAGCGCACCTTGCGATCCGCGTACTGGACCTCCAGCTCGCCCTTCGCGATCGCCAACTGGATGCGTTGCAGGTCCGCCATCGTGTAAGCCATGTGTTTCTCCTATCGGCGTTTCAGGTACGTCGAGCGACCGACACGCCGGCCCTGAATGCGCGAAACCCCGCTCAGAGGCGGGGCTTCGGTTGGTTTTGGTGCCGTCATGACGACCGCCGTCGGCTCGGCGGCCGATTCGTTCGGCGGATCCGGGGGTTGCTCGAACGGTTGTGCGAGCGGTAACGCTTCGATCACCGGCGCTGCGTCGAACAACGTCACCTGCGAGATACGATGCTGTTCCAGCAACCAGTGCTGTTCGGTCAGCAGGTGGGTTTTCACACTACGCGCCGCGTGCAGTGCATACACTTCGCAGTCGAGCGCTTCGTTACGTGCGCCAGCCTTCTTCTGCCAGACCCGCTTGCCGCCGACGCGCCCGGGCACCTTCACTTCCGCCGTGACCTGCGAGAGGTAATCGGACCGCACGCCGACGTACCAGTGCATCCGCCCCGGCCCGTCGCCGTCCAGCTTCAGCCGGTTGTCCAGGATCAGGTCTTTCGCCTTGCTGACTCCGACCATGAACGGTCGCAGGCCGTATTTCGCGGCCTTGCTGTTGTTACGCGTCGAGTCGATCGACGCCTTCGGCACGGCGTCTATACACCGACGGACATCGTGTCCGCGCCGAAGCAACAACGCACCAGTCGAAGCCCCGCAGAAATTCGGGTCGCGCTGATTGCCGAAGGCGTTTGGATCTACGGGATCGATTACACCATTGGTACTGCCGGCGGCGCTTCACCGTGCTCTTATCACGAGGGCATGGCGACCTATCCGACCCGCGTTCAGGCAATTCGCGGGGCCGTCCGCGACTTGACCCGACGCATCGAGACAAGCACTGCCATGTCCAAGGCCAAGGAAACTGACAGCGTACGCAAATGGCTCGATAAGCTGTATGCGATGCCCGACCCTTCAGCAAACCACTCGAAGATCTTCACGATCTCTTCACGCGTCGGCCGCCGGTCGCGATGCTTCCCCGGCCCGATGAGCTGCAGGTGATCGAGCGTCGGCCGCGCGATGCTCGGAGCATGCGGCAACCGCAGATCCAGTAGCGACGCCATGTGTTTGTACACCGTCCCGAGCTTGGATATGTCCATGTCGATCGTGTACTGCCCCGCGCCCTCTTTCTTGCGCTCCTGGGCAAACTTGACCAGCCGCTTGGTCGATAACTTCGCCGCCACCTCATCATCAAAGTGACTTTCCAGCCGCTTGAGCATGTAGTCTTCGTTCGACTTCTCGGCGACCGGCCGTTCGGAACCATTGCGAGCGTTTCGATACAAGCGCACCAACTCGCCGACCGTGATCGTCTGCTCGTCGACGGCAGCTTGCCCCTTGTCGATACCGCCCTCGATCTCTCGCGCCCATGCTTCGGCCGCGCCCTTGGTTCGAAACGTCTTTGCTATACTCTGTCCCCGCCGGCGGACTTGAGCACGCCAGCGGTCGCCGATCTTGAGGATCGAAGCCATGAAACACCCCGTTTGTGGACTGTAGCAATGCGTCATCCACATACGCTGCTACTGGGTCGATTTGTAGCAGGCGGGGCGTTAAACTATGCTTCACAACCCGTCATTTCGCGTCATGCGCGGAAAGACGAAAATCTCGAGAAGGCCCACGGGACAAAGCTAAGAGCCTGATTCAAAACGGTTCAGTCCATCCCGCTCAAACTATCCGCTCCCCGTAGTTCAATGGATAGAACAAGCGCCTCCTAAGCGCTAGATACAGGTTCGATTCCTGTCGGGGGGACCAGTCAAGCCCCAAACCATCCCCAAGATTCACAAGAAATCGCCCGCTCAGGCCCGTCTGGCGGCCTTCTAGCTTCCATCGTTACCCAAGGTTGCTCAGTGACAGCCGGAGAAAGTGTTGGTATTTTTGTTGGTATCAGCGGATACCAACAATGCCTCTCACTGACGTGCAGGTACGGAACGCGAAGGCCAGCGCGGCCCCGTACAAACTCACGGACGGCAACGGGATGTTCTTGCTCGTCCAACCGAACGGCGCTAAGTACTGGCGCTTGTCCTACCGCTTCCTTGGCAAGCAGAAGACGCTCGCCCTCGGCGTCTATCCCGCCGTCACGCTCGGGACGGCGCGGAAGAAGCGCGACGAGGCCCGCGAGCAGATCGCGGCCGGCATCGATCCGGGCGAGGCGAAGAAGGAAGCCAGACGGGCCGCCGAAATCGCGGCGGCAAACTCGTTCGAAGCGGTAGCTCGCGAGTGGTACGACTCCCAGCGTCCGGGCTGGAGCGACGGCTACGCGGAGAAGGTGCTGAATTCGCTTGAGGTCGACGTGTTCCCGAAGATCGGCCCTCGCCCGATCGCGGAGATCGATTCCCCGCAGATGCTCAGCATTGTTCGCGAGGTCGAGGCGCGCGGAGTACGCGAGACGGCGAAGCGAATCCTCCAGCGCTCTCGCGCGGTCTTCCAGTATGGAATCATGACCGGGCGATGCTCCAGGAATCCGGCGGCCGACATCGATGCGCAGACGGTCTTGAAGAAAGGCCCCGGCGTGCAGCACATGGCCCGCGTCAAGGCGACGGAGATTCCGCAGCTCATGCGCGACATCGACGCTTACCAAGGCGACCTAGTTACCCGGCTCGCGCTCCGCCTGATGGCACTGACCTTCGTGCGGACAACGGAAATGATCCGCGCAGAGTGGTCGGAGTTTGACGAGGCCGCCGCAGAATGGCGCGTACCGCCGGAACGCATGAAGATGCGCGACCCGCACATCGTGCCGCTATCACGGCAGGCGCTCGACGTGCTCGCCCAGCTCCGCGCGATCAACGGCCAGCATCGCTTCGTGTTCTACAGCGTGCAAGGCCGGAGCCACATTTCGAACAACACCATGCTCTACGCGCTCTATCGCATGGGCTACAAGTCGCGGATGACGGGGCACGGGTTTCGCGGGCTGGCTGCTACGGCTCTGCGTGAACTCGGCTTCGGCCGGGACGTTGTAGAGCGCCAGATGGCACACGCCGAACGCAATCAAGTAACTGCTGCCTACGTCCACGCTGAATATCTGCCGGAACGCAGGCGAATGATGCAGGTATGGGGTGACCACCTCGACAAACTCAAAGCCGGGGCAGAAATCATCCCGATCGCGGCAACCACATAGACCCGTGCCGCCACGCGTATGAGTCAGCGTCAGATCAGGTTCGATCGCTTAGCCGTCACATCATCAAGGACCGTGATCGACCCGATGCAGCCAGTCGGCCACCGTGCCTTCGAGCGCCGGCTTCCAAGGTATATCGGACCCTTGTGCCTGGCCCCTCCACGCTTCCTATCCACCAGCAGGACCGGCTGCATAATCACAAATGCTCTATTCGGCGCACAACGAAGCCGGCTTGATTGGAAGCGCACGCTAAACGACGCCCCGCCGGGGAGTGGGCAATTCACCGGAACGAAGTACCAATGTTTGATCATCGATACGCCTCGTGCCGGTCCAATACACCCACATATGATGCGGCCAACAGAGCAATTACGGAGGAAAACAACATCAGGAAAAGCGGCGCGTAAGCTGCGTTGCTCTCTGTCAATACGGCTCCCGTCATTGAGGAAAGCGCGGCGCCCCCAGCTATCGTCAACGCGCCAGCCAAACCAGAAGCGCTGCCCGCTAGTTCCGGACGCACTGACACCGCACCGGCATGAGCGCATGGATTCGACAGGCCGTTACCGAAACCAACAAGCATGCAAGGTCCGAACAGCGCCATTGCATGTTTGGCTCCGACGAGGAAGAGCATCAAGCCGACGATGGGGCCGGCGCACGCAACGATACGTCCTGCCATGATGGTTGTCGTGAGGGGATAGCGTCTCGCGTAGCGACCAGACAGAAAGCTGCCAAGCACGAACCCGGCAGTGATGGTGCCCATCCAAAAGCCTAGCGTTGCCGGTGGCACATCGAACGACGTTTTGGCGGCCAATGGAGCACCAGCCAGAAAGGTATAAAACGTGCCGGTTGAAAACGCCATGCACAGTGCATAGGCCCAGAAGCGACGTTCTTGCAAAAGCGCAGGATAGGCCCGAAGCTGCCGCCTGATCGTGCCCGATGGATTCTTGTTAGTCTCACCTAGACCGAACCAGCACACCGCAAAAAGTGATATGCCGGCAAGGGCAAGGCCCCAGAAAATTGCTCGCCAGCCGCTGGTTTCATCAATCACGCCACCGACCGTTGGACCAAGCATCGGGGCAAAAGCCGCTGCCATCGCGGCATATCCGATTCGGCCCGCTGCCCCTTCCTTTCCGGTCGTATCCCTGATGGCCGCCATCGACACCGGGTAGCAGGAGGTTATTGGAGCCTGAAGCAAGCGGAAAGCCAGAAACGCCCAGATATTGCCCGAAAGTGCGCAGCCAAGCGACCCAATCACGAATACTGTCAGGCTGGTCAGTACAATTGCCCTTCGCCCAAAGCGATCGGACAGTGGCCCCATGATCAATTCCAGTGTGGCCGCGACACTTGCATATCCTGCCAGCGATAAGCTCACGAGCGCATAGTCAGCGTGAAAAGCTATCGCAATGTTCGGCAACGAAGGCAGGCATATGCTCAATGGCAGCACTGAAAGTGCGCACAGCAGAATCAGTGTGGAGAGCTTGGGAGGCGATGGTATGGAAGTCACCGGCGTTTCCGATGGGAAGACTTTCGCGTAGGCAAAAAAAAAGCCCCCGAAGGTATCGGGGGCGCATGGGGGCAGCAAGGTGCCGCTAACGGACCATGCGCCGACTTCCTACTACGATGAAAAATGTCGCATTCATACTGGAATTCTCCTAGTCATCTCGAACGATGTTAGGCGGCGTGGTTTGGCAATGTCAACTGCCAACATTGCTCGTCAAAGCTTACGACCCATCCATGAATGTCCGTAAGGACGGACTCGGACGACATCCGGACGTTCCCGTCAAAAAGTGGACTGGACCGGCCAGCCTTCCGTAGACATCTTCGAGCCATAATTTACGGCAACCGAGGAGGTGCGTATGAGCAGAAGCGAGAAGCGAAACGCACCCGAGCGATCGAGCCCGCATCGACGTTTGAGGCTGTCGCGCGCGAGTGGTTTACGATCCAGAAGGATGGCGAGACCGAAGTGTATGCGGCCAAAGTCCATGTATCCATACCAAGAACGCATTCGGGCGGTCGAGTCGTACCTGAAACCCGCATCGCCAGCATTTGCTGCATCCGGCAGCTGATTCGTGCAAGTTCGCGCCTGGTCCCCTGTTCGGCCCCGACCACCTACGCCGGGCTTTGCCACACAACACCCACCCGCCTTGCAGCCTCACCGCCCCGTCACTGCATCAATCCGGTCCTGACCTGCGGCATCAGACTCGCATTCGCGCCCGTCACGGCAAACGTCCCCGTCGGCGACGCCCCGGCCGGCAGCGCCAGCAGACTGCCGTCCCCGAGCCGATTCGCATCGACGACGATCTGGTTCGCCGCGCAACCATTCGTCAGCAGCCAGACCGGCAAGCCGGCAATCGACGAAAACGTGTTGCCCGTCACACTGAACGAACACACGTTCCCGTACGCCCGGAAACCCGCATAGCCGGAGCCCGACACGCGGTTGTCCGCCACGGTGACATCCGACACGGTTCCCGACCACGTATCCAGCTCGATCGCGCCCTGCTGCGTCGGCTGCAGCCCGTTGTTCACGTTCGCGTTCTGGATGTTGGTCACGGTATTGCCCGTGATGACGACGTTCGAAGACCCGTAGGTTTTCCAGCTGTCCTCCTGTGCGACCAGAATTCCCGCCGCCTTCTCGACGCCGTCGACCGTATTGTTCGAGATCGTTACCGCCTGCCCGCCAACGACGGTGATGCCGCGCCCCCACGCGTTGCCCGACACCGCGTTATGGTCGATCAGCACGTTGTTGCTCAGGCGGCCGTCGCCGAGATAGCTGACCACGGCGATCAGATCGTCACCGGTGCCGACCACCGTATTGTTCTGCACCAGCACGTTGGTCGAACCGTAAGTCGTATGGATGCCGTCGGCCAGCGTCGCCTGAACGGTATTGCCCACGATCGCGATACCGTTGCCGCCGAACACGAAGATCCCGGCGCTCGCGCCGCCCCGGATCGTCACGCCGAGCACCTGAACGTCCGAGCCCGTCACCTCGACTTTCGTCGACTCGGGCGTCGTGAGGCGCGTCGTGCCGGTGCCGGCCAGCGTCACGCCGACGAGCGTCGAACCGGCGCCACTCATCACGATCGTCTGGTCGGCCGGATTCGTGGCGGCCAGCGTCGCGCCGTATCCGGAAATCACCGCCTGGGGCACCGTCACGGCAAGCGAATGCCCGACGACGTAGCGTCCCGGTGCGATGACGAGGCGTTGGCCGGCACGCAGGCTGTCGAAGGCTTTCTGCAACGCGTCGGCCTGGTCGCTGCCGTCGGTGGCCGGGAAAACCGTCACATCGGCGACGAGAACGGGTTTGGTGCCATTGGAAGGCAGAAGCGTCGCACCGGACGCCGTACCGGTCGCCCCGGCGGTCGACGCCGGGCTGCCGGAACTCGTCGATGAAGCCGCTGCGCCGGATGCAGCACCGGCAGGTGCGCCGGACGATGTCGATGTGCCCGCAACGGTCTGCGCGCCTGCGGCAGCGTTGTCGTCACCGCCGCCACATGCGGCAAGACAAAGGCAGAGCGCGGCAAACGTCGCCCGATCGACTGTACGCATACGAAGTTCCGCTAGCCCAAATTGGCGTCATCGTAAGTACGCTTGATCACTTTGTAAATGAATTCCGCATTTCACCTGTGAAATAGTTCGTTATCCTCTTCCATTCATCGCCGCGTCATCACGACGACATGCGACATGCGATCGCACCCGGACCTGGCGCAATCGACATGTACCGTAGATTACGTAGAATCCCGAACCTTCATCCGCACTCGGACCTCGACCATGACTCAAACACTCGCGGCCCTGGCCATGTCGTCGGCGCTGATCTGCACGGCGAATGCCGCCGATGTCGCAAGCACGACCGGCACGGCGACGCCGAAGCAGCGATACGTCAGCCCGGGCGTCGCCAACGTCGCGGATGCGGCAACACGCCGGCCGGAACGCGCGTCGCCCGTTGCTCGCTGCAGCGAACTGGCCGCCGGCATCGATGCCGTCAAACATGCGCCGGACCGCGGCCACAAGGTCGTGCGCGGCGTCGGCCCGGACGGCAAGCCGCGCAACGAGCTGCGTGCTTACGACAAACGAGCCGATCTGGAGGTCGAGCATCGGCAGCTCGGCTGCCCGTAGTCAACGTCACTCCGTCCGATCGGGTCGCACCGGCCATCGCCCCTTACACATTCGCGTCACCGTCGGTCGCCAACCCAGTCCCGTTGATCGACCTGCCCTTCCAGCCCGACGACGAGCGCGACGAGCGCCGCCACAACCTCGGCCTTGCCATACCGCGGAACCGCCATCCGCGAACGTTGTGCGGCGGTGTGCTCACCATCGGCCGGATTCATGTCGGTATCGGTCGCCCCCGAATGCACGAGATTGACCGTGATGCCGCACGCGCCGAGATCGTGCGCAAGCCCCTGCGTTCAGCGGTGCGGTACGGCACACGCTGATCGCGATGCGCAAGCAGACGGTCGCCGCATTACGCGCGCGGCTTGGCGAAGGCGTGGTAACCGGCGAGCTCTCCGCGCACGCGAACTTCGATGCGATCGCGCGCTACTCCGTGACGGTCCAACAGGGAATGGCAATTCGGACGCGCTACGGCACGAGCCGTCGCGATGTGGAGGCGGTCGCGCAAACCGCGCTGGCCGCATGGCCGGCGCTCGCGGATGCGAGCGGCGGATAGTGACGGGCTCCGGAGAGAAGCCCGCAAGACCGGGCGGCCGCGCAGCGGCAAGCGCCCGGCATGACCGCGCCGGTCGGTGCGTTACTGCGTGACGGCGTGCTGCACGTCTTTCGACGCATGCCACACGCGGTAGCGCACGTCGAAACCGTCCGGCACGTACACGACGAGCGGCAGGCGGCTGTTGTAGCGCAGCAGCTGGCCGTCACCGCGCACTTGCACGAAGCGCTGCTGCGGCGCCTGGCCCGGGCAGGCCATCAGCGTCGATGCCGGCCCCTTCACGTCGGTCAGCCGGTAGTACGTATAGCCCCAGCCCTTTACGTCCTCTGCGGTCAACTCGCCGCCGAACCATTGCTGGTTGCAGTCGGTCTGCAGCATCTTGCCGATCATCAGCTCGACGCGCGCATCGCCTTCGTTCTCGAGCGCGGGCAGCGCGATCACCGCGCGCTGCTGGCCAGCCGCCGGCTGCGGGAACATCTTGATCGATTCGGCCGGCACGGCGGGCGCCGATGCGGGCCCCGCCGCGCAGGCGGCGGCGGTCGTCACGCAAAGGGCGGCCAGGGCGGCCCGGATCGCGAATTTCATCGATGTGCTCCTGATAAACAAAAATAGGCCCCGATGCTAACACTTTCGTCGCACGACCTTACGAGGCTGTAATTTGGCGACACAATTGCAAACAGCCGGCAATCCCCGCGCGCGGTACTTATAGGGGAACCAACGGAGATCATCATGCTGAAGCTCATTGCCGCCGCCGGCGTCGCCACGCTGCTGGCCGGGTGCGTCGTCGGTCCGGACGCCGGATACGGATACGGCTACGGACAGACCTACTATTCCGATCCCGGCTACGCGTACGGGCCGGCCTACGGGGCATCCCCCGTCTATGGCACGGTCAATATCTGGGGTGGTGGCGGCGGACGCGACTGGGATCGCGGACACCGCGACTACCGCCGCTGGGATCGCGATCGTGGCGATCGTGGGGACCATGGCGGCTGGGGACGCGGCGGCGGACGTCGCGGCGACTGGAACGATGGCGGCGGCGGACGCGGCGACGGCGGCCATCGTCACTGATCCCGCGGATCCAATTGCAACCGTTTGTATCCGCACACGGCCTCGCGCGGCTGCCGTCTGGCGCCCAAAACCCGACGCCCGAGAAACGACGAAGGCCCTCGCATCACGCGAGGGCCTTTCCTTTTGTCTTCCTGCATACCCGCGATTCACTCAATCGGCACCGGCCACGCGGCGACGAGCCCGATCACCGACCCGCTTACCAGCCGGCCGGCCGCGCATAGCCGCCCGACACCGGCGCGCCGCACACGTACGGGCGCTGATAGCGGTCGTAGCAATAGTCCTGGCCGTCGTCCTGGTACTGCGCCTGCTGATAGGTCGGATAAGCCGGCTGCTGGTAAGCCGGGGCCTGATAGTACGTCGGCGGCTGATAGGCCGGTGCCTGATACACGGGCGCCTGGTACGCGACGGGCGGATTCATCGCCGATGTCACGATCGCGCCGAGCACCGCGCCGCCGATCAGCGCGCCGATGACGGCGCCCCCGTCGCGACCATGCGCGGACGCCGGGCCCGCCACGGCGAGCGAACCGGCGAGGACACATACTGCGGCAATTCTTTTCATGATGGACTCCCACGCGAAGTGGTACTGGATGCGATGCATTGTGGCTGCGCGCGGCCGTAATAGATGCAGCAAGTGGTAACGCGCCATTACGCGTATCACGCACACCGAAACGCGGCGCGGCCGTGCTACGATTTTCGGCACACAGGAGACGCCTTCATGCAGCCCGAAACCGCCCGCCGTTTCGATACCGAATTCGCGCCGCGCATTGCGCAGGCGATCGCCGCCTACTTCGCCGATCACGTGCTGACCGACGTCGTCCCGTACGGCGGGCACGGGCAACCGACGCGCGTGCAGATCCGCAGCGCGCCGCACGAGCACGTGAGCGGCTTCGTGCATCCGCTGAACCTCGAACTGACCTGGGACACCGACGAGATCGAACGACTGATGGCACCCGACGGGCCCGCGCGATTCGAGCACTACCTGAGCGCGCTGCCGAGGAAGCTGAGCGCATGGCAGGGCGCGCGCGACATCGATCTCGCGTCGCGCACGCAGGCCGCCCCGCTCGTGCGGCTCGGCGGCCTCGACTTCGAAGGCTGAGTGCACGCACCGGCCGCCGGCCGGCGGCGGCGTCGCTCGACGCGGCCCGGTGATACACTCGACCGGTCCCGCTCCGGCGCCGCCAGGCCGACCGGGCCGTTCACCACCGCCTCCACCCGCGAGCATGGTTGCGCACGCAACCGGCATCCGGGTACGCGGCCAATCACGCCTTCGCTCCCGTCATGAACGCCGATACCGGCCTGCCGCTTCCGCAACGCTACTGGGCAATCGTCTGCGTCGCATTGGGCATCACGCTCGCCGTGCTCGACGGCGCCATCGCGAACGTCGCGCTGCCGACGATCGCGCGCGACCTGCACGCGTCCGATGCCGCATCGATCTGGATCGTCAACGCGTACCAGCTCGCGGTCACAATCACGCTGCTGCCGCTCGCATCGCTCGGCGAACGCATCGGCTATCGCCGCATCTACATCGCCGGGCTCGGGCTCTTCACCGCGGCGTCGCTCGGCTGCGCGCTCGCCGGCTCGCTGCCCATGCTCGCCGTGATGCGCGTGATACAGGGGTTCGGTGCGGCCGGCATCATGAGCGTGAATGCGGCGCTCGTGCGGATGATCTACCCGTCGTCGATGCTCGGGCGCGGGCTGTCGATCAATGCGATGGTGGTCGCGCTGTCGTCGGCGATCGGCCCGACGGTCGCATCGGCGATCCTGTCGTTCGCGTCGTGGCCCTGGCTGTTCGCGGTCAACGTGCCGATCGGCATCGCCGCGGTGTTCGGCAGTCTCCGTGCACTGCCGGCCAACCCGCTGCACGACGCGCCGTACGACTTCCCGAGCGCGCTGATGAACGCGTGCGTGTTCGGCCTGCTGATCATGGCCGTCGACGGGCTCGGCCACGGCGAAAGCCACGCGTACGTCGCGGCCGAACTGGCGATCGCGTTCACCGTCGGCTACTTCTTCGTGAAGCGACAGCTGTCGCAGCCGGCGCCGCTGCTGCCGGTCGACCTGATGCGCATCCCGATGTTCGCGCTGTCGATCTGCACGTCCGTTGCATCGTTCACGTCGCAGATGCTCGCGTTCGTCGCGCTGCCGTTCTGGCTGCAGCATTCGCTCGGTTTCTCGCAAGTCGAAACCGGCCTCTACATGACGCCGTGGCCGCTCGTGATCGTATTCGCCGCGCCGCTCGCCGGCGTGCTGTCGGATCGCTACTCGGCCGGCATCCTCGGCGGAATCGGACTTGCGCTGTTCGCGGCCGGGCTACTGTCGCTCGCGACGATCGGCGCGCATCCGGGCACCGTCGACATCGTGTGGCGGATGGCGCTGTGCGGCGCGGGTTTCGGACTATTCCAGTCGCCGAACAATCGAGCGATGCTGTCGTCGGCGCCGCGCGAGCGCAGCGGCGGCGCGGGCGGAATGCTGAGCACGGCACGCCTGACGGGCCAGACGCTCGGTGCCGCGCTCGTCGCACTGATTTTCGGGCTGGCGCCGGACCGCGGGCCGACGATCGCGCTCTATGTCGCCACGGTGTTCGCGGCGCTCGCCGCGGTGGTCAGCATGCTGCGCATCGCGTCGCCGCGCCCCGACGCGGCAACCTGACGCCGCCGCGCGTGGCGAGCGCCGGTCACGCGGCGTCGAGCGCGTCCATCACGAAGCGCACGCGCGCCTTCACGCTCACGCACGGCAGCTCGATCAGCCGATACCCATACGCCGTATAGCAGTCGACCATTGCGTCGTAGGTGCGCACCGCCTCGGCGAAATCCTGCCGGCGCTCGGTATCCTGTATGTAGATGTCGCGCCACGGCGGCGCAATGAACACGCGCCGGTGATAACGGAAGCGCCGCGCCGCGGCCTCTGCATGCGCGGGTACCGCGAGGCCCGTCAGGCGCAGGTAACCGATCACGTCCGGCACGCCGCGGTCGAAGAACACAGGCCCGCGCGCGCCTCGTGCAAGATGGTACGAACGCATCTCCCAGTTCAGCATCAGCTCGGCGAACGCGGCCCGGTCGCGCCAGGGCAGCGCCGGACCGTCGATCGCCATCTGGTCGCGGATTACACCACGCCCGGCCTCGTGCGAGCGCGCGAAACCGCCGCGCTCGAGGGCATCGAGCAACGTGCTCTTGCCGGAGCCCGGGCCGCCCGTGACGACGAAGAAGCGGGCGGACACCTCCTGCGCGCCACCCTCCTCCACGCGCTCAGACATGCGCGACTCGCCGGCCCGCGCGCTGCGTGACCGACGCCGCCGCCGCGACGCTGCGCAGGTCAGCGACGAACGTATCGCGCCAGACCGACAGGTTGTTCTCGCGCAGCCGCGCGAGGTTCTCCTCGTGACGCGCCTGCCGCTCCGCGAGCGGCATCGACAGCGCGCGCTCGAGCGCGTCGGCCATCTGCGACAGGTCGTAAGGATTGACGAGCAGCGCACCGGTCAACTCGGCCGCCGCGCCCGCGAACTCCGACAGCACGAGCACGCCCGGATCGGCCGGATCCTGCGATGCGACGTACTCCTTGGCGACGAGATTCATCCCGTCGCGCAACGGTGTCACGTAGCCGACCTGCGACATCCGGAAGAACGCCATGAGCAGATTGCGCTCGTACTTGCGGTTCAGGTATTGGATCGGCGTCCAGTCGAGCTGCGAGAAGCGGCCGTTGATGCGGCCGGCCTCGCCTTCGAGCATTTCGCGAATGCGCTGGTAGGTCTGCACGTCGGAGCGCGTCGGCGGCGCGATCTGCACAAGCGACACGCGCCCCTGCCAGCCCGGCGCGTTGGCGAGCATCCGCTCGAACGACTGGAAGCGTTCGACGAGCCCCTTCGAATAGTCGAGCCGGTCGACGCTCATCACGAGCTTGCGGCCGGCGAGCGCATCGCTCAGCATCTTCACCGGCTTGCGCGAGCCGTACTGGACGGCTGCCTCGGCGATCGCATCCGGATGCACGCCGATCGGATAGGCGGCGACCTTCACGATGCGGCCGTGCGCATGCAGCATCCCGTCGTCGCTCGCCGCGCCGACGCCGCGCCGCTCGATGTAGTCGGTAAACGCCTGCTTGTCGGCATCGGTCTGGAAACCCGCGATGTCGTACGCGCACATGAACTTCACGAGTTCCTCGTGCGGCGGCACGAGGCGCAGCATGTCGGGCGATGGAAACGGAATGTGCAGGAAGAAGCCGATCGGGTTCTTCACGCCGAGCTCGCGCAGGCAATGCGCGAACGGCAGCAGGTGATAGTCGTGCACCCAGATCAGGTCGTCGGGCCGCAGCAGCGCGGCAAGCTGCTTCGCGAGCATCGCGTTCACGCGCAGATAGCCCGCGTACTCCTGCCGGTCGAAGCGCGCGAGATCGCCGCGGTAGTGAAACACCGGCCACAGCGTCGCGTTCGAGAAGCCACGGTAGTACTGATCGTAGTCGCGCCGGGTCAGCCCGAGCGTCGCATACGTGACGTTGCCGTCCCGCTGGATCGCGGGTGCGGCGTCGGGCGTACCGACGATCTCGCCGTTCCAGCCGAACCAGACGCCGCCGGTTTCCTTCAGCGCGTCCATCACGCCGACCGCGAGGCCGCCTGCGCTCGGGCGCGTGTCCTCGCCGGCGGCGACACGATTCGATACCACGATCAATCTGCTCATGCGACTTCCCCTCCTCGATTCGATTGGCTGGCGCGCGACGCGCGCCAAAGCGGGCGCGGCGGCCCGAAGGCGGCCGCGCGGCGATTCAGTTCCGAGAATTGCAATGAAATACGGCGGTGGAATGCGGCTACGACGAAATCAGGCGTCCTGCTCCTGACCGAGGTCGCGTTGATAGTCGAGCCCTTCCGGGCGAGCGCCGCCCTGGTTGTGATCGCCGTCCGACGGCGTGTCGTCGGGCGCGCCCGCGGGCGGCGCCGATGGCGCGTCGGTCCGCGGACGCGGGCGGTCTTCCGGACGGCCGGCCGCCGCGTCGGGTGGCCGAGGTGATAACCGTTTCGAACGGCGCATGGCTGGGTGTCTCATATGCGGCGCGGCGCGAGGCCGTCGTAGAAACATTCCATAGCAAAACAGTCTAGGTCGCTTCGTTGTGCACGAAGGTAACAATTACCTTCAATTTGTAACGTTTCGACCCTTCGTCACGCATCTATCCGACAATTACGCCGCCCGCGCGCACGCGGCCTGCCGCGCGGCGATTTGTCAAAGCTTTGCAGTTTTCCTATGACAATTGCGAAACAATGACGCGGCATCAGGCGTGCATGCGTCGCCGCTCACCCAGACAGGACTTGCACTCAGGGATGAACATTCGTTTCGAATCGCCGCGCCGGGCCACGCTGGCGCGCGTCATGCTGGCCGCGATCGCCACGGCCGCACTGCTGTCCGGCTGCAATTCGTTGTACAGCGAAGGCGCGACAGCCGGCGCCGGTATCGCGGGCGCCGCGATCGCCTCCAAGGTCACCAACAACGCCGCCGTCGCGACGGGCATCGGCCTGGGCGCCGTCGCCGGTGCACGGGCTGGTGTCCAGTACACGCAGCGCGTTGCGCACCGCTACACGCAGGAACAGATCGCGAAGGCCGCCGGCCCGCTCGACGTCGGCGGCGTCGCGCCGTGGTCGACGCACCATTCGTTCCCGATCGAGGACGACGAGCAGGGCCGCGTGACGGTCAGCCGGATGATCAGCATCGGCCCGCTCGACTGCAAGGAAATCGTGTTCGCGGTCGACACGCCGGCGAAAGCCGACAAGGCCGCCGAATCGGCGTTCTACGTCGCCACGATCTGCCGCGACGGCCCCGTGTGGAAATGGGCGTCGGCCGAACCCGCGACCGAACGCTGGGGCGCGCTGCAATGAGCGTCGCGATCCGTATCGCGACGATCGGCGTTCTGTGCGCGGCGACGGTCGCGCTGTCGGGCTGCGGATCGGTCGGCGCGGCGAGCGGCGCACTGGCCGGCGCGGCGACGGGCCTCGTCACCGCGAATCCGGCGGTCGGCGTCGGCGTCGGGATTGCCGTGCAGGCCGCGACCGACGAAGCCGTCAACCGCACGATGAAGCAGCTCCATCAGAATCAGCAGGACGCGATCGCGAAGGCGGCAGGCAGCTTGGCCGTCGGCGAAGTGAAGCCGTGGAAGGTGAAGAACACGCTGCCGCTGGAAAACGGCGAAGGCGAAGTGCGCGTCACGCGTGCGTACTCGACAGCGCTCGCGCTGTGCAAGGAATTCGCATTCTCGGTGAAGGACGGCGACAAGGCCGACTGGTATTTCGCGAACGCGTGCCAGCAAGGCACGCACTGGAAGTGGGCGTCGGCCGAACCGGCCGTTGATCGATGGGGGAATCTGCAGTAACGGGGCGATGCGCCGCGCATCGTGCGTGGCGTCCGTGTCGTTCTGCGTACTTTCGTGGTTACAGACGCGTGCGAAGCTGCGCCACGCGTTCCTCGATCTTCGCGGACAGCGCATCGTCCGGGTTGTAATCCAGGGCGGCACAAAATGGGCGGGGCTCGTGCCTAGCGGCTCCAGACATCGATCAAGGATCGCTGCAATTCCTTGTTTTTGGCCAGGCTCGCGATATAGGCGAAGTGATCCTCGTCTTCATCGAGCTCGGGCAGATTCGGATCGAACGTGTCATCGCCAACCCACCAGGCGGGATACTGAATCGCATCGCCATCAATGGAAAAAGTCGTCATCCCGCGGTGGAAGTCGTGTTCGTACTTGACGTTGTGTCCGAGATCCGCGAAGTTCCAGCGTTTTTTGTTCCATTGAAGATAAAGCTGCCGATCCGCCGCGAAGACAGCAACGTCCTGGCCCTCGACAGAGATGTAATTCCCCCGCGCCACGTAACCGTCTCCGACCAGCGCGGAAAACACGCCTGTCTCCACATTCAGCTCAACGAAGCTCGACGGGCGATTGATCACGCCGAGTTGCACGTTCTTCATCATTTTCCAACCTTCGCGATGCCAGTAAGAATGTCCATTGAAGGGTTGCTGCGTGTCCCCGCGGCGATCACCCCCTCCGGGCTACCATATTTCTGAAGCAATGCTTCATACGTCGGGCCATACTTGTTTCCGTATTTCGCCATATTGCGCTCATACAACGTCGGCAGTTTGTCCTCGGCGTATTTCGACATCCGGGTTTGATTGCGCATGTCGACGATCTGCCGCCCAATCGTTTCTTCGCTGGCGCCGCTGGCGCGCATGTCGGATACCCATGCACTCTCGTCGGCCAGGCCCTGATGGTATTCGAGCCGCACGTTCCGGGCATTGGCAACTTGCTCCGCATTCGTCCAGTCGACCGGCCACTTGGGCGCCGCAAACTCGGATCCTTCCACCGGCGTGTACCCGTAGACACCCTTTGGATTGCTGACGAGGTCCGCCGGCATCGAATCGACCACGTAATCGAAAGGACTCGTCGCGCCGGCCTTGGGCACCGTGCCGGCAAGCGCGTCGGCGGCGGCCTCCCCGGCAGAGATTTCGCCCGCAACGGACCCGGCGCCCTTCGCACCGCCAACGAGCCCGGCCCCCTTTGCCGCGCCAGCCCCTCCCAGGAGGCTGCCGCCAAGCATCGACCACTTCTGCCCGTCCGACCCTTCTCCAAACACCTTGCCGCCGACCCATGAACCGACTTCCCCGCCGACGAACCCGCCGGCCGCGCCCAGAATCGCGATCGCCGGCCCGGCGAGCACGGCGGTCGCCGCCACGCCGACCGCCAGCATCGTCCAGTTCACCCACGCCGGGATTTCAGGATTGAACTCCCCGACCGCCGGGCCGCCGATGAATACGTTCGGCGATCCGTCGTTGATCAACGCGCCGCACATCATCCGGTCTTCCTTGCGGCTCGCCGGCTGGCTGTTGATGAAGACCGTCGACGAACCCTGCGCGACCACCTGCGGCGGACCCGCGTGATCGCTGCACAGGCCCAGGCTCAGGATGGCCCGCATCGCCGCGCGACTGTTGATGAAGACGTTGGGCGAACCCTTTATGAGACTTCCGGTGACATGCCGCGGCGCCCATGACATCGTGCCCAGCACTTCGCCGAGACCGCCGCCCGCAGCAGCGCCCGCCGCGATTGCAGCGACGACCGTCAACGCAGCACCGCCCGTCGCGACCACCGCGACGGCGCCGATTACTGCACCCGCGATCAGCCCGGCGATCATCCATCCCTTGGATGCCGTATGCGCGATCGGATCGCCCAACCGCGCAGCCGCGAGTAATGTATCCACGCCCGCTCCCCGTCAGCCCGCGTTCGCAACCGCGGTCAGATAAGCACGCACGGCCTCGACGCTCTGCATGCCGGTCATACCCTTCACCGCCGTCACACCGCCAAGTCGATCGCTCAGCGATGCGTGCTCGCGCAAATCCACCGTCCACAGCGCGAATTGACGGCCGTCCTTCGCGCGCCACGCCGATTGCACGCCTGGGGCCGGCTGCAGCACCAGCGGTTCGCCACCCGAGCCGAAGAATGCAGTGTCGTCGAACATTTCCGTGACGTCGTGCCGGTACAGTTCGGCCATGCCCGTGAGCGCGTACAGCGTCGCGCTCGGCTCGTGCAGCACGAACACGATGCCGGCCTCGTCCTGACCGAGCGCGATCGGCACGAAGGCCGCCCGATCGGGCCGGGCCAGCACGACACTCGCGAGCAGGTTCTTGTATTCCTTGCTCTTGTCCTCGGTAAACGACTTCGGACAAGTGCCGATGAAACTGATCGCCACGCGTTCGCGCCCCGCCTTCGGCGACATCACGACCGTCTGGCGCTGATGCAGCGGTGCACCTTCCGACACCCAGCGATAATCGATTTCACGGGCGGTTTCGCCGTCGATTTCCCGGTTTTCCAGATGCTTCAATTCGAAACGCGGCAGCGACTTGCGCATCTCCGAGACCAGCCGCGTCACGAATGTATCGACCGTGTCGTCCGGCTCCATCGGCGCGCGCGAAACCACGAAAGTGAATCCGCTACTACCGCTACCCGTTTCATCGACCGTAAACAGGTGAATCGTCTTGTCTTTGAAGTGCGCCGGCAACTGAATGACGGCATCGTTCATCTGATATTCGGACATGCTCTTCTCGGTTCGGCCGGCCCGTCGGGGCAGGTGCCGGATTGACACTGTTCGCCGGCTGCACGGCCGCAGCCGGCGCAACCGTCTCGGGGCAACGTTACTGCACGCCAGCCGCGACCAGACGCTTGTGAATGGCTTCGATGCGGCCCTGCTGCGGCGAACCTTTCGGCGTCTGTTGCAGTTCGTCGCCGAGGACCTTCGCGTACGCGAGACCGTTGTCGTTCTTCACCGACGGATCGGCGCCGTGCGCGAGCAGATAATCGACGACGTCCCATTGCCGCAGGCGCGTCGCTTCAAAAAGCGCGGTTTCTTTCATCGAATCCCGCACATTGACGTTCGCCTTGTGCTCGACCAGTACGCGCATTTGCGGCAACAGCGTGTCCTTGCAGGTCGCGAAGAGCAGCGGCGTATCGCCGTCGTACTTGAGATCCGGATTCATGCCGCCGGCGAGCAACGCTTTGAGCAGGTTCGGCGTGTCGGCCCGCGCGGCCAGATATGCAACGTTCGCATCATTCTCGCCGAACGGTTGTTCGGGCTTCGCGCCGTCCCGCACCAGTTCGCTGACGATCTGAAGGCGCACGTTGGCGGCGTCCGTCTTCACCGGCACGGCTTCCTGCACTGCGAACGACAACAGGCTCGCCTTCCTGTTGCCCAGGGCAGCGAGATCGGTATGCGGCGCGAGCGCCTTGACCTGCTCCAGATTCCCCTCGCGAATGGCACGCGCCAGCTCGAGCGGCTGTCCCGTGAAAAAATCTTCGGGCGGGTAACGTTTGAAGTCTGCCATTTTTGTTTCCTGTGCTTGAGTCGGCCACCAGAACGGCGACGACAAACCGATTACCGCGACAACCGCGCCCGCGGCGATGACCTTGCTGTATTTCATCAATGTCCCTGAAGTTGACTGAGCAGCGACGATTGCTGCTCCGCGACGGTCGTATTCAATCCGCTCGTCACCTGCCCCATCATGTGCCGCTGGACCGTCGTCACGCTGGTGCCCGGAATGGTGATCTGCTCGCCGACGGCCTTGGGCATCAGGTGGGACGTCACATCGCTGATCGGGCCGAGCCCGCCTTCCTGCGAGCCCGTCAGGATGTCGCCGTCGACGCGATAGTTCGTGATCGACGACGCCCGCGGCGTGGCTCCGTACAGCGGCAACGTTTCAGGATTGAGGCCTGCCGCGTTGAAGGTGGTCGCGCCAGCGCCGCTCGCCTGCGATGCAGCCGACGCCAACCCGCCGCCGAGCGAATGGCCGGTGAGGTCGAGGCCGCCCGCATTACCGGAGCCGTAGATCTTCTTGCCGAGGGTCACGGCGCGATCGTAGTACGGCGAATTGTCGCCCAGCCCCTGGCTGAGGTTGTTCGACCAGTCCTCCTTGACCGTCGGCTGCGTGCCCTTGAATGCCAGCGTCGGCTTCATGCTGTCGCCGAACACCGCGGGATCGGGTGCGTAGACCTGCGCGCCGAAATTGCTGCCGGGGATCTTCAGATCTTGCGGCCGCATCCCGAACTTCTTCAGCGCTTCCGGATCGTTCGACACGTTCTTCCATCCCGGCGGCGCCGTACCCGGCGTGTACACCGCTTCCGCCAGCTTGGCCAGTTGCTGCGCCTTCACCGTCGCCTGAAGCTTGCGTGCCGCTGCCTGCACCTTCGGATCGGCAGAAGCGAGACCCGCGGCGATGACGGCCTGCTGATTAGCCCACTCGATCGCCATCGCCTGCTCGGGCGTGACGAAAAGCCCCTGGTTCAGATGGATCACCGGACCATCGAGGAAAATGCCGCTCTGATTGATCAGGATGCTCGATGCGCCGTGGGACAACTTGATGCTGTCCGGCTTCAGCGTCACGATGCTCGCGCCGACCCGATGCTCGATCTCGTCCGTCGCCTGATAGCTCTGCTTGCCGGGTCCGGCGTCGCCAGCCAGCGCTTGCACGCCAACGGTGTTGGCCGTCGTGAAGCGCGCTTTCGCGATCTTTTCCGACAGGCTGCCTTCTGCGACATGCTTGCTCTCGTCGCCTTTGAGCACCGACACGTTCCGCGCACCGGATTCGACCGTGTGAGACTCGCTGTCCTTGACGATCGTCTTCATGTCCTTCTGCGCATGCAGAAAGACCTCCTGGGCGCCATTCACGTCCGAGAATCGCAGTTCGTTGAAGCCCTCGCCCTTGTGCGTCTGACTGCGCATCCCCATCGTTTGGCCGCCGCTGCCGTGATACGGGTTGCCCGAATCGCCGTTGAACACACGGCCGACGACGATGGGGTTGTCCGGATCGCCCTGATTGAACGAGACGAGCACCTCCTGGCCGATCCGCGGAATCGCCGAGCCACCCCATCCCTTGCCTGCCCATGGTTGCGATACGCGCACCCACATCGAATCGGAACCGTCGAGCTTGCCGCGCCGGTCCCACAGGAAATGGAGCTTGACCCGGCTGCCGTCGGTGTGAATTTCCTCGCCCTTCGGCCCGACCACGATCGCGGATTGCGTGCCCTGCATGTGTGGCTTGGGCGTACGCCGCTCCGGCCTGAACGAAATGTCGATCGGCAGGCACGTAAACGTGTTGTGGTACGGCAGTTTGGAGGTCTGCCGGGTATAGTCGTTCGCGACCTGGTGACGAACGCGAAGAATCACGAAATCCTTGTTGTTGTAGGCGGACGTGCCGTGATTGACCAGCGTGAAGCGCCCGCTCGTCGTCATCCCGTGCGCGTGACCAGCGCCGTTGAAACGATGCGCGAGCGCTTCTTCCGCTTCCATCGCGTAGCACGCGTAACGCTGCCCGTCGTCGCCGTGGTCATACAGCGAATGGAACTGGTAACGCTCCGTCGTCTGGATGTTCGGGTGCTTCAGATTGACGGTCGGCACCTCGACATGCATCAGTTGCGACGACGGCTGGTTGTAGTTGAAATCCCGGTACGTGATCTTGCCGACCCGGAAACTGAATGCCTCGTCCCATCGATCGATGCCGTTCTGCTCGCTGGCCGCGCTGTTGGCTTCGTACGGAATGGTCTTCAGGTTCGGAATCGGCTGGAACACCGCGTTGGTGTCGCCGATCACGAGGATGTGCTTGTCCTTTTCGTAACGGATCGTCCAGATCAGCCCTTCCTGCTCCATTAGGCGCGAGCAGAAACTGTAGTACGACTCGTCGTACATGACGATGTATTCGAGCTTCGGACGTTCGCCCTGCATCGCGAACTCGAAATCCGAAAAACCCATCTCGCGGAAAATGTCGCTCAGGATGCCCTGCGGCGTCTGGTTCTGGAAGATCCGGCAATCGGTCGAGCGGGTGAGAAACCAGAACCACGGCACGACCGACATTTCGTAGCGGGTCACCGAACCCGATTTCCCGACGCGGCCGAACGACGCAACGTAACCGTCGAAATATCGCTTCGTCTCGGTATCCGCCGCCGACGTGACGACCCTCGTCAGACTGAAATCGCGGCTCTGGGGCTCGAGCGTGATCTTGACCCGCTGCCCGACGATTTCCTGCGGTTCGATATTGTTGCGATGGGAAAGCAGGTCGAGATGTGTTTCGGTTAACTGATTGACGTGTTCGTCGATGATCGCCGCGCTGACCAGCAGCGCGTCCGGGCCGAGTGGCGTTTCGATCGTGATGAAGCGATTGTCCTGGGTCAGGCGCGGAAGCGCACCCGTCAGGCTGTTGATGGCCTCGGCGATCGACTCCGGGGCCTTGCCCATCAGCGACAAGCCGGTTTGCGCCAGTTGCACCGCGCTCGCGGCACCGCCCAGCAGCCCCGCGCCTGGCATGCCGGTCAGCGCCCCCAGTTGGCCCGCCATGCCGGCAAGCGAACCCAGGTTGCTCAAACCGCCGACCAAAGCCGCACCGCCCCCTCCCATCCCGTCGGGGTTTCCGTTTGCTGCGAAACTCATCGTTAACCTCGTTCTTTTTTGTCGGGCGAACCCGCCGCAATCCGGTCGCCATCGCACCACCAAGGCGCTCTCAGCCGCCTTGGTGGCGCCAAATATATCAAACTGTAGGGAAATTCATAACCACTTGTCAGCATTCGATATTCGGCGCCGAAAGCAGTCCGATCGATCAGCAGATCGATCCCCGATACTTATTGCTGGTGGACGGGTGCGATCGCGCGCCGCACCGATGCGGTAGGCATTCAACGCGTGGTGAAAGGAAGGACGGCGTCGGAAGTGAACGAAGCGTTGCCGTCGAAGAATGGAACCGGGCGCGACATCCTCGGCGAATGCCATCCGCAGCGCCCCCGCAGGGCCACGATCCGACAATCAGGTGATCCATGACCGGCGCCCGTTGCGGACGCCAGGATCGAGCCGCAGGCTCTTGGCCCGCTGCGGCCGAATCCCGCCGCAGCTAGCATTCGGACGATTCCGGTGGATGCACCGGAATCGCCCCGACCGCATCAGGACTCGACGTCCTCGAGACTGAAGATTTCGGTCTGATCGTTGTACGAGAAGATCTCGCCGTAACGGCCCCAGTCGATCACCGCGTCGAGGGTTTCCTCGGCCGCGCCGTCCGACAGGAAATCCTCCAGCTCCTGCTCGAAACGCACGCGCGGCGCGCGATGGCCGGGGCGCTCGTTCAACACCTTCTTGATCCGCGCGGCCAGCGGCACGTGCTTCAGCAGATGATCGGCGAACATCAGCTTGCGCTCCTGCGTGCCGAATTCCGCGAACACGCGCCCCGGCGGCGTCAGGAACACGTCCCCTTCCCGCACGTCGGCGAAGCCGAGGTACTGCAGCACTTCAGCGATCGGGAACAGGTCGTCGACCTCCAGATGCAGCGTGCGTGCGATTTCCGGCATGTCGGCGCGGCCGTGGTACGGCGCCATCGCGAGCGTCTCGATCAGGCCGGCCATCAGGTTGGTCGACACCTGCGGCAGCCAGCTGCCGAGCTCGAGCCCCTTCTTCGTCGCCTCGCCGGTCTGGCGCGCGGTCATCTTCGCGTAGATGTCGTCGA
>NZ_QTQA01000014.1:0-200938 GCF_003853825.1 Burkholderia sp. Bp9012 | reverse complement strand
ACCACCGAGATCCATCACCACGTGTCGCACGACGGTGAAGGCGCGGGCGGTGCCGGCGGCGCGGCCGGCCTGACGATGTGGGCCGCGATCGGCCAGATCGTGATGCTCGACATCGTGTTCTCGATCGACAGCATCGTGACCGCGATCGGCATGACCGAACACGTGCCGATCATGTTCGTCGCGGTGATCGTCGCGGTGAGCGTGATGCTGTTCGCCGCGCAGCCGCTCGCACGCTTCATCGACCGCAACCCGACCATCGTGATGCTCGCGCTGTCGTTCCTGGTCGTGATCGGCATGACGCTGATCGCCGAAGGGTTCGGTTCGCACGTGCCGAAGGGTTACATCTACGCGGCGATGGCGTTCTCGGCCTTCGTCGAAGGCATGAACATGCTGGCGCGGCGTGCGAAGGCGAAGCGCGCGGCACGCACGCAAGGTCACTGAGCCACCGCGCGTGACGCCGGCTATGGCCGGCTCGCGCGCGTCATACGGAATCCGGGCGACATTCGCCCGGAAAGGAGAGACGCGATGAAATGCCCTGTCTGCAAGACGCCCGACCTGCTGATGGCCGAGCGCCAGTCGATCGAGATCGACTACTGTCCCACCTGCCGCGGCGTGTGGCTCGATCGCGGCGAACTCGACAAGCTGATCGCCCGCGAAACCGATGACGCGCCGGCACGTCGCGACGCCGCGCCGGCGCCGTCCGATGCGCCCGCGCAGCGCGGTCGCGACGATGGCTGGGGGCGCGACGGACGCTCGCACGACGAGCGTTACCGGCACGACGGCCGGCGTCGCAAGAAGTCGGTGTTCGACCTGTTCGATTTCGATTGAAGCCGCCGGCAGCCGCCGCATGCCGCGCGTCGTGAAACAAGCCCCGCACAGGCGTTGCCTGGCGGGGCTTGTTCATCGTCGGTACGGCCTCGGGCAGTGCCGGAGCGCGACGCTCATGCGTCGCCGGCTTTCACGTCGATACGGCGCGGGCGGGCTTCTTCGCGACGCGGAATCGTCAGCGTGAGCACGCCGTCGCGCAGGTTCGCGTCGATCCTCGACGTGTCGAGGTCCGCACTCAGCGCGAACGTGCGCACGAAGCGCGGCGCGCGAACTTCCGCATGCCGCACGCGCAACTCGGCCGGCGTGTCGATGCGTGCTTCGGCTTCGATCGTCAGCGTACTGTCGTGCACCTTCACGTCGAGGTTTTCCCGCGGCACGCCGGGCAGGTCGGCGCGCAGCGTGACGCACTGCGAATCTTCGACGATGTCGACGGCCGGCACGATCGCGGGCCGACGAGATGCGTCCTCGGCGGCGGTCGCGGTAGCGGCAGCGGACGGGGTGCCGGGCTGGCGTTCGGTCAGGGTCTGGCTCGTATTCATGTCGTTCTCCTGAAGATGATTCCGAGGTTACTGGACGGTGATGGCGCGCGGCTTCGATTCTTCGCGACGCCCGACGCGAATCAGCAGGCAGCCGTTTTGGTATCGGGCGCTGACGTTGTCGGGATCGGCGTTCTGCGGCAGCTCGACCACGCGGCGGAACTTGCCGTGAAAGCGCTCCTGCGCATACGTGCGCACGTCGTCGCCGGCTTGCTGCGGCACGGGCTTGCGCTCGCCGCTGATCGTCAGCAGATCCTTGTCGATCGATACGTCGAAGTCCGCCGCGGCCATGCCGGGCGCGAACGCGACGATTTCGATCGTGTCGTCGGTGGCGCCGATGTTCAGCGCGGGGAACGCGCTCGGCCGGCCCTCGCGGATGCCGGTCGGAAGCCTGCCGAACAGGCCCGCCATCTGGCGCTGGACGCGGGCGAATTCGTCGAACAGGTCGTTGCCGAAATAGAGATCGCTCATGATGGTCCTCCTGCACGTGAACCGCGGAATACGCGACGGGCGCTGACGACAAGGTGCCGCGCGGTTTTCCGCGGGATTGAAACGGGGCGGTGCGCGATATCGGCACTGCCCGGCACCGCGTAATTAGAGGCCGTCGAAACGTATTTCAAGAGGGAAATCGCACGTTGCATCGCCGCAGCGCGACGCCGCGAATCGATGCGACAATCCCCGCGCATCAACTGACCACGGAGACGGGACGCACATGGACATTCAACGTATCGCGATCGTCGGCACCGGCGTGATCGGCGCGAGCTGGACGGCTTTCTATCTGACGCAGGGTTTCGACGTCGTCGCGACCGACCCGGCGCCGCAGGCCGACGTGCGGCTGCGCGACGCGCTGGCTGCGTTTCTCGGCGAGCGCGCCGCCGAACTTGCCGCGCGGCTGTCGTTCGATGCCGATCTCGGGCGTGCACTGGACGGTGTCGACTTCGTGCAGGAGAACGGCCCCGAGCGGCTCGACCTGAAGCGTGCGCTGTACCGGCAGATGGACGACGTGCTGCCCGCGCACGTGCCGATCGCGTCGAGCTCGTCGGGCCTGAAGATGTCCGATATCCAGACCGCGTGCGCGAAGCATCCGGAACGCTGCCTGATCGCGCACCCGTTCAATCCGCCGCACCTGATCCCGCTCGTCGAGCTGGTCGGCGGCGACGCGACCGACTCGAGCGTGATCGCGCGCGTGAAGGATTTCTACGACGCGCTCGGCAAGCAGACGATCGTGCTCAACAAGGAGATGACCGGCCACGTCGCGAACCGCCTCGCGGCCGCGCTGTTCCGCGAGGTGTATCACCTCGTCGGCGAAGGCGTCGTGAGCGTCGCCGATGCGGACAAGGCCGTCGCTTGGGGCCCGGGCTTGCGCTGGGGACTGATGGGGCAGTGCCTGACCTATCACCTCGGCGGCGGGGCGGGCGGGATCGCGCACTTTCTCGAACACCTGTCGGGGCCGATCACGAGCTGGTGGGACGACCTCGGCACGCCGTCGTTCGATCCGGCCGTCGATCGCAAGTTGAACGATGAACTGCGCGCGATCCAGGGTGACCATTCGATGCAGGAACTGGCGGCCGAGCGCGACCGGTTGCTCGTCGAGCTGATCGACGCGCGGCGCCGCAGCTTCCTGCCCTGATCCGGGCGCGCCGGCGCGGCTGCGCCGGCTATTGCTGCGACATCGCCTGGCGGGCTGGCGGCGTCTGGGCCAGCCAGGCGGGGCTCGCGGCCTGCACGAGTTCGCGATTGCGCGCGCGCGTCGCCGCGTTCGGCGGGTAGTTGCCGTCGTTCGTCGGCAGTTCGCCGTCGAGATAGGCCTGCTTGAGCTGGTCGATGACTTCCGCGCGGGTCAGCCCCGGTGTGGGGGCCGACGCATCGGTTTGGGCAAAGGCGGGGGACAGCAGGGCGGCTGCAGCGGTCGCGACGGCGAATCGCAGGACGTTCTTCATGGTGGGCTCCGATCAACGGGACGGGATACCGGAGGCGCGCGGCGAGGTGCGATGCGTTCCGATGGGAGCCCATTGTCGCGAGCGGGTGCTGCGCGGACGATGACGCGTTCCGGGCAACGCTGTCAGGTGCGACGGACGCGCCCGGGTGCGTCCGGGCGCGCGGTGCCGCTACAGCTCGGCCGCCGCCGTGATCAGCGTGGCTTCGAGCGCGAGCGTCGAGCGCGACGCGGCCGCCGGGCGGTCGATCACGTATTCGAGTTCGCCGAGTTCGGGCAGCCCTGCGTCGAGCCGCGCGAGCCCGGCCGGAATCACGTAGCCGGCGAAGGCGCTGACGCCGAGCCCCGCGCTCGCGGCCGCGCGCAGCACCGCGATGCTGCTGCTCACGACGGCGATCCGGTACGGGCGGCCGACCGCCTCGAGCGACTCGAGCACGCGGCGGCGCGACACGCTCGGCTCCGGATGCATCGCGAGCGGCAGCACGGCCTCGTGGCCGGTGATCCGCGAATCGGGGCCGGTGCACCAGTACAGCGGCTCGCTGCGGATCACGCGGCCGCGCCGGCTGCCGGCGATGCGTTTCGCGAACACCAGATCGTGCCGGCCTTCGTCGAGCGCGTCGAACAGGTCGCCCGACAGCCCCGTCGAGATCGCAAGCTCGACGTCCGGATTGCGCTGCACGAAGCTCGCGAGCGCGGCCGTCAGGTGCGCGGACGCGAAATCCTCCGACATCGCGAGCCGCACCTTGCCCGACAGCGGCGGCCCGCACACCGACGTGACGGCTTCGTCCATCAGTTCGAGGATGCGCACCGCGTAGCGGAACAGCGCGTCGCCGTGCTGCGACAGGTGCACGTTGCGCGTGTCGCGCTCGAACAGCGGCCGGTCGAGCAGCTCCTCGAGGCGGCGGATGTGCTGGCTGACGGTCGACTGCGACAGGCTCACGCGCTCGGACGCGGCGGTGAAGCTGCCGGACTGGGCGACGGCAACGAAGCTGCGCAGCAGCTCGGGCGGTAACGGGCGCATTGCTAAATCCACTGAATCGGTTTCGACAACTTCATAAATGGCCGGATTATGCGGCGCTAGTATCGGATCACGCGCCGGTGCGGCCTCTGCGACCGGGGGCCACCAGACGCGTAGCCCGTGTCGGGTCGCCGGCTGTATCGGTCAGTCTAAGCCATCCGGCGTCCGGCCCGAAACCGCATCATCCCATCGACCGCCCGAGAACGCGCTCGCACGACGAGCCGCCGGGCCGCGGCGCACCGCCGCAGGAGACAGACAGTCCGCCCGGGATCGGCGTGCGGGCCTGACTCCCGCACGCGTTCGGCGCCCGTCACGAAGAGACTGGAGACGACTCATGATCATCTACGGAACCGCGCTGCTGGCGTTCTGCCACCTGGCCGGACTGTTCCTCGGCGACCTGCTTGGCACCGCGATCGGCGTGAAAACCAACGTCGGCGGCGTCGGCATCGCGATGCTGCTGCTGATCTGCCTGCGCCTGTGGCTGCATCGCCGTGGCTGGCTGCCGAAGGAGACCGAGGCCGGCGTCGGTTTCTGGGGCGCGATGTACATCCCGGTGGTCGTCGCGATGGCCGCGAACCAGAACGTCGTCGCCGCGCTCAAGGGCGGCCCCGTCGCGCTGCTGGCCGCCATTGGCGCGGTCGCGATCTGCGCATGCTGCATCGCGGTACTCGTGCGCACCGGGCGCGACGACACGGCCTTCGCGGGCGTGCCGCAATTCGAAGAACAGTGACGGAGGCCACCATGTTGCAGATGCTCGAAAAAACCGTCGCCCACAACGGGCTCGTCGCATCGTTCGCGCTGGTCGGCCTGATCATGTGGCTGTCGTCGATCGCGTCGCGCAAGCTCACGTTCGGCCGCGTGCACGGCTCCGCGATCGCGATCGTGATCGGCCTCGTGCTCGCCTATGTCGGTGGCGCATTCACCGGTGGCGAGAAGGGGCTGGCCGACGTCAAGCTGTTCGCCGGTATCGGCTTGATGGGCGGCGCGATGCTGCGCGATTTCGCGATCGTCGCGACCGCGTTCGAAGTGCAGCCGGCCGAGGCGCGCAAGGCCGGCCTCGTCGGCGTCGTGTCGCTGCTGCTCGGCACCGTGCTGCCGTTCATCGTCGGCGCGTGCATCGCGCGCGCGTTCGGCTATACCGACGCGGTCAGCATGACGACGATCGGCGCGGGCGCCGTCACCTACATCGTCGGGCCCGTCACGGGCGCGGCGATCGGTGCGAGCTCCGACGTGATCGCGCTCAGCATCGCGACCGGGCTCGTGAAAGCGATCATCGTGATGGTCGGCACGCCGGTCGCGGCCAGCTTCATGGGCCTGAAGACGCCGCGCTCCGCGATGATCTTCGGCGGCCTGGCCGGCACCGTGAGCGGCGTGAGTGCGGGGCTTGCCGCGACCGACCGCCGGCTCGTGCCGTATGGCGCGCTGGTCGCGACGTTCCATACCGGCGTCGGCTGCCTGCTCGGGCCGTCGGTGCTGTTCTTCACGACGCGCGCGCTGGTCGGCGCGTGACCGCGCATGGCCCGTCGCGCGCGGGCCGCATCCATTGCGGCGTCCTCTGAGTCGCATTCGTCAACATCATCAATCGGCGGCGGCGCCAGGCTTAGAATGCCGCTGAACCATCGAAGCGGGAGAACTGTTCATGACGGGATGGAATCACGCGCGGCAGGCGCGCGATGCACGCCTCGCGGCCGGCGCAGCCTTCGCGCAGGGCAAGCGGGTCGATGCGCGCGACACCGTCGCGTTGCTCGAAGCAGTGCTGCGGCCCGGCGATCGCGTGTGCCTCGAAGGCGACAACCAGAAGCAGGCCGACCTGCTTGCGACGGCGCTCGCCGACGTCGACAGCGCGAAGATCCACGACCTGCACATGGTGCAGTCGGGCGTCGTGCTGCCCGAGCATCTCGACGTGTTCGAGCGCGGCATCGCGAAGCGGCTCGACTTCGCGTATTCGGGCCCGCAGTCGCAGCGGATCGCGAAGCTGCTGTTCGGCGGCAAGATCGCGCTTGGCGCGGTGCACACGTATCTCGAACTGTTCGCGCGCTACTTCATCGACCTCACGCCGCATGTCGCGCTGATCGCGGCGGTCAGCGCCGACGCCGACGGCAATCTCTATACCGGCCCGAACACGGAAGACACGCCGACCGTCGTCGAGGCCACCGCGTTCAAGGACGGCATCGTGATCGCGCAGGTCGACCGGATCGTCGACAAGGTGCCGCGCGTCGACATCCCGGGCGACCGCGTGCATTTCGTCGTCGAGGCTGGCCGGCCGTTCTACGTCGAGCCGCTGTTCACGCGCGACCCGGCCGCGATCACCGAGACACAGATCCTGACCGCGATGCTCGCGATCAAGGGCATCTACGAACCGTACGGGATCAAGCGCCTGAATCACGGGATCGGCTTCAACACGGCCGCGATCGAGCTGCTGCTGCCGACCTACGGCGCGAAGCTCGGGCTGAAGGGCAAGGTCTGCACGCACTGGGCGCTCAATCCGCACCCGACGCTGATTCCCGCGATCGAATCGGGCTGGGTCGAGCAGATCCACTGCTTCGGCTCCGAAGTCGGGATGGACGACTACATCCGCGCGCGCTCCGACGTGTGGTTCACGGGCCCGGACGGCTCGCTGCGCTCGAACCGTGCGTTCTGCCAGACCGCCGGCCTTTACGCGTGCGACATGTTCATCGGCTCGACGCTGCAGATCGACCTGTCCGGCCATTCGTCGACGGTGACCGCCGAGCGGATCGCCGGTTTCGGCGGCGCGCCGAACATGGGCAGCGACGCGCGCGGCCGGCGCCACCCGAGCGAGCCGTGGCTGAAGGCCGGCGCGGAAGCCGACCCGGACACGCCGGCGGCGCTCAGGCGCGGCCGCAAGCTGGTCGTGCAGATCGGCGAGACCTTCGGCGACAAGAACGTGCCGATGTTCGTCGAGAAGCTCGATGCGCTGAAGCTCGCCGACAAGCTGCAGCTCGACCTCGCACCGATCATGGTCTACGGCGACGACGTCACGCACATCGTCACCGAGGAAGGGATCGCGAACCTGCTGATGTGCCGCGACAAGGACGAACGCGAGCATGCGATCCGCGGCGTGGCCGGCTATACGGAAGTCGGCCGCGGCCGCGACCGCAGGATGGTCGAGCGCCTGCGCGAGCGCGGCGTGATCCGCCGCCCGGAAGATCTCGGCATCGATCCGCTCGACGCCGACCGCCGCTGGCTCGCCGCGCGCTCGATCAAGGATCTCGTGCACTGGTCGGGCGGCCTGTATGCGCCGCCGGCCCGGTTCCGCAACTGGTGAGGAAGAGGGCATGGAACAGTTGAACTATCGCTTCACCGCGCGCGGGCGTGCGCGGGGCGAACTGGCCACCGCGCTCGTTGGCGTGGTCGCGTCCGGCAATCTCGAGGTGCTCGTCGAGCGCGTGCTGCCGGGCAACGAATGCGAGATCGACATCCGCACCGCCGCGGTCGGTTTCGGCGCGGTGTGGCAGGCGGTGGTGTCGGACTTCGTCGAACGGCGCGCGCCGGGCGGCCTGAAGCTGTCGATCAACGACGGCGGCGCGCGGCCGGACATGGTGTCGCTGCGGCTCGCGCAAGCCGTGCGCGCGATCGAGGGGGACGCATGATGACCGACGCGATCCACGACGCGCCCGCGTTCGTCGCGAACGCCGCGAGCTGGTACGAAGCGTCGGCGCGCCAGCGCGTCGACGGGCTGCTCGACGCGGGCAGCTTCACGGAATTTCTCGGGCCGGGCGAGCGTGTGACGAGCCCGCACTTGCCGCTGTTCGACCTGCCGCAGCAGTTCGACGACGGGATGGTGGTCGGCCATGGCCGGCTCGGCGGCCAGCCGGTGTTCGTCGCCGCGCAGGAGGGCCGCTTCATGGGCGGTGCGTTCGGCGAAGTGCACGGCGCGAAGCTCACCGGGTTGCTGCGCGCCGCGCGCGACGTCGGCAAGCCGGTGCTGATCCTGTTCGACACCGGCGGCGTGCGGCTGCAGGAAGCGAATGCGGGCGAGCTCGCGATCGCCGAGATCATGCGCGCACTCGTCGAGGCGCGCGCGGCGGGCGTGCCGGTGATCGGGCTGATCGGCGGGCGCGCGGGCTGCTACGGCGGCGGCGGGCTGCTCGCCGCGTGCTGCTCGGCGCGCGCGGTGTCCGAGCAGGGGCGCATCAGCGTGTCGGGGCCCGAGGTGATCGAGACCAACCGCGGTGTCGAGGAATTCGACGCGAAGGACCGCGCGCTGATCTGGCGCACGATGGGCGGCAAGCACCGCCGGCTGATCGGCAGCGCGGATCGCTATGTGGCCGATACGCCCGATGCGTTTCGCGCGGCCGCGCTCGACCTGATCGGCCGTGCGCCGACATTCGATGCGGCGATGCTGCGTGCGGAGCAGGCGCGGCTGGAAGCGCGCGTCGAGCGGTTCGGCGCGTGCAGGGATGCGCTCGACGTGTGGCGCGCGCTCGGCGCGAGCGAGCCGGAAGCGATTCCCGGCATGTCCGACGATGAATTCGCGAAGCTCGCCGATCAACTGCAGGAGCAGAAATGACACGACCCCCACGCTCACTTGGTTCGCTGCCCCCCGAGGGGGCGCCTGCCTCCCTTGGGGTGGCCCGGCGGGAGGCAGCATGACGCTCGATGAAGTTCTGAATTCGCTGTTTCCCGAAGGCCATTCGATCAAGCGAAACGGCGGCCTGCTGACGGGCCACGCTGAACTGACCGGCACGTGCGTCGACGTGATCGGCGTCGCCGATCGCTTGCCGTTCGGCATCGACGAAGCCATCACGCTCGCATCGCACGTGCTCGACACGATCGAGCGTGGCGGCGGCACGCCGATTCTCGTGCTCGTCGACAGCGACAGCCAGCGGATGAGCAAGCGCGACGAACTGCTCGGCCTGAACGAAGGGCTGTCGCATCTCGCGAAATGCCTGATGCATGCGGACCTTGCCGGGCACCGGACGATCGGCCTGCTGTACGGTCATACGGCTGCGGGCGCGTTCATCGCGACCGCGCTCGCGACACGCACGCTGCTCGCGGTGCCGGGTGCCGAGCCCGAGGTGATGGACCTGCCGTCGATGTCGCGCGTGACGAAGCTGCCGATCGACGTGCTGAAGGCAATGGCACGCTCGACGCCGGTGTTTGCGCCGGGGCTCGACAATCTCGTGAAGATGGGCGCCGTCGACGCCGTGCTCGATCCAGCCCGCGCGCTCGACGGGCAGGTCGGCGAATGGCTCGGCAAGCCGGCCGATCGCACCGATGGTCGTGCGGCGCGCGGCCGGCCGATCGCGGCCGACGTCGCGCGGCGCGTCGAGGCACTCGCGCGTGCCGCACGCTGACACGCCGCTGCGACGCCACACGCTCGTCACGCTGACGGCGGCCGGGTGGCGCGCGGCATGCGCGCGCGATCCCGCGCTGGCGGCCGATCCGCTCGTGCACGCGTGGGCCGCGCGCGGCTGGCCGACGATCGTGCGCCGCGCGTCGCCCGACGAGGCCGATGCGCGGCGCGTGCCGCTCGGCTTGCCGCTGCCGCCTTCCGCGGGCAAACGGCGCATCGCACTGAACGTCGCCGCCGACGCGGTGGAGTCGGTCGGCCCGCTGCCCACGCTGGCCGACGTGCTGGCCGCTGCGCCCGACGCATGGCACGCGACGCTGCGCGAGCTGGATGCGCTTGGCGCGCGCTGCGGCGTGCAGGGTCGCGTGTTCGGCAGCCTCGCGTGGCAGGCGCTGACGGGCGAGCGCTATCTGAGCGCGTCCTCCGATCTCGACATCGTGTTCCCGCTGCCGGACGCCGCATCGCTCGCGGCGCTGCTCGACGGCCTGGCGGCACTCGACGCGCGCGCGCCGATGCACATCGACGGCGAACTGCTGCGCGACGACGGCGCGGGCGCGAACTGGCGCGAATTGCATGCGCGGCTGCCTGAAGTCGCGGTCAAGACGGCGATCGCCGTCGAACTGATGTCCGCCGACGCATTCACGGGAGGCACGCGATGAGTGCATGGGCCGCCCGCCGGGCGGCGGCGCCGTCCGAGGCCGAGCGCATCGCCGAACTCGCCGAGCGCAGCCTCGTGCTCGAGATCGAGACATATCCGAAACCGGGCCTCGTCAGTCACGTCGACACCGGCAGCCATGCGGACATGGACGCCGCGACGTTCGCGCGCAGCGCGGCCGTGCTGCGGCCGTACTTCGCGGAACTCGCCGACGCCGGCGCGCGTGACGCGGATATGGCCGTGCTGCGCAAGATCGGGCTGCGCGCGGAACACGCGATGCTCGCGGCGACCGGCGGCGTCAACACGCATCGCGGCGCGATTTTCGGGCTCGGGTTGCTGTGCGCGGCCGCCGGCCGCAGCACGGTGCCCGGCACGGCGGCCCGCACGATGACGCTCGGCGCGTTCGTCGCGCAGCGGTGGGGCACCGAGATCCTCGGCGGCCCGCGGCTGCCCGACAGTCACGGCGAGCGCGCGAGCCGCCGCTACGGCGTCGGCGGCGCGCGTCGCGAGGCGGCCGACGGGTTCGCGACCGTGTACGGCGTCGGATTGCCGGCGCTGCGCCGCGCGCAGCGCCGCGTGCCGGACGATCCGGAGGCCGCGCGCGTCGACGCATGCTTCGCGCTTATCGCCGCGCTCGACGATACGAATCTGCTGCACCGGGGTGGGCAGGCCGGCCTCGATTTCGCGCGGGCCACGGCACGCGCATTCGTCGCCCGCGGCGGCATACGCGCTCGCGACTGGCGATTGCGCGCGGCCGCCGCGCACCGAGCGTTCGTCGCACGCCGGCTGAGCCCGGGCGGCGCGGCCGACCTGCTGGCGATGAGCGTGTTCGTCGACGCACTCGAAGCGGCCGAGGAGGGGGGATGACGCTGGCGATCCTGTGTTCGGGGCAAGGCGCGCAGCGGGCGGACATGTTCGAGTTGACCGGCGCCGCGCCACAGGCTGATACGCTGTTCGAGCATGCGGGCCGGCTCCTTGGCGACGATCCGCGCGACTGGGTGCGGCATGCCCGACCGGACGCGCTGCGCGGGAACCGCGCCGCGCAGATCCTTTGCACGGTGCAGGCGCTCGCGGCAGCCGCGTTGCTCGACGCGGTGTGGCCGCGCAGGCGCTGTGTCGCGGGTTACAGCGTCGGCGAAGTCGCGTCGTGGAGCGTCGCGGGGATGATCGATCCGCACGACGCGCTGGATCTGGCCGACGCGCGCGCGCGCGCAATGGACGCCGCGAGCGGCGGCGACGAACGGATGGCGTTCGTGCGCGGGCTGACGCGCGCGCAGCTCACGCAACTGTGCGACGGTCGCGATGCGGCGATCGCGATCGCCAACCCGGGCGACGCATTCGTGGTGGCGGGGCGGCAGGCCGACGTTGCCGCGGTGGCCGACGACGCGGCACGCGACGGTGCGCTGCGCGTCGCGCCCGTGTGCGTACGTATCGCGTCGCACACGCGCCGGCTCGCGTCGGCGGTGCCCGCGTTTCGCGCGTCGCTGGCTGGCGTGAACGTGCGCCGGCCGTTGCCCGGTACGCGGCTGTTTTCGGGGATCGACGGCGCGTCGGTGCTCGATGTCGGCACGGGGCTGGACAAGCTCGCGCGGCAGATCGCGGAGCCGGTCGAGTGGGCGGCCTGCCTGGCCGCGTGCGTCGAGGCCGGCGCGACCGCGTTTCTCGAGCTCGGCCCGGGCCGAGCCTTGGCGGAGATGGCGGGCGGTGCTTATCCGGCACTGCCGGCACGCAGCGTCGCGGATTTCCGTTCGGTCGACGGTATCGCGAACTGGCTCGCGCGCGTCGCGCCCGGCTCACGGGCGGTGCGCTAGCGGCCCGGAAACGCCTGGAAATCCCGGCGAGATCGATTCCGGAACCGGCCCGCCAGGTGGTGGTTGCGCACCGGGTGTTGCGCCGGCGCAGCAGCGTCGCAGCAGGCGCTTGCCACGCGAATTGGCGTCGCTACAATGGCGCCCGCCATGAGACCAGCCGCCTTCCTCCTCGCCGTGCTTTGCTGCGCGGCGACCGCCCACGCCAGCCCGATTCCGTCCGATGCCGCATCGGTCGGCACGTACTTTTCGTATGACAATGCGGCGGCCGACGCGACCGTCGACCTGATCGGACAGGCGCAGCGCCGCGTGCTGCTGGCCGGCTACGCGTACGTGCCGCCCGCGGTCGCGGCGGCGCTGCGCGACGCGCGCTCGCGCGGGATCGAAGTGCGGGTCGTGCTGGTGCGTTCGCCGCGTGCGGGCAAGTACAGCGGCGCGGGTTATCTGAAATCGGCCGGCATCGACGTCGCGATCGATTCACGGCACGGCGATCCCGCGCCGCGCTTCGTGATCGTCGACGACAGCGTCGCGCTGACGACGCTGTCCGACGGCGCGCCCGCGCACGCGGAAACGGTGAACGTGTTCCAGCGTGCACCGGAGCTCGCGCAGTCGTACGCGCAGTCGTTCTGGCGGCTGTACCGGCAGGCCGGCGGGCTCTGAGCGCCTGACGGCGGACCAGCCCGGGCAAACGCCACCCATCCTTTTCCCGCCGTAATCCGCATGCCGCGCGCGCCGGTATGACCCCGCTTGCATCGGCGCGTCCGATGAACCATGCTCGTTGAACAGGGTGCCGGTGCGCGCGTCGCGCATCCGGCGCAACGGGCAGGGAGCCATCGTGATCGAATGTTTTGCCGATCGCGCCGACGCGGGGCGCCGGCTTGCGCATGCGCTGCAGGACTATGCGGGGCGTCGCGACGTCGTCGTGCTCGCGCTGCCGCGTGGCGGCGTGCCGGTCGCATTCCCGGTCGCGCAGGCGCTGCGCGCGCCGCTCGACGTGCTGGTGGTGCGCAAGCTCGGCATGCCGTCCGATCCGGAATTCGCGATCGGCGCGATCGCGACTGGCGGAGCGATCCACCTGCAGCATTCGGCGATCCGCGCGATGGGCGTGACCGATGCGCAACTGGCCGACGTGATCGCGCGCGAGACAGCCGAACTGCAGCGCCGCGAAGCGCTGTATCGCGGCGCCCGGCCACCGCTGCCGGTCGACGGCCGGATCGCGATCGTCGTCGACGATGGCGTTGCGACCGGCGCGTCGATGCGCGTTGCGCTGCAGGCGCTGCGCGAACGCCATCCCGCGCGCATCGTGGCCGCCGCACCTGTCGCGCCGGGCGGTGCCCGGCATGCGTTCGACGATCTGGCCGACGCGTTCGTGACGGTGTTGCAGCCGCTGTCGTTCCTCGGAATCAGCCAGTTCTACGCGCGTTTCGACCAGACCGGGGACGACGAGGTGCGTGCGCTCCTCGACGCGGCCCGCGCGCCTGACGACGACATCACGTCCGCCTGATACGGCGCCGGCGCGATCCCGGGCGAGCGGCTTCGGCCTGCACGAATACGCGCTGCAGCGCCGGATGGACTTCGCCGTGCCAGCGCGCGCCCGTGAACAACCCGTAATGATCGCAATCGTCGACATCGAGGCGCTGGCGCTCGCCGGCCTTGAGGCCGCGACACATGGCCAGCGCTGCATGCGTCTGGCCGATGCCCGTGACGGCGTCGCATCCGCCTTCGACCGTCAGCAGCGCGACGCCGCGCAGCGCGGCCGGCTCGACGCGCTGCCCGCCGACGTCCCACGTGCCGTTCGCGAGGCACATCCGCTGAAACACGATATCGACGGTATCCAGGAAGTATTCGGCCGGCATGTCGAGCAGCGCCGTGTATTCGCGCAGCGCACGCCGCGCGTCCGCCAGCGCCGTCAGGTCGAAATGCGACGCCGCGCGCGCGTAGTCCTCGATCAGCGTCAGAAAGCGTTGCGGATACAGCAGCGCGATCTCGCCTTGCTGAAGATAGGTCGGGAACACGTGCCGGCCGCGGCCGGGGAAGCGGGGCGGCACAATGTCGATCAGGTGGCGGCGGCACCACGCGAGCGACCGGGACGCGGCGGTCGTGCCGAGCGTGGTCGGGTTGACGCGCGCGTCGAGCGGCCCGCCGATCAGCGTGATGCTCGCGGGCGGTGCGAGACCGCGAGCGGCGCGCAGCGCAAGTGCGCCGAGCGCGGGAACGGTGGCCTGGCACACGGCGACGACGTGCAGCGGTCGCTCGTCGCGGGCGAGCGCGTCGACGAAGCCGTCGAGCGTCGCCACGTATTCGTCGAGCCCGAAGCGACCCGCCGCGAGCGGGACGTCGCGCGCATTGACCCAGTCGGTCACGCAGACGTCGCCGTCCGCGAGCAGCGCCTCGACGGTCTCCCGCATCATCACGGCTGCATGTCCGGCGAGCGGTGCGCACAGCAGCACCGTGCGCCGCGCGGCATCGCGCGCGAAGCGTCGCAACTGGCAGAACGGCGTGCGCGCGACGATCCGCTCGTCGATCGCCGGACGCCGGATCTCGAATCGCGGCGGCCCGGCGGCGGGCCCGAGGAGCGGCTCGAACAGGTCGTCGTAGCACGACGACGCGGCGTGCGCCAGCGTCGCGGCGGGCCATGCGTCGAACGCGTGGCGCGTCGCCGCGCGCCAGGCGCGCATCCATTCCCGCTGCTGCTCGACGACGGTGTACCACATGGCGAACCTTGGGGCGGAGGGGGCGTGAATCTGCATTATGGTCACTCTGGCCACGCAGCGGGTGTCGGAAACGCGAACAGGCCCTAGGCGGCGACGCACGGCGCTGCTACAGTCGTCGGTCCCATTCCCTCAAGCGGAGCGTTCGCGATGAAGCTGATCGGCATGCTGGATTCCCCGTTCGTGCGCCGTGCCGCCATTTCGGCGAAGCTGCTCGACCTGCCGTTCGAACACGAGTCGATCTCGGTGTTCCGTCAGTTCGACCGGTTCCAGACATTCAACCCGGTCGTGAAGGCGCCGACCCTCGTGACCGACGACGGTGCGACGCTGATCGATTCGTCGCTGATCGTCGACTATCTCGACCATCGCGTCGCGCCCGAGCGGCGCCTGCTGCCCGACGCCGCCGACGCGCGGCTGCGCACGCTCGTGCCGGTCGGATTCGCGCTGGCAGCGGCGGAGAAGACCGTGCAGGTGGTGTACGAGCACGCGCTGCGGCCCGCCGAGAAGCAGCACGCGCCATGGCTCGAGCGCGTGCTGGGCCAGATCGAGGCCGCGTATGGCGAGCTCGAGCCGCTCGTCGCGGCCGCGAACGGCTGGCTCGGCGGCGCGCGCCTGCTGCAGTCCGACGTGACCGTCGCCGTCGCGTGGCGCTTCACGCAATTCATGACCGCCGATTACCCGGCGCTCGCACGGATCGATCCGGCCCGTTATCCGGCACTCGCCGCGCATTCGGCGCGGGCGGAAGCGCTGCCGGCGTTTGTCGAGACGCCGCTCGACTGAAGCCGGCGGCTGTCGCGTCGGCACGGGAGCGAGGGCGGCGGGCGACGCGACCGGCGTGCGGTCCCGCCGGGACTCGTGCCGGCTTCCGGCACGGATCGACCCGGCCGCTATCGGCCGTCCGGTCGCCCGTTTTCGCCCGGTGCGGCGTCCGCAAGACGCCGCCGCGCACCCTCCGTCTGGCGCTCCCGAACCATCCGCCGCCGCCCGCTCGGCCCCGTGCGCCAAAGGCCCGGCCGATTGTTCTCCGTCACTGACAAGTGACTTCGCATTCGCGCTGTTTATCCGGTTGCGGCCGATCCCTAGAATCCACTCCATCGAATAAGCATTACCTGATGGAGCCGATGATGAGAGCGCTGATCGAATCGAGTCTGTACCACCCGTCCGTCGTGTTGCCGCTTGCCGCGCTGACGCAGCTGATGGTCGAGCGCGATTTCAATCTCGGCCAGGTCGGCCTGATCGTCGCGGCGCGCGGTGCGCAGGCTGCGGTGTCGCGTTCGCGGGCGCTGATCTTCTGCCGCCACTGCGAAGCGCACGCATGATCGCGCAGCCACCCAACAGATGAAAAAAAGCCCGGCCGGCGCAAGCCGGTCGGGCGGATCGGATTCGATCTGGCCCCGGCTTTTGCCGGGGCTTTTTCTTGGGCGATGCTCAGGCGCGTACAGTCGACACGACGCCGTAAATCTCCGCATCGTCGTCCTCGCGCATCTGGCGTACCAGCTGGTGCGCCTCGCGGCGCGTCGCGACGGCCGGCGGCGAGCCCTTGAGCGGCTGGCGCGCGGTTTCGGCAAGCGCGACGACCGACACGATGCCGATCACGGCGGCGCCCATCATGTAGTACGCGGGCATCATCAGGTTATGAGTTACGTCGACGAGCCACGCGGTGACGAGCGGCGTCGTGCCGCCGAACAGCGACACCGACACGTTGAAGCCGATCGCGAGCGCGCCGTAGCGGATCTCGGTCGGGAACAGCGCCGGCAGTGCCGACGGCATCACACCGGTGAAGCACGACAGCAGCACGCCGAGGATCAGCAGGCCGCCGAACACCGACGCGGTGGTGCCCGCATGGATCAGCATCATCGACGGGATCGACAGCACGAGCAGGCCGACGCAGCCGGCCAGCATCACGGGCTTGCGGCCGATCCTGTCCGACAGGCGGCCGGCGGCGAGCGTCAGCGGCATCATCAGCACCATCACGATCAGCACCAGCACGAGGCTGTGCGATTCGTCGAAGTGCAGCGTCGACGACATGAAGCTCGGCAGGTACGACAGCACCATGTAGTCGGTCACGTTGAAGATCAGCACGAGACCGACGCAGAGCAGCAGCGCACGCCAGTTGCGCATCAGCGTTTCGCGGAAGCGCGCCTTCGGCACGGCCTTGTCCTGCGCTTCGCGCTCTTCGGCCTGACGCTTGAACGCCGGCGTTTCCTCGAGCTTCATCCGGATGTAGAGGCCGATCAGGCCGAGCGGGCCGGCGATCAGGAACGGCACGCGCCAGCCCCACGACAGCAGCGCCTCCTGCGACAGCGATGCGGTCAGCAGCGCGACGACACCCGCACCCATCACATAGCCGATCAGCGTGCCGAACTCGAGGAAGCTGCCCATGAACCCGCGGCGCTTGTCGGTCGAGAATTCGGCGATGAAGGTGGCGGCGCCGCCGTATTCACCGCCGGTCGAGAAGCCCTGCACGAGGCGGGCGACGAGCAGCAGTATCGGCGCCATGATGCCGATCGACGCGTAGCTGGGGATCAGGCCGATCGCGAAGGTGCCAACGGCCATCATAATCATGGTGGCGGCGAGCACGCGCTGGCGGCCGATGCGGTCGCCGAGCGGGCCGAACACCATGCCGCCGAGCGGACGCACGAGGAACGCGGCCGCGAACGTGCCGAAGGTCGCGAGCAACTGAGCGGACGGGCTGCTGGACGGGAAGAACACCTTGCCGAGCGTGACGGCGATATAGCTGTAGACACCGAAGTCGAACCATTCCATCGCATTGCCGATGGCCATCGCGCTGACGGCGCGCTTGAGCAGGCTCTGGTCGACGACGGTAATGTCGTCCGCGGCGAGTGGGGCCTCGCCGGACGACGTGGAGGAAGAAGCAGCGGTCGGGCTGACGTGTGTTGCGGTCAAGGTCATGCACTCCTTTGACTGCGCCGGAACGGGCGGGCCGTCCGACACGGTTTGCCGGCGAGCGCGATGTCGCGTGCTGCGCGTCGGGGCAGGCCATTTAAGCGCTTACTGCACATGAGGCGGTAAAGGGCCGGAAGGGACTGCTTCGACGCGGGCCCGATGGGCCGTCGCGACTGTGCGCTCATGAAGAATGGGCCGCGTGATGCAAGCGGCAGATGCCGGTGCGGACGGTGTCCGGCGTTCCGGCAAGCGCCCCGGAGGGGCAACGAAACGAGAAAAGCGGGCCTGTCGGGCGGGCTTTCCTGTGGATGCAATTTCGGTCGAAGCACCGGTCCGCAACGCGCGGACGGACTCCTTTCGAAATCGAATAGACAGATATTGAATGTTGAAACAGGCGACATGATAGCACGATGGCAGACGATCGTGCAAATTGCCCGGAATCCCCCGTCTGGCGGCGGTTCCGCCCGGGTCGCCTCCGGTATGATCGGCGGCGCGCGGCCCACCGGGCGGGTGGGGCGAATCTGCGAGGAACCGGATGACCGAACTGATCAGGATTGCGGCGCTGTTCGCCGTCACTGCACTGGCCGAAATCGTCGGCTGCTACCTGCCTTGGCTCGTGCTGAAGGGCGGCCGGCCCGTGTGGCTGCTGGTACCGGCAGCGCTGTCGCTCGCGTTGTTCGCGTGGCTGCTGACGCTGCATCCGAGCGCGGCGGGGCGCACCTATGCGGCGTACGGCGGCGTGTATATCGCGGTGGCGCTGATCTGGCTGCGGGTGGTCGACGGCATCGCGCTGTCCCGCTGGGATGTGGCCGGCGCGGTGCTCGCGCTCGGCGGGATGGCCATCATCGCGCTGCAGCCGCGCGCGTGAGCGCGGCTGCAGGCGCCGGCCGGGAGATGCTGCGTCAGGCGGCTTTGGCGGCTTCGCCAGCATCCGCGTCGGCGGACTTGCGCCACACGCAGGTGCCCTTGACCGACTTGTCGAGTTCGTCGAGTTGGGTCTGGTGGGCGGCGAGTTCGTCGTCGCTCGCTGAGAGAACCGGCAGGTCGAGCGACGCGAGCGACACGCGCTGGCCGTTCGCGGCGCCACCGGCGGCGCCTGCATCGTCGAGCATGTCGATCACGAGGCTGTCCTGGCCGCGCGTCATCGCGAGATAGACTTCGGCGAGCAGTTCCGAGTCGAGCAGTGCGCCGTGCAGCGTACGGTGCGCGTTGCTGATGCCGAACCGGTCGCACAGCGCGTCGAGCGAATTGCGCTTGCCGGGAAACATCTGCTTGGCCTGCACGAGCGTGTCGATCACGCCGCTGCAATGCTCGCTGAACGGCGGCAGGTCGAGCCGGGCGAATTCGGCGTCGAGGAACCCGAGGTCGAACGGCGCGTTGTGGATGATCAGCTCGGCGTCCTTCACGAAGTCGCGGATCTGGTCGACGACTTCCGCGAACTTCGGCTTGTCGCTCAGGAATTCGGTCGTGAGGCCGTGCACGGCCAGTGCGCCCGGATCGCTGTCGCGCTCGGGGTTCACGTAGATGTGCAGGTTGTTGCCGGTGAGCCGCCGGTTCAGCAGCTCGACGCAGCCGATTTCGATCAGGCGGTCGCCCGTGCGGGGATTCAGGCCGGTGGTTTCGGTATCGAGAATGATCTGGCGCATGTCGGATAAATCGGGAGAGGCAGTAGGGTTGGGTGGCCTGCGTTCAGGCCACGAGCGATTCGACACCGCGATTCGCGAGCGCGTCCGCGCGTTCGTTTTCGGGGTGGCCCGCGTGGCCCTTCACCCAGCGCCACTCGACCTCGTGCTGTGCGACGAGCGCGTCGAGGCGCTTCCACAAGTCGGCGTTCTTCACCGGGGTTTTCGCCGCGGTGACCCAGCCCTTCTTCTTCCAGCCGTGGATCCACTCGCTGATGCCTTTCTGCACGTATTGCGAGTCGGTATGGACGATCACGCGGCACGGCCGTTTCAGCGCCTCGAGCGCGGCGATCACGCCCATCAGTTCCATGCGGTTGTTGGTCGTGTCGGGCTCGCCGCCGAACAGCTCCTTTTCGCGGTCGCCGTAGCGCAGCAGTGCGCCCCAGCCGCCGGGGCCGGGGTTGCCCTTGCAGGCGCCGTCGGTATAGATGTCGATGGTGTCGGTGGTCATGAGTGTTCTTGATGGGTGGTCGGGGTGGCCGCCGGCGTGAGGCCCGGCGCGAGCACGGGCTTCTTCATCTTGATCGGGCCGACGAGGCGCATGCCGCGCACGCGCTTGACGGCCGTGACCATGTAGACAGCGCCGAAGATTGGCCACCAGCGGTCGCCGGCGGCTTCCATGAAGCCGTAGCGGGTAAGCCATTTGTCGGTGACGAGCGGCGGCCGGTAGCAGCCGAAGCGGCCGCGCTCGAGATCGAAGCCGAGCAGCTTGATCCAGTCCTTGAGCCGGATGAACGCGATCTGGTCACGCGCGGCCGGCACGAACGGACGGTTCGCCATGCGTCCGAACGATTGCCGCATGCCCCACAGGCTCAACGAATTGAAGCCGGTGATCACGAGCTGGCCTTCCGGCATCAGCACGCGCTCGGCTTCGCGCAGCAGGCGGTGAGGGTCGGACGTGAATTCAAGCGTGTGCGGCATCACGATCAGGTCGACGCTCTGCGACTCGAACGGCAGGTCGAGCAGGTCGCACCACGTGGTGCTGCGACCGGCCGGCGCGTGTTCGGGCGCGTGCGCCTCGCGCGCCCACGGATACTGGTAGGGCGCGCTCGCGCCGCTTGCCGGGTCGAGCACGAGGCCGCGATACGGCATGCGGTTCTCGCGCAGCGCGTCGAGCTGCGGCAGGCCGAGCTGCAGCGCGTGAAACCCGAAGACGTCGGACACGATCCGGTCGAGCTGCGCTTGCTCCCAGTCCAGCACATAGCGGCCGGGCGGCGAGTCGGTCCAGGCGGGCCAGTCTATAATTTGACGATCGGACATAACGATGATTGCGCGCCCATGAACGAGCTGGAATACGTGCCGGTTCCGGCATTCGAAGACAACTATATCTGGCTCGTCTCGGACGGCCGCGATGCGATCGCCGTCGATCCGGGTGAAGCCGCGCCCGTACGCCGTGTTCTTGCCGAACGCGGCTGGCGGTTGACCGCTATTTTACTCACGCACCATCACGCCGACCATGTCGGCGGTGTCGCCGCGCTGCGCGATGGCCAATCGGACGATGTGCCACTGGTCGTCTTCGGCCCGGCGGCCGAGGCGATCGGCGTGGTCATGCGGCCGCTCGCGGGCGGCGATCGCGTGACGCTCGACGCACCGGCGCTCACGTTCGACGTGCTCGACGTGCCGGGGCATACGCGCGGTCACATCGCCTATTTCCAGGCGGCCGGGCAGGGCGCCGCCACCCCTCATGTGTTCTGCGGCGACACGCTGTTCTCGTGCGGCTGCGGTCGCCTGTTCGAGGGCACGCCCGCGCAGATGCTGGCGTCGCTCGACGCGCTCGCGGCGCTGCCCGGCGACACTCGCGTGCATTGCGCACACGAATATACGCTGTCGAACATCCGCTTCGCGCTCGCGTGCGAACCGGGCAATGCGGCGCTCGCCGCCTGGCGCGACGAAGCGCAGGCGCTGCGCGCGCGCGGCGTGCCGACGCTGCCCACTACGATCGCGCACGAACGCGCCGTCAACCCGTTCATGCGGTCGGACAGCGCGGCCATCCATGCGACACTCGAGGCCGAGCTGCACGAAACCGTGCCGGATCGCCTGGCGGCATTCAGGCTGATGCGCGAGTGGAAAAACCGGTTCCGATGACGATTTCCGGAGGACTCCAAAAAGCTCAGGCAGAGCCTGTAAAAATTGCTCCAACTGTAGGATTTGGCTGAGTTTTCGGTGTTTTTATTGACGTGAAGCACGCACTTCCGTAGTATCGCCAGCAATTTCCAGCCGTCGGAAGCCGAGATTTTCATGCGACTTATATTGAGTGCGATGGTGGTCCTGCTGCTCGCCGCTTGTGCGAGCCAGGGTCCTGTCGCCAACAACGCCGCCGATTCGCAGGCAGCGTCCAACTACCTCCGTAAATCAGCCACCGCCAAAGAAACTGTCGACGTCGACAAGCAATCCGTCGGCGACCTGACCAGTGCAGATTCCGATCTCTGGGGCCGTATCCGTCGCGGCTTCCAGATGCCCGACCTGCAGAGCGACCTCGTCGACATGCAGACGACCTGGTACACGCAGCGTCCCGATTACGTGCAGCGCATGACCGAGCGCTCGCAGAAGTATCTGTATCACATCGTCGAAGAGCTCGAGGCGCGCCATATGCCGACCGAGCTCGCGCTGCTGCCGTTCATCGAATCCGCGTTCAATCCGCAGGCGCTGTCGGTCGCGAAGGCGGCAGGCATGTGGCAGTTCATGCCGGGCACGGGCCGCACGTACAACCTGAAGCGCAACATGTGGCAGGACGAGCGCCGCGACGTGCTCGCGTCGACGAGCGCCGCGCTCGACTACCTGTCGCGCCTGCATGACATGTTCGGCGACTGGTATCTGGCGCTGGCCGCGTACAACTGGGGCGAGGGCAACGTGCAGCGTGCGATCGCACGCAACCAGGCGGCCGGCCTGCCGACCGACTACCAGAGCCTGCGGATGCCGAACGAGACGCGCAACTACGTGCCGAAGCTGCAGGCGGTGAAGAACATCATCGCGAATCCGCAGCAGTTCGGCCTGATGCTGCCGGAGATCCCGAACCACCCGTATTTCGTGACGGTCACGACGTCGCGCGACATCGATGTGGCGGTGGCCGCGAAGCTCGCGAACCTGTCGCCCGACGAGTTCCGTTCGCTGAACCCGTCGTTCTCGAAGCCGGTGATCCTCGGCGCGACCGAGCCGCAGATCCTGCTGCCGTTCGACAACGCGTCAGCGTTCGAGAAGAACCTGAAGGCTTACAACGGCCAGTTGTCGACGTGGACCACCTATACGGTCAGCGAGCGCGCGCGCCCGGCGGCGATCGCCGAGAAGATCGGTGTCGACGCCGATACGCTGATGTCGGTCAACAAGATTCCCGCCGGCATGCGCCTGAAGCCGGGTTCGACGATCGTCGTGCCGCGCGGCGATGACGACGACGAGGACATCAGCGCGGACGTTGCGGAAAACGGCGTACTCGCGATGGAGCCCGACGTACCCGACACGCGCAAGATGCTGATCCGCGTGCGTCGCAAGCAGTCGATGGCGGCGATCGCCGGCCGCTACGGCGTGTCGGTCGGCCAGCTGAAGGCATGGAACCGCACGCATCGCGATCTCGCGATGCCGGGCCAGGCGCTCGTGCTGCACGTGCCGGTCGGCCGCGCGGTGCCGGCCGAGCCGGGTCCGGAGCGGATCGCGACGTCGACCTCCGGCGCGCATATCGAGCGCGCGAGCCTGTCCGTCGGCGGCAAGTCGCGCGGCGCGAAGCGCGGCGCCGCGAAGCCGGCGGCTCGCGCGACGAAGGCTGCTCCCGCGAAGGCGGCGCCGGCCAAGGCAGCGCCGAAGGCCGCTGCAAGCAAGGGCAAGAAGAAGTAACGCGGTCGCGACCGCGGCGCGGCGGTCCGGCCGGACCGTGCGTTTGCGTTATCATCCGATGAAACACGAAGCAACGCCGTCACCAAGGTGACGGCGTTTTCGTTTGTGCGCGGCAGCGGGGTCGCTGCTTCGCGGGGCTGGGGTCGGATCACGAGGAGGAGCGATGTCGTCGGTGCAGGTGAGGGTGCTCGCGCTGTTTGCGGTCGGATATTTCGTGTCCTATGTGTTCCGCGGCGTCAATCTCGGCTTCGCGCCGTTCGTCACGCACGAGCTCGGGCTATCGGCCGCCGATCTCGGGCTGCTCACCAGTCTCTATTTCCTCGGTTTTGCCGGCGCGCAGATTCCGGCCGGCGTGCTGCTCGACCATTTCGGCCCGCGCCGCGTGACGGCCGGGATGTTGCTGTTCGCGGCCGCCGGTGCCGCCGTGTTTGGCGTCGCGCACGACCTCGGCACGATGATGGTCGGCCGGCTGCTGATCGGCGTCGGCGTATCGGTGTGTCTCGGTGCGGCGTTCAAGGCGCTCGCGCAGCATTTTCCGGTCGGCCGGCTGCCGCTCGTCAACGGTCTCGTGATGGCCGTCGGCGGCCTGGGCGGCGTCGCGGTCGGCTCGCCGTTGACCTGGCTGCTCGGCGTCACGAGCTGGCGTGTGATCTGCGGCGGCCTCGCGGTGCTGACGGTCGTCGTCGCGGCCGCGATCGGCTTTGGTGCGCCGGAAGCCGAGCGGCCGCGCCATCAGGGCGGGCTCGTCAGCCAGTTCAAGGGCACGTGGCACATCCTGGGCAGCCGCGCATTCTGGAAGATCTCGTCATTCTCGATCGTCACGCAGGGCGTGTTCTACGCGATGCAGTCACTGTGGGTCGGTCCGTACCTGCGCGACGTCGCGGGATTCGATGCGCAGCGCGCCGCGCGGCTCGTGTCGGTGCTCGGCTTCGCGATGATGGCCGGCTGTGTCGGTTTCGGCGCGGCGGCGCGCGTGCTCGAGCGCCGCGGGGTGTCCGTCCAGGCATTTTGCGGCGTCGGCATGGTGCTGTTCGTCGCCACGCAAATCGCGATCGTCGCGCGCGTGCCGCTGCCGCCGGCCGTGCTGTGGGCGGCCTACGGAATGTTCGGCGGCGTCGGGATCCTGACCTATGCTGTGCTTGCCGGTCACTTCCCGGCCCATCTGATCGGCCGCGCGAATACGACACTGACGCTCGTGATCTTCGTGCTGATCTTTGCGTTTCAGATCGGTATCGGCGCGGTGCTGTCGCACTGGCCGCCCGTCGACGGCCATTACCCGGCTGCCGCCCACGTCACCGCGTGGAGCGTGCTGCTCGCGCTGCAGCTTGCCAGCGCGGTCTGGTACGTGTGGCCCGCGCGCAGTGCTGGCAAGCACGTTGATCCGGCGGTACGCTGACGGGTAGGGCGGCTGCGGAAACGGGGCCGCAGCAAGGAATGTCGCGCCTGATGCCACCGCATTGCGCGCGCCGCATGCGTGATCGGACGGCCATATCAATTGAAGATAAGGTCATTTTCGGGCTATAATTTGAAAGTTTGTGCTGATCAACCTCGCACCCTAGCGCCTACCTCATTTATCCCGTTCATCCGCCGCACGCCGCCTGTCGGGCGATGCCGCGAAGCCTCGTGCGCCACGCGCCGGGTTCGCGTGCCGACACAGCAGGTCGCGTCCAGCTAGCGACTCCGCGCGCCTATGCAGCGCGGCGCTCGCGCGGCAGGGTAAACAGGTCGGCAGCAGGGTGTTCCCCAAGGAGCCTCCCGTGTTGCCGTCTTTTTCTCCCGCCTTGCTTGCACTCGCCGACGGCACGGTCTTTCGTGGTTATTCGATCGGGGCCGAAGGCCACACGATCGGTGAAGTCGTGTTCAACACCGCGATTACCGGCTATCAGGAAATCCTGACTGATCCGAGCTACGCGCGTCAGATCGTCACGCTCACCTACCCGCATATCGGCAACGTCGGCGTCAACGCCGAAGATGTCGAAGCCACGAAAGTCCATGCCGCCGGCCTGATCATCCGTGATCTGCCGACGCTCGCATCGAATTTCCGCATGGACCGCACGCTCGGCGACTACCTGCGCGACGAAGGCGTCGTCGCGATCGCCGGCATCGATACCCGCAAGCTGACCCGTATCCTGCGCGACAAGGGCGCGCAGAACGGTTGCATCCTGGCCGGCTCGAACGACGAGGCGAAGGCGATCGAACTCGCTCGCTCGTTCCCCGGCCTCGCGGGCATGGATCTCGCGAAGGTCGTGTCGACCACGAAGCCGTTCGAGTGGAAGCAGACCGAATGGCGCCTCGGCAGCGGCTACGGCATGCAGGAAGCGCCGAAGTACCGCGTCGTTGCGTACGACTTCGGCGTCAAGTACAACATCCTGCGCATGCTCGCGGAGCGCGGCTGCCACGTGACGGTGCTGCCGGCCGAGGCGAGCGCGGCCGACGCGCTCGCGCTGAATCCGGACGGCATCTTCCTGTCGAACGGCCCGGGCGACCCGGAGCCGTGCGACTACGCGATCGCGGCGGCCAAGGAGTTCATCGAGCGCGGCGTGCCGACCTTCGGCATCTGCCTCGGCCACCAGATCATGGGCCTCGCGGTCGGCGCGAAGACGCTGAAGATGAAGACGGGCCACCACGGCGCGAACCACCCGGTGAAGGATCTCGGCGACGGTCGCGTGGTGATCACGTCGCAGAACCACGGTTTCGCGGTCGACGCGGATTCGCTGCCGGCCAACGCGCGCGTGACGCACGTGTCGCTGTTCGACGGCACGCTGCAGGGCTTCGAGCTGACCGACAAGCCGGCATTCTGCTTCCAGGGTCACCCGGAAGCGTCGCCCGGCCCGCACGACATCGCGTATCTGTTCGACCGTTTCACCGCACTGATGGACGCGGCGAAGCAGCGCAACGCCTGACGCGACTGAAGCAACCGAAGAACGGGAGATTCGCATCATGTTCGGCCACGCACTCGGCATCACGGATATCTGGACCTACGTGTTCGGCGTGATCTTCATCATCCTGCTGCCGGGGCCGAACTCGATGTACGTGCTGTCGCTTGCGGCCCAGCGCGGCGTGAAGGCCGGCTATCGCGCGGCCTGCGGCGTGTTCCTGGGCGACACGGTGCTGATGGTGCTGTCCGCCGCGGGCGTCGCGTCGCTGCTGAAGGCGAACCCGCTGCTGTTCTCCGTCGTCAAGTACGGCGGTGCCGCGTATCTGCTGTACATCGGCACGGGGATGCTGCGCAGCGCGTGGCAGAAGCTGCGCGCGCGCAGCGACGCGCCGGCCGATGCACCGCGTGCGGTCGACGGCGAGCGGCCATTCCGCAAGGCGCTGATCGTGAGCCTCCTGAATCCGAAGGCGATCCTGTTCTTCATCTCGTTCTTCATCCAGTTCGTCGACCCGGCGTTCCCGCATCCCGCGCTGTCGTTCGTCGTGCTCGGGGCGATCGCGCAATGCGCGAGCTTCCTGTACCTGAGCACGCTGATCTTCGCGGGCGCGCGGCTCGCCGAGCATTTCCGCCGCCGCCGCAGGCTCGCGGCGGGCGCGGCGAGCAGCGTGGGCGGCCTGTTCATCGGTTTCTCGGTGAAGCTCGCGCTCGCCACCATGAGCTGAGCGCAACCGCCGATCCGCGACAACGCCACGACAAAGATTACTTACTGAATTCACAAGCCATGCCAAAACGCACAGACATCAAAAGCATCCTCATCATCGGCGCCGGCCCGATCATCATCGGCCAGGCGTGCGAGTTCGACTATTCGGGCGCGCAGGCTTGCAAGGCGTTGCGTGAGGAGGGCTACAAGGTCATTCTCGTCAACAGCAACCCGGCGACGATCATGACCGACCCGAACACGGCCGACGTGACCTACATCGAGCCGATCACGTGGGAAGTCGTCGCACGCATCATCGAGAAGGAGCGCCCGGACGCGATCCTGCCGACGATGGGCGGCCAGACCGCGCTGAACTGCGCGCTCGACCTGCACCACCACGGCGTGCTCGAGAAGTTCGGCGTCGAACTGATCGGCGCGTCGCCGGAAGCGATCGACAAGGCGGAAGACCGCCAGAAATTCAAGGAAGCGATGACCAAGATCGGTCTCGGCTCCGCGAAGTCGGGCATCGCGCACTCGATGGAAGAGGCGACCAAGGTGCACGCCGAGATCATGGCGGAGACGGGCGGCAGCGGCTACCCGGTCGTGATCCGTCCGTCGTTCACGCTCGGCGGCTCGGGCGGCGGCATTGCGTACAACCGCGAAGAGTTCGAAGAGATCTGCAAGCGCGGTCTCGACCTGTCGCCCACGCGCGAGCTGCTGATCGAAGAGTCGCTGCTCGGCTGGAAGGAATACGAGATGGAAGTCGTGCGCGACCGCGCCGACAACTGCATCATCGTGTGCTCGATCGAAAACCTCGACCCGATGGGCGTGCACACCGGCGACTCGATCACGGTCGCGCCGGCGCAGACGCTCACCGACAAGGAATACCAGATCCTGCGTAACGCATCGCTCGCGGTGCTGCGCGAGATCGGCGTCGACACCGGCGGCTCGAACGTGCAGTTCTCGATCAACCCGAAGGACGGCCGCATGGTCGTCATCGAGATGAACCCGCGCGTGTCGCGTTCGTCGGCGCTCGCATCGAAGGCGACTGGCTTCCCGATCGCGAAGGTCGCGGCGAAGCTGGCGGTCGGCTACACGCTCGACGAGCTGAAGAACGAAATCACCGGCGGCCAGACGCCGGCATCGTTCGAGCCGACGATCGACTACGTCGTCACGAAGATCCCGCGTTTCGCATTCGAGAAGTTCCGTGAAGCCGATTCGCGCCTGACCACGCAGATGAAGTCGGTCGGCGAAGTGATGGCGATCGGCCGCACGTTCCAGGAATCGTTCCAGAAGGCGCTGCGCGGCCTCGAAGTCGGCGTCGACGGTCTCGACGAGAAGTCGACCAACCGCGACGAGATCGCGATCGAGATCCACGAGCCGGGCCCGGACCGCATCTGGTATGTCGGCGACGCGTTCCGCATCGGCATGACGGCCGAGGAAATCTTCGCGGAAACCGCGATCGATCCGTGGTTCCTCCATCAGATCGAGCAGATCATCCTGAAGGAAAAGGCGCTCGCGGGCCGCACGCTCGCGTCGCTGACGTTCGACGAGCTGCGCTACCTGAAGCAGAGCGGCTTCTCCGACCGCCGCCTCGCGAAGCTGCTCGGCGCGACGCCGGAAGACGTGCGCCGCCGCCGCATCGAACTCAACGTGCGTCCGGTGTACAAGCGCGTCGACACCTGCGCGGCCGAGTTCGCGACCAAGACGGCCTACATGTACTCGACCTACGAGGAAGAGTGCGAGGCGCAGCCGACCACCAACAAGAAGATCATGGTGCTGGGCGGCGGCCCGAACCGGATCGGTCAGGGCATCGAGTTCGACTACTGCTGCGTGCACGCGGCGCTCGCGATGCGCGAGGACGGCTACGAAACGATCATGGTCAACTGCAACCCGGAAACGGTGTCGACCGACTATGACACGTCCGACCGCCTGTACTTCGAGCCGCTGACGCTGGAAGACGTGCTCGAGATCGTCGACAAGGAAAAGCCGGTCGGCGTGATCGTCCAGTACGGTGGCCAGACGCCGCTGAAGCTCGCGCTCGACCTCGAGGCGCACGGCGTGCCGATCGTCGGCACGTCGCCGGACATGATCGATGCGGCCGAAGACCGCGAACGCTTCCAGAAGCTGCTGCAGGACCTCGGCCTGCGCCAGCCGCCGAACCGCACCGCACGCGCCGAAGACGAAGCGCTCAAGCTCGCCGAGGAAATCGGCTACCCGCTGGTCGTGCGCCCGTCGTACGTGCTGGGCGGCCGCGCGATGGAAATCGTCCACGAGCCGCGCGACCTCGAGCGCTACATGCGCGAGGCCGTGAAGGTGTCGAACGATTCGCCGGTGCTGCTCGACCGCTTCCTGAACGACGCGATCGAGTGCGACGTCGACTGCATCTGCGACGGCGAAGCCGTGTTCATCGGCGGCGTGATGGAGCACATCGAGCAGGCGGGTGTCCACTCGGGCGACTCGGCATGCTCGCTGCCGCCGTACTCGCTGTCGAAGGAAACGGTCGCCGAACTGAAGCGCCAGACGGGTGCGATGGCGAAGGCGCTGAACGTGGTCGGCCTGATGAACGTGCAGTTTGCGATCCAGCAGGTGCCGCAGGCAGACGGGTCGAAGCAGGACATCATCTACGTGCTCGAAGTGAACCCGCGCGCATCGCGCACGGTGCCGTACGTGTCGAAGGCGACCAGCCTGCCGCTCGCGAAGATCGCGGCGCGCGCGATGGTCGGCCAGAAGCTCGCGCAGCAGGGCGTGACGAAGGAAGTCGAGCCGCCGTATTTCAGCGTGAAGGAAGCGGTGTTCCCGTTCGTGAAGTTCCCGACCGTCGATCCGGTTCTCGGGCCTGAAATGCGTTCGACCGGCGAAGTGATGGGCGTCGGCCAGACGTTCGGCGAGGCGCTGTTCAAGTCGCAGCTCGCGGCCGGTTCGCGCCTGCCGGAGTCGGGCACGGTGCTGCTGACCGTGATGGACGCCGACAAGCCGAAGGCGGTCGAAGTCGCGCGCATGCTGCACGACCTCGGCTACCCGCTCGTCGCGACCAAGGGCACGGCTGCCGCGATCGAAGCGGCCGGCGTGCCGGTGAAGGTCGTCAACAAGGTGAAGGACGGCCGTCCGCACATCGTCGACATGATCAAGAACGGCGAGATCGCACTCGTGTTCACGACGGTCGACGAGACGCGCCAGGCGATCGCCGATTCGCGTTCGATCCGCATGAGCGCGCAGGCGCACAAGGTCACGTACTACACGACGATGTCGGGCGCGCGCGCGGCCGTCGAAGGCTTGCGCTACCTGAAGGATCTGGAAGTCTATGATTTACAAGGTCTTCACGCTCGCCTAAACTAAGCGGTCAGTTACCTGTCGAAGCAACACGTGCCGCGATTAAGCGGTGTTTCCGGTTCGCCGGAAATGCGCTTAATCGCGGTGATTTTTTTTAAAGCCGTTTTTAGCGATTGAGCCGTTTATGAGCACCATTCCGTTGACAAAGCGTGGCGCAGAACTCCTGCGCGATGAATTGCAGCGCCTCAAGTCCGTCGAGCGGCCGGCCGTGATCAACGCGATCGCGGAGGCCCGCGCACAGGGCGACCTGTCCGAAAACGCCGAATACGATGCCGCGAAGGAAAAGCAGGGCTTCATCGAGGGTCGTATCGCGGAACTCGAATCGAAGCTGTCGGCCGCGCAGGTCATCGATCCCACCGTGCTCGACGCCGAAGGCCGAGTGGTTTTCGCATCGACGGTCGAACTCGAGGATCTCGAGTCCGGCGACACCGTCAAGTACCAGATCGTCGGCGACGACGAAGCCGACATCGATCACGGCCTGATCTCGGTCAGCTCGCCGATCGCACGCGCACTGATCGGCAAGTCCGAAGGCGACGTCGCGGCCGTGCAGGCGCCGAGCGGCGTGCGCGAATACGAAATCATCTCGGTCAGCTACATCTGAAGCGGGGCGACGTGATGCCGCATCGCGTGTTCCGTCTGCTGTCGGCCGTGTGGGTCGGCAGCCTGCTGACGATCGGGTATGCGGTCGCGCCCGTGCTGTTCAAGACGCTGGAGCGGATGACGGCCGGCACGGTCGCCGCCCAGTTGTTTCGCATCGAGGCGATCCTCGGTGTCGTATGCGGTGTGTTGCTGCTCGCGCTGTCGAACCAGCAGGTGCGGCGCGGCAGCGGTGATTACCGTCGCGTGCGCTGGATCGTCGCGGCGATGGTCGCGTGCGTGCTGGTCGGGTATTTTGCGCTGCAGCCGTTCATGAACGCGCTGCGGGTGGCCGCGATGGAGGCGGGCACCGATATCGCGAACTCGCCGTATGCGAGCCGCTTCGGGATGCTGCACGGCGTCTCGAGCCTGTTCTATCTCGTCGAGAGCGTGCTGGGGCTGATGCTGATCTGGCGTTTGCCGGCGCAAGACGCCTGAACGGCCTGAGCGCCGCACCGGCAGGGCGGCACGGGCTGCCCCGTGCCGCGCGGCAGGATTACTTGTCCTGGTGCGGCCGCTTCGTGCTTGCCTGGCGCTTTTTCGCGCGCTTCACGTTGCCGCCCGCCGTCACGCGCTCGTTGCCGCGCACGACGACCTTGGTCGGCTTCGGACGACGCACGGGGCTCGCGTTCGGCGACACCTTGACGACCTTGACGGTGCGCGGCGCACGGCCTTTCTTGTCGTCGACGGCTTCGGCTGCGCTCGGCAGCGCGCCGGCACGACGACCGCGGGTCGGGGCCGCCACGGCAGCCTCGGGCTTCCAGATCACCAGCAGCTTGCCGATGTGCTGGATCGGCGCCGCGTTCAGGCGGTCGCAGATCTCGTCGTAAATGGCGACGCGCTCGTCGCGCTCGTCACCGAACACACGAATCTTGATCAGCTGGTGCGCGGCGAGGTGTACCTTGATTTCCTTCAGCACGGCGTCGGTCAGCCCTTCGGCGCCGATCAGCACGACGGGCTTGAGCGCATGGGCCTGGGAGCGCAGCGCGGAGCGCTCGGCGGGGGAAAGCGAAAGGGCGGGCATGGAAATGTCGAAATCTAAATAGGGGCGCGCTGCATCAGAAGCGAATCGCGGGAAGTTACCGCATCAGCCGCGCGCCGAAACCACGTAAAATCGCGGCTTGGGCCCCGGAAGGGGCCGTAGCCGCGCGAAGAAGACGCGTATTATCCGCCAAAAGCACGGCTTCACGAAGCAAATAGCAGCAATCTCTCTCTCGAATGGCAAAAAACCGCTTTAACCAGCACTGGCTGCACGATCACATCAACGACCCGTACGTCAAAATGGCGCAGCGGGAGGGCTATCGCGCGCGTGCCGCGTACAAGCTGAAGGAAATCGACGAGCAGGACAAGCTGATCCGTCCGGGCCAGGTGATCGTCGATCTCGGCGCGACGCCGGGCAGTTGGAGCCAGTATGCCCGCAACAAGCTCGCGCAGGGCAAGAAGCGTGACGCGGAGCGCGAAGGCGGCATCGACGGCACGATCGTGGCGCTCGACATCCTGCCGATGGAACCGATCGCCGACGTCCACTTCCTCCAGGGCGATTTCCGCGAGGACGAGGTTCTTCACCGGCTGGAGGAAGTGCTCGAAGGCCGCTCGGTGGACCTTGTTATTTCGGACATGGCCCCCAACCTCTCGGGCGTGGCCTCGGCGGACGCGGCGCGCATCGAGCATCTGTGCGATCTGGCGCTCGAATTTGCGCAGAATCATCTGAAGCCGGAAGGTGCGCTGCTCGTGAAGTGTTTCCACGGCAGTGGCTACAGCCAGATCGTCGAAAAGTTCAAACAGCAGTTTAAGATCGTCGCGCCGCGCAAGCCGAAGGCGTCGCGCGACAAATCGTCCGAAACGTTCATTTTGGGCCGGCAACTGAAGCATCCGCGGTGACGCGGCGCGCTGTGCCGCAAACGGGCTCCGGCCCTTGCCAGACAAGCGAAGCGCTATTGCGACGGTTGTCAATGCTTATGGCAGGGGTGGTCGGACTGGATTAGAATGACCGAGGAGCGCCGCAAGGAAAATGTAGGCGCTCGTCTACGAGTGAAGGAGTGGTGCTTTGAACAACAATATGTTTTCGAAGGCAGCGGTGTGGCTGGTGATCGCACTGGTGCTGTTTACGGTGTTCAAGCAGTTCGACAAGCCCCGCGTCCAGGAAGGTGTGTCCTATTCGCAGTTCATGGACGACGCCAAGAACGGCAAGGTCAAGAACGTCATCGTGCAGGGGCGCAACCTCACCGTCACTCCGGCTGATGGCCAAAAATACCAGATCGTGTCGCCCGGCGACATCTGGATGGTCGGCGATCTGATGAAGTACGGCGTGCAGGTCAGCGGCAAGGCCGATGACGAACCGAACGCGCTGATGTCCGCGTTGTACTACCTCGGGCCGACGATCCTGATCATCGTGTTCTGGTTCTACATGATGAGACAGATGCAGGGAGGCGGCAAAGGCGGCGCATTTTCGTTCGGGAAATCGCGGGCGCGGCTGATCGACGAGAACAACAACGCGGTGAACTTCTCCGACGTCGCGGGCTGCGACGAAGCGAAGGAAGAAGTGTCCGAGCTCGTCGACTTCCTGCGCGACCCGCAGAAATTCCAGAAGCTGGGCGGTCGCATTCCGCGCGGCGTGCTGCTCGTCGGCCCCCCGGGTACCGGCAAGACGCTGCTCGCCCGCGCGATCGCCGGTGAAGCGAAGGTGCCGTTCTTCAGCATCTCGGGTTCCGACTTCGTCGAAATGTTCGTCGGCGTCGGCGCGGCCCGTGTGCGCGACATGTTCGAGCAGGCGAAGAAGCACGCACCGTGTATCGTGTTCATCGACGAAATCGACGCGGTCGGTCGTCATCGCGGCGCCGGCATGGGCGGCGGCAACGACGAGCGCGAGCAGACGCTGAACCAGATGCTGGTCGAGATGGATGGCTTCGAAGCGAACTCGGGCGTGATCGTGATCGCCGCGACCAACCGTTCCGACGTGCTCGACAAGGCGCTGCTGCGTCCGGGCCGTTTCGACCGCCAGGTCTATGTCGGCCTGCCGGACATCCGCGGCCGCGAGCAGATCATGCGCGTGCACCTGCGCAAGGTGCCGATCGCGAACGACGTCGACGCAGCGGTCATCGCGCGCGGCACGCCGGGCTTCTCGGGCGCCGATCTCGCGAACCTCGTGAACGAAGCGGCGCTGTTCGCCGCACGTCGCGGCAAGCGCATCGTCGAGATGCAGGATTTCGAGGACGCGAAGGACAAGATCTTCATGGGTCCGGAGCGCAAGTCGGCGGTGATTCGCGAAGAAGCGAAGCGTGCGACGGCTTACCACGAGTCGGGCCACGCGGTGATCGCGAAGCTGCTGCCGAAGGCCGACCCGGTGCACAAGGTCACGATCATCCCGCGCGGTCGCGCGCTGGGTGTCACGTGGCAGCTGCCGGAGCATGACAACGAGACGTACTCGAAGGACTACCTGCTCGACCGCCTGGCGATCCTGTTCGGCGGCCGCGTGGCTGAGGAGCTGTTCCTGAACCTGATCAGCACCGGCGCGTCGGACGACTTCAACAAGGCGACGCAGACGGCGCGTGCGATGGTGGCGCGTTTCGGCATGACCGATGCGCTCGGACCGATGGTCTACGTCGACGACGAGAACGACAGCAGCCCGTTTGGCCGCGGCTTCACCCGCACGATCTCGGAAGCGACGCAGCAGAAGGTCGACAGCGAAATCCGTCGAGTGCTCGACGAACAGTACGGCCTTGCGCGTCGCCTGCTCGAAGAGAACCGCGACAAGGTCGAGGCAATGACGGCCGCGCTGATGGAGTGGGAGACGATCGACGCCGATCAGATCAACGACATCATGGAAGGGCGTCCGCCGCGCTCGCCGAAGAGTTCGCCGGCCGTCGGCGGCGATTCCTCGGGTGGCGGCACGGCCGCCGAAGTGAAGCCCGGCAACGCGCCGGCGCCTGCTTCGCCCGCCTGACCTTCGCCGTAGCACCGTTCACGGGCTGGTGTGGCTTCACACCGGCCCGTTTTGCATTCATCAACGTCTCCCGCCCGTGCCCGAATCCGCAGTTCCAGCCTCCATTCCCGCGCCGCTCCAGTGCGGCCGTTTCTCGCTGACGTTCGAACGCCCGCTCGTGATGGGCATTCTCAACGCCACCCCCGATTCGTTTTCCGACGGCGGCCGCTTCCTCGCGCGCGACGATGCGCTGCGCCAGGCCGAGCGGATGATCGCCGAAGGCGTCGACCTGATCGACATAGGCGGCGAGTCGACGCGTCCCGGTGCGCCGCCCGTGCCGCTCGACGAGGAACTCGCGCGCGTGATCCCGCTCGTCGAAGCGCTGCGGCCACTGAACGTGCCGCTTTCGATCGACACCTACAAGCCGGACGTGATGCGTGCGGCGCTCGCTGCCGGCGCGGATATGATCAACGACATATGGGGGTTCCGGCAGCCGGGTGCGATCGACGCCGTGCGCGAAGGCAACGGCGGGCTGTGCGCGATGCACATGCTCGGCGAGCCGCAGACGATGCAGGTCGGCGAGCCCGATTACGGCGACGTCGTGACCGACGTGCGCGACTTTCTCGCCACACGCGTGCAGGCGCTGCGCGACGCGGGCGTCGCGCCGGAACGGATCTGCGTCGACCCCGGGTTCGGATTCGGCAAGGCCGTGGTCGATGACAACTACGCGCTGCTGGCCGCGTTGCCGGACACGGCGCCCGCGCGGCCCGACGGGCGCGCGTATCCGATTCTCGCGGGCATGTCGCGCAAGTCGATGCTCGGCGCGGTGATCGGCGGCAAGCCGCCGATCGAACGCGTCGCGGCGAGCGTGGCGGCCGCGTTGTGCGCGGTCTGGCGCGGTGCGGCGATCGTACGTGTGCACGACGTCGCGGCGACGGTCGATGCGCTGAAGGTCTGGAACGCCGTGCGCGAAGCCGCGCGGCAACGATAAGTCAGAAGTCAGAAAGACGAAGGAGGAAGGTAAGCCATGGGACGTCGATATTTCGGCACGGACGGCATTCGCGGCACGGTGGGCGATGCGCCCATCACGCCTGATTTCGTGTTGCGTCTCGGCTATGCAGCCGGCAAGGTACTGGCCGGCGCGGCCGACGTCGCGGCGGGGGCACGTCCGACGGTGCTGATCGGCAAGGACACGCGCGTGTCGGGCTACATGCTCGAGGCCGCGCTCGAGGCCGGTTTTTCGGCGGCAGGCGTCGACGTGATGCTGGCCGGCCCGATGCCGACGCCGGGCGTCGCATACCTGACGCGCGCGCTGCGCCTGTCGGCCGGTGTCGTGATCAGCGCATCGCACAACCCGTATCAGGACAACGGGATCAAGTTCTTCTCCGCCGATGGCAACAAGCTGCCCGACGACACCGAGGCCGAGATCGAAGCATGGCTCGACAAGCCGCTCGAATGCGCGTCGTCGGACCGGCTCGGCAAGGCGCGCCGCCTCGACGACGCGGCCGGCCGCTACATCGAGTTCTGCAAGAGCACGTTCCCGGCTGCATACGACCTGCGCGGGCTGAAGCTCGTGATCGACTGCGCCCACGGCGCCGCGTACCAGATCGCACCGCACGTATTCCACGAACTCGGCGCGGACGTGATCCCGATCGGCGTCGCGCCGAACGGCTTCAACATCAACGACGGTGTCGGCGCGACGGCGCCCGACGCACTGGTGCGTGCCGTGCGGGCGAACCATGCGGACCTCGGCATCGCGCTCGACGGCGATGCGGACCGCCTGCAGGTCGTCGATTCGACGGGCCGGCTGTACAACGGCGACGAGTTGCTCTACGTGCTCGTGAAGGACCGGATTGCGACCGCCGGCAAGGTCGACGGCGCGGTCGGCACGCTGATGACGAACCTCGCGGTCGAGGTCGCGCTGCAGCGCGAGGGCGTGCAGTTCGTGCGGGCGGCCGTTGGCGACCGCTACGTGCTCGAACAGCTGCGCGAGCGCGGCTGGCAGCTTGGCGCGGAAGGCTCGGGCCACATCCTGTCGCTCGACCGCCATTCGACCGGCGACGGCATCGTGTCGGCGCTGCTCGTGCTGGCCGCGCTCAAGCGCAGCGGCCGCACGCTTGCGCAGATGCTGGACGGCGTCACGCTGTTCCCGCAGAAGCTGATCAACGTGCGGATGAAGGCGGGTGCCGACTGGAAGGCCAGCGCATCGATTCGCGCGGCGATCGACGCAGCCGAAAGCGCGCTCGCCGGCCGCGGCCGTGTGCTGATCCGCGCGTCGGGCACCGAGCCCGTGCTGCGCGTGATGGTCGAGGCACAGCATGCGGCCGACGCGACCCTTCACGCGGAAGCGATTGCCGACGCGGTGCGCGCGGCGACGAGCTGAGCCGAACCGGTGACGGCGCGCGACGGTCAGGCCGTGTGCGCGCCGCCTCTTTGGTGATTCGACGGGCGGCGCTCTCAGGCGCCGCAATTCGTCAGACGCAAAGGTTTGCGCTATTAAATAGAGGGCGACTTCGGCGCGGATTTCGTCTGACGGAGGAAAACATCCGACCCTGAATTGCATTGGCTGTGGCGATGGGTTTTCCTGCCCCCACGTGCGGGTGCATATGTTTCTCTCCGGGCCTCGCATCAGCGGGTACCGAACAGCCCTTCCTGACCGGTAATTCTTGCCGTCATTCCCGCCGCGCTGCCCTTGCGCGGCCGCCCTCACAGGGCCCGATACTCCCTTTCAACCAGTCATGTTACTGTCACACCAGTTTCATCGATTGTCACATTATCGTCATGAGGAGCCCCTAACCTTCGCGGTGCCGTAGTCATCCGCTCACACACTGGAGGTCTCATGAAATTGATGCAAACCGCGATTGCCGGCCTGGCTGGCGCGCTTTTCGCAGTCGCCGCGCAAGCTGCCGACATCACGGGCGCAGGCAGCACGTTCGCGATGCCGATCTATACGAAATGGGCTGCCGACTACCAGCAGTCCGGCGGCGCGAAGGTGAACTACCAGGGTATCGGTTCGTCGGGCGGCCTCAAGCAGATCAACGCGAAGACGGTCGATTTTGCCGGTTCGGACGCACCGCTGAAGGATGAAGAGCTCGCGAAGGAAGGCCTGTTCCAGTTCCCGACGGTGGTCGGCGGCGTGGTGCCGGTCGTCAACGTGCCGGGCGTGAAGGCCGGCGAACTGACGCTGTCGGGCCCGGTGCTCGGCGACATCTACCTCGGCAAGATCAAGAAGTGGAACGACCCGGCGATCGCCGCGCTGAACCCGAAGGTCAAGCTGCCGGATACGGATATCGCAGTCGTTCGCCGCGCTGACGGTTCGGGCACGAGCTTCATCTGGACGAACTACCTGTCGAAGGTCAACGACGAGTGGAAGTCGAAGATCGGCGAAGGCACGACGGTCAACTGGCCGACGGGCACGGGCGGCAAGGGCAACGACGGCGTCGCGGCCTTCGTGCAGCGCCTGCCGGGCGCGATCGGCTACGTCGAGTGGGCGTACGCGAAGAAGAACAACATGACCTACACGGCCCTGAAGAACTCGACGGGCACGGTGGTCGAGCCGAAGACCGAAACGTTCAAGGCAGCTGCTGCTGGCGCGAACTGGTCGAAGTCGTTCTACCAGATCCTGACGAACCAGCCGGGCAAGGAAGCATGGCCGGTCGTCGGCGCGACGTTCGTGCTGCTGCACGCGAAGCAGGACAAGCCGGAGCAGGGCGCCGAAACGCTGAAGTTCTTCAGCTGGGCGTTCAAGAACGGCGAGAAGGCAGCCGACAGCCTCGACTATATCTCGCTGCCGTCGTCGGTCGAGACGGAAATCCGCAAGCAGTGGAAGACGAAGGTGACGGACGCATCGGGCAAGCCGGTCGCCGCAGAGTAAGCAATTCAGCGGTTCGCTGCCCGGCCGTGCCGGCCGGGCAGTGTGTGCGGTAAGGCCGGGCGTCACGGCGCCCGGCGATCCAGAACAGGCGCCCATGTCTGATATTTCCTACACGTCTTCCCGGTCCGATGTCCCGCAGCAACGCGCGCCGAGCCGTCTCGGAGACGTTCTGTTCGGCGGCCTCGCACGGCTCGCCGCGATCGTGACCCTGCTGCTGCTGGGCGGGATCATCGTTTCCCTGATCATTGCGTCGATGCCGACCATCCAGAAGTTCGGCCTCGGCTTCTTGTTGCAAACCGAGTGGGATCCGAACTCGGATATCTACGGTGCAGTGGTGCCGATCTACGGCACGATCGTGACGTCGCTCATCGCACTCGTCATCGCGGTGCCGGTCAGCTTCGGCATCGCATTGTTCCTCACCGAATTGTCGCCCGTGTGGCTGCGTCGCCCGCTCGGCATCGCGATCGAGCTGCTCGCCGCGATTCCGTCGATCGTGTACGGCATGTGGGGCCTGCTCGTGTTCGCGCCGATCTTCGCTGAATACTTCCAGAAGCCGATCGGCCGTCTGTTCAAGGACGTGTGGGTGCTCGGTCCGCTGACGGCGGGCCCGCCGATCGGCATCGGCATTCTCGCCGCCGGCGTGATCCTCGCGATCATGATCATCCCGTACATCGCATCGGTGATGCGCGACGTGTTCGAAGTCACGCCCGTGCTGCTGAAGGAATCGGCCTACGGGATCGGCTGCACGACGTGGGAAGTGATGTGGAAGGTCGTGCTGCCCTACACGAAGACCGGCGTGATCGGCGGGGTGATGCTCGGCCTCGGCCGCGCGCTCGGCGAAACGATGGCCGTGACCTTCGTGATCGGCAACACCAACCTGCTCGACAGCGTGTCGCTGTTCGCGCCGGGCAACAGCATCACGTCGGCGCTCGCGAACGAATTCGCGGAAGCGCAACCGGGCCTGCATACGTCCGCGCTGATGGAGCTGGGCCTGATCCTGTTCGTGATCACGTTCATCGTGCTGTCCATCTCCAAACTGCTGCTGCTTCGTCTCGAGAAAGGAGAGGGCAAGAAATGAGCGAGCCCGTCATGAATTTCCCGGGGCCGAACGGCGCCGCGCTCGACGCGATGCGCAACCGCCTGCAGCGCAAGCGCAAGGTGACCAACGCGATCGCGCTGACCGCGTCGCTCGCCGCCATGGCGTTCGGCCTGCTGTGGCTTGTATGGATTCTCTACACCACGGTGCATCTCGGCATCGGCGGTCTGTCGCTGCAGCTGTTCACCGAATCGACGCCGGCACCGAACACGGAAGGCGGCGGTCTGGCGAACGCGATCGTCGGCAGCCTGCTGCTGTGCGGTTTCGGCACGCTGGTCGGCACGCCGATCGGCATCCTCGCGGGCGTCTATCTCGCCGAATACGGCCAGAAGAACCTGCTGGCGGGCACGATCCGCTTCATCAACGACATCCTGCTGTCGGCGCCGTCGATCGTCATCGGCCTGTTCGTGTACGCGATCGTCGTCGCGAAGTCGGGGCGCTTCTCGGGCTGGGCCGGCGTGATCGCACTTGCGCTGCTGCAGATCCCGATCGTGATCCGCACGACCGAGAACATGCTGAAGCTCGTGCCGAACGCGCTGCGCGAAGCAGCCTTCGCGCTCGGCACGCCGAAGTGGCGAATGGTGCTGAAGATCACGCTGCGCGCATCGGTGGGCGGCATCATCACGGGCGTGCTGCTCGCCATCGCGCGGATCGCCGGCGAAACGGCGCCGCTGCTGTTCACCGCGCTGTCGAACCAGTTCTTCTCGTGGGACATGAGCCAGCCGATGGCGAACCTGCCCGTGACGATCTACAAGTTCGCGATGAGCCCGTTCGCCGAATGGCAGTCGCTCGCATGGGCGGGCGTGTTCCTGATCACGCTCGGGGTGCTCGGACTCAACATCCTGGCGCGCTCGATCTTCTCGAAAAAGTAACGGCGGAGCAATCCGATGAATATGGCAGAAAGCCACCTGAATCCCGTCGAGCGCACCGCTGCGCCCGCCGGCACGCAAGATGCGGCACATGGCCGTCCGCTGGCGCCGCTGAACGCGAAGATCGAGGTCAACAACCTCAACTTCTTCTACAACAAGTTCCACGCGCTGAAGAACATCAACCTGCGCATTCCCGAAGGGAAGGTGACGGCGTTCATCGGTCCGTCGGGTTGCGGCAAGTCGACGCTCCTGCGCACGTTCAACAAAATGTACGCGCTCTATCCGGAGCAGCGCGCCGAAGGCGAAATCCTGATGGACGGCGAGAACCTGCTGACCACCAAGCGCGACATTTCGCTGCTGCGCGCGCGGATCGGCATGGTGTTCCAGAAGCCGACCCCGTTCCCGATGTCGATCTACGACAACATCGCGTTCGGCGTGAAGATGTTCGAGAAGCTCACGCGCTCGGAGATGGACGATCGCGTCGAGTGGGCGCTGACGAAGGCCGCGCTGTGGAACGAAGTGAAGGACAAGCTGAACCAGAGCGGCTACGGGCTGTCCGGCGGCCAGCAGCAGCGTCTGTGCATCGCGCGCGGTATCGCGATCCGTCCGGAAGTGCTGCTGCTCGACGAGCCGTGCTCGGCGCTCGACCCGATCTCGACGGGCCGCATCGAGGAACTGATCGCGGAGCTGAAGAGCGACTACACGGTCGTGATCGTCACGCACAACATGCAGCAGGCTGCGCGCTGCTCGGACTACACGGCCTACATGTACCTGGGCGAACTGATCGAATTCGGCGAAACCGAAAAGATCTTCATCAAGCCGGTGCGCAAGGAAACGGAAGACTACATCACCGGCCGTTTCGGCTGATGACGGAGAATCACAACCATGTCGGATAAACATCTGTCGAGCCAGTTCGACGCGGACCTGAATGCCGTGTCGTCGAAAGTGCTGGAAATGGGCGGACTCGTCGAGTCGCAGATCGTCGGTGCGATGCATGCGCTGAACGAATTCGACCGCGAGACGGCCGAGAAGGTGATCGCGGCCGAGGAAACGCTGAACGCGATGGAAGTCGACATCGACCAGGAGTGCGGCAACATCATCGCGCGGAGGCAGCCGGCCGCGCGCGATCTGCGTCTTCTGATGTCGATTTCGAAAACGATTACGAACCTCGAGCGCGCCGGCGACGAGGCCGAGAAGATCGCGAAGCGCGTGCGCCGCCTGATCGACGAGCCGGCCGCGCGTGCGGTGAACATCGCCGAGATCAAGGTGTCGGGCGAGATGGCCGTGACGATCCTGCGCCGCGCACTCGACGCGTTCGCGCGCCTCGATACGGTAGCGGCCGCGCAGATCGTCAAGGACGACAAGGAAATCGACCTCGAATTCCGCGCGTTCGTGCGCAAGCTCGTGTCGTACATGCAGGAAGACCCGCGCACGATCTCGGTCGGCCTCGAGTACCTGTTCATCGCGAAGGCGATCGAACGGATCGGCGACCACGCGAAGAACATCGCCGAATTCATCATCTACATCGTGAAGGGCACCGACGTGCGGCACCAGCCGCGCGACACGCTCGATCGCGAAGCCAACAGTTAATCGACTCCGTAAGGAAGAACAGAGGTGCCGATGCCCAGCAACATTCTCGTCGTCGAAGATGAGCCCGCGATTTCCGAACTGATCTCGGTGAATCTCCAGCATGCCGGTCACTGCCCGATTCGCGCGTACAACGCCGAGCAGGCGCAGAACCTGATCAGCGACGTGCTGCCCGACCTCGTGCTGCTCGACTGGATGCTGCCGGGCAAGTCCGGCATTGCGTTTGCGCGCGACCTGCGCAACAACGAACGGACCAAGCACATCCCGATCATCATGCTGACCGCGCGGGGCGACGAGCAGGACAAGGTGCTCGGCCTCGAGATCGGCGCGGACGACTACGTGACGAAGCCGTTCTCGCCGAAGGAATTGATGGCGCGGATCAAGGCCGTGCTGCGCCGTCGCGCGCCGCAGCTGACCGAGGACGTCGTGTCGATCAACGGGCTGCGCCTCGATCCGGCCACGCATCGGGTCGCCGCGCACGGCGACGGCAGCGAGATCAAGCTCGATCTCGGCCCGACCGAATTCCGCCTGCTGCATTTCTTCATGACGCATCCGGAGCGCGTGCACAGCCGCACGCAACTGCTCGATCAGGTCTGGGGCGACCACGTGTTCGTCGAAGAGCGTACGGTCGACGTCCATATCAAACGATTGCGCGCGGCCTTGAAACCGGCCGGTTGCGATGCGATGATCGAGACCGTGCGCGGCAGCGGCTACCGGCTCGCCAAGCACGCGTAACGTATCCGGACATGCCGTGTGCCACGGCATGTCGTTCATTCTTTCGGGCGCTGAAACATGAACATCATCTGGGCGCGCTTTCTCGTGTCGCTCGTGCTGCTCGTGCTGATCAGCGTATTGGTCGGCGTGTTCGCCGGCCCGATCGCGGGCCTCGGGTTCGCGGTCGTGATGCTGGTCGCGCAGGGCTTCTTCAGTACCTTCCATACGCAACGCCTGTGGCGTCTGCTCGATGCGCCCGTCTACGGCGAGGTGCCGAGCGCACCGGGCATCTGGGGTGAAATCTACTACCGGCTGCACAAGCTCGCGAAGCAATGGCATGCGCAGGTGCGGCAGGTCGAGCAGCAGCATTCGCGCTTCATCCAGGCGATCCAGGCGTCGCCGAACGGCGTCGCGATGCTCGACGACCATGACCAGATCGAGTGGTGCAACGCGATCGCCGAGGTGCATTTCGGCCTCGACGCGAAGCGCGACCTGCGCCAGCACATCACGAACCTGGTTCGTCATCCGGAATTCGTGCGCTACCTGAACGCGCAGCATTACGACGAGACGCTCGTGATGCGCGGGATGGGCGACTCGCGGCAGAACGTGCTGGAAGTGCAGGTGTTTCCGTACGGCGAGAACCGCAAGCTGCTGCTCACGCAGGACATCACGGAGCTCGAGCGGACCGACGCGATGCGGCGCGACTTCGTCGCGAACGTGTCGCACGAACTGAAGACCCCGCTCACCGTGCTGTCGGGCTTCCTCGAGACGATGCGCGAACTGCCGCTGAACGAGGAAGATCGCGCGCGCTATCTCGAGATGATGGAGCAGCAGGCGTCGCGGATGCGGCACATCGTCACCGATCTGCTGGTGCTCGCGAAGCTCGAGGGCGAAAGCAAGCCGCCGATGGATCACGCGATCGACATGCGTGCCGTGTTCGACCATCTGAAGGAGGATGCGCAGACGCTGTCGAACGGGCATCACGAGATTGCGTTCACGATCGACGAGACGCTCGGCGTCACGGGCGCGCAGACCGAAGTGTTCAGTGCGTTCGCGAATCTCGTGACCAATGCGATCCGCTATACGCCGGACGGTGGCAAGATCTTCGTGTCGTGGCGGCGCGAGGGCGCGCAAGGCGTGTTCTCGGTCACCGACAGCGGCTTCGGCATCCCGGCCGCCGACCTGCCGCGGCTGACCGAGCGCTTCTACCGCGTCGACCGCAGCCGCTCGCGCGATACGGGCGGCACGGGGCTCGGCCTCGCGATCGTCAAGCACGTGCTGCAGCGGCACGACTCTCACCTGTACGTGCAGAGCGAGGAGGGGCGGGGCAGCACGTTCACCGCGCGCTTCCCGGCCTCGCGGATCATCGCGATCCGGCCGGCCGCGTTCGAAGCGTGAGCGCGTGACGCGAATCGGGTGCCTGACGTCGGCATCCCAACGCAAATACGCCGCAAACAAAAAAGCACAGCCCGTGGGCTGTGCTTTTTTGTTTGGTGGCGCGGCACGCGAAACCGCGCGCCGCCCCGTGTCTACGAACAGAACTTCGCGAGCAGCCCGAGCTGCGCGTTGCGGAGCGTCTTGCCCGCACGGCGCCGGCGGTAGTGGCCGTCGCTGAGCATCTGCCAGGCCGACTGGTTGTCGCCGAGGCAGACCGACAGCCCTTCGGCGATCACGCGGCGCTTCAGCTTGCGCTCGCGGATCGGGAACGCGACTTCGACGCGGCGGAACAGGTTGCGGTCCATCCAGTCGGCGCTCGACAGATAGACGTCCTCCGCGCCGCCCGCGTGGAAATAGTAGATGCGGTGGTGTTCGAGGAAGCGCCCGACGATCGAGCGCACCGTGATGTTTTCCGACAGCCCCGGCACGCCGGGCTTCAGCGCGCACACGCCGCGCACGATCAGGTCGACCTTGACGCCGGCCTGCGACGCTTCGTACAGCGCGGCGATCACCGACGGCTCCAGCAGCGCGTTCATCTTCGCGACCACGCGCGCGCGCTTGCCGGCGCGCGCATTGTCGATCTCCGCGCGGATCGATTCGATGATGCGCGGATGCAGCGAGAACGGCGACTGCCACAGCTCGTGCAGCGTGAGCTCGCCGCCGATCCCGGTCAGTTGCTGGAAGACGTGGTGGACGTCCTCGCAGATTTTCTGGTCGGCCGTCATCAGGCCGAAGTCGGTGTAGAGGCGGGCGGTGCGCGGGTGATAGTTGCCGGTGCCGAGGTGCACGTAGCGGCGCAGCGACGCCTTGCCGTTCTGCACGACGCGTCGCACGATCAGCATCATCTTCGCGTGGCACTTGTGGCCGACCACGCCGTACACGACGTGCGCACCGACGGCTTCGAGCTGCGACGCCCAGTTGATGTTGGTTTCCTCGTCGAAGCGCGCGAGCAGCTCGACGACGACGGTCACTTCCTTGCCGTTGCGCGCGGCTTCCATCAGCGCGTCCATCAACGGCGAATCGGTGCCGGTGCGGTAGATCGTCTGCTTGATCGCGACGACGCTCGGGTCCTTCGCGGCCTGCTGCAGCAGTTCGAGCACCGGCTGGAAACTTTCGTACGGATGGTGCAGCAGGATGTCGCCGTCGTCGATCGCGTCGAACATCGTCGGCGCGTTGACGATCGCGGGCGGGATCGACGCGGCGAACGGCGCGAACTTCAGGTCGGGGCGATCGACGAGATCGGGGATCTGCATCAGCCGCACGAGGTTCACGGAGCCGGCCACGCGATAGCAGTCCTTCTCGCTGAGCAGGCTTTCCTCGAGCAGGCGCCGAACGATATGCGCCGGCGTATCGGCCGACACTTCGAGCCGTACCGCGTTGCCGAGGTGGCGCGCGGGCAGCTCGCCCTGCAGCGCGACGCGCAGGTTGGTGATTTCGTCCTCGTCGACGAAGAGCTCGCTGTTGCGCGTGATGCGAAACTGGTTGCAGCTTTTCACGACCAGTTGCGGGAACAGTTCGCCGACGAAGCGCTGCATGAACGAGCTGAGCAGCACGAAGCCGTGCTCGAAGCCCGACAGCGCCTGCGGCATGCGCACGACGCGCGGCAGCGCGCGCGGCGCCTGCACGATGCCCATCACCGCCTGGCGGCCGAACGCGTCTCGGCCCTCGAGCTCGACGACGAAGTTCAGGCTCTTGTTCAGCACGCGCGGGAACGGGTGCGCGGGATCGAGGCCGATCGGCGTCAGCACCGGCAGCAGTTCATCGAGGAAGTAGCGGCGCGCCCATTCGAGCTGCTCTTCGTTCCACGTGTCGCTCGCGTGGAAGTAGATCCCTTCCTGTTCGAGCGCGGGCAGCACGGTATCGTGCAGCATCGTGTACTGGCGGTGCACGAGCCGTTGCGCGCGCTCGACGACGAGGTCGTAAGCGTGCTGCAGCGACATGCCGTCGGGGGTGAGTGCGCCCGGGTTGTCGCGGATCTGTTCCTGAAGGCCGGCCATCCGGACTTCGAAAAATTCGTCGAGGTTGCTGCTCGTGATGCAGATGAAGCGGAGTCGCTCGAGCAACGGAATCTGCGGGTCAGCCGCCTGGGCCAGCACGCGCTCGTTGAAACCGAGGATGCCGAGTTCACGATTGAGAAGCGGATAGCGGACGGACATCGGCAGAGTAGGGGGTGATTCGGGCGATGATTCGAAAGGACGCTCGGAAACTCTCACGGTACGATGACGTGCTGATGACGATAATGTATTTATATCGGGAAATTCTACGCCTGAACCGTTTTGTCTCATAAATGTTTCGGCCATATACAATCTACCCGTGTACATGCCCGTGAAGCGTGGCAACGGCAAGCGTTCCACGCTTAAAATGTCGCCTTTGATTGATCGCCCAGCGTGGCCGGCCGGCTGCCGCGGGCGAACGCGCACGGAGCCCCCTTCTGATGGTTACATCCCCCCACTTGCTGGCTGCCGTCGATCTCGGCTCGAACAGCTTTCGGCTGATCGTCGGGCGCGTCGAGGAAACGCCGGCGGGCAGCCAGATCTATCCCGTCGATGCGCTGCGCGAGCCCGTTCGACTGGCCGCGGGCCTGTCGAGCGACAAGATGCTCGATCGCGCGTCGCAGGAGCGTGGCTGGGAGGCGCTCAAGCGGTTCGGCGAGCGCCTGCGCGATTTCCATCCCGATCATGTGCGCGCGGTGGCGACCAACACGCTGCGCGTCGCGAAGAACGCGGGCGAATTTCTCGGCGAGGCCGAAGCGGCGCTCGGTTTTCCGATCGAAGTGATCGCGGGCCGCGAAGAGGCACGTCTGATCTACGCGGGTGCCGCACATTCGGTGCCGGCGAGCGCCGGCAAGCGGCTCGTCGTCGACATCGGCGGTGGCTCGACCGAATTCATCATCGGCTCGCACTACACGCCGATCGTGATGGAGAGCCTCTACATCGGCTGCGTGAGCCATAGCCGCGCGTTCTTCCCGGCCGGCAACGTCGACGAATACACGATGCGGCAGGCCGAACTCGCGGCCAAGCGCGAGATCCAGATCATTTCCAGCGAGTACAAGAAGGCCGGATGGGACCAGGCGATCGGTTCGTCCGGCACGGCGCGTGCGCTCGCCGAGCTCGTCGAGGCGAACGGCTTCAACGACGCGGGCATCACGCATGGCATTTCGCGCGGCGGGCTCGAACGCCTGAAGCGCGCGCTGATCAAGTCCGAGAACGTGAACCGGCTGAAGCTGATCGCGCTGAAGCCCGATCGCGTGCCGGTGCTCGCCGGCGGCCTCGCGATCATGCTCGCGGTATTCGAGGAGCTGGGGGTCGACTACGTCGATACCACCGACGGCGCGCTGCGTCTCGGCGTGCTGTATGACCTGCTCGGCCGGACCCAGCACGAGGACATGCGCGCGGTGACCGTCGAGGGCTTCACGCGCCGCTACGGCGTCGATCGCGCGCAGGCCGGGCGTATCGGTGCGCTCGCGGTGCGGTTCTACGACGAGCTCGACGAATCCGACGACGAAGAACGCGAGGAAGGCAGGATGTTCCTCGGTTGGGCCGCCGCGTTGCACGAGATCGGCCTGTCGATTTCGCACAGCTCGTATCACAAGCATTCGGCCTATATCGCGAGCAACGCCGACATGCCGGGTTTCTCGCGCACCGACCAGGCGCGCCTTGCCGCGCTCGTGCTCGGGCATGCGGGCAAGCTCGGCAAGCTATCGCAGGCGCGCGACGTCGAATGGCCGCTGCTGTTCTGCCTGAGGCTCGCGGCGCTGCTGTGCCGGCGCCGGACCGATGCCGGGCTGCCGGACATTTCCGTGTCGCAGATGAAGAAGGGCGGGTATGAAGTGCGCCTGCCGGGCGCATGGGTCGAGCAGAACCCGCTGACCGACTACAGCCTCAGCCAGGAAGCGGCCGAGTGGGAGAAGGTCGGTATTCCGTACCGCGTGGTTTATACGGGCGCGTGACGCGCCGGCACGACGGCGGCGCGCTCGCGCCGCCAGGCTGCCTTGCGATGCGCTCAGTCCGAGCACACGATCGCGGTCAGGAACGGGAATGCCTGCTTGACGGTCGCGTCGCTGCCGGCCTTGCGCACGGCCTGCTCGACCGCGTTCTTCGTGCCGCGCACCACGACGCCGTATGCCCAGTTGCCGATCGGCGTGCCGTCGCCGGGCTGGAAAATCGGATCGTTCGCCTGGTAGCCGAGCACGACATAGACGCCGAAGCCGTAGGCGGTCAGCGGATGGTTCGTGCGGAATGCGTTCACCGAATTCGATTCGACGTGCATCGGCTCCGACTGGATGTCACCTGCCGCGAGCAGCGGCGCGACGAACTTGTGGCCGTTCGAATGGCAGTCGAGCGCGTCATCGAGCGACTTGGCCGATGCGACGCCGGACGCACCGAGGGTGCCGATTGCGAGCAGCACGCCGAGCAGGGCAGTCTTGAAAACGTGGTTTTTCATGCGCGATTGCGGGTTGGTCGCGGACATTATCGCGTGTTCCCGCAATTTTCGTGCGCGGGCTGCGGGCGGTACGGTACCGGTGGCGCAAGCGGGCGGCGGACCAAACGAAAAAGGGCTGCAAGCGCGATGGCTTGCAACCCTTATCGTGTATCTCGTGGTCGGAGCGATAGGATTCGAACCTACGACCCTCTGATTCCAAATCGGGTGTCCCTGCAATTTTCAACGTCGCTGGCGATCGATGGAAGTTATAAATCATTGATTTGATGTGGAACTTAAGCTCATTGCGATTTGCTGTTCCGATCCACAACGCTGCACGTAGTAGCAAAATGCTAGCAACGATGAGCGATAGCGAGAAAACGCAGCGGGCGGGCAAGGATGCCTTGAATTTTACGAAAGCGGCGACCGAAGCGTTGCCGATGCCAGAGAAGGGCTGGGAGTATTACTACGACACGAAGGTGAGTGGCCTAGCGATCGGCATCGGCCCGAGCGGCGTCAAGACGTTCATTCTCGATATGAAAGTAAATCGTAAGAAAAGCGGATCGAGATTGAGGGCTATCCCGATCTGACAGTCGATAAGGTAAGGACGCAAGCTCTGACCCTTATCGCTGGTTGAGCTGTCGCGCACACGACAGGTGTTTGCTTCACACATAGACTTTCATTGCGGGCGCTTCTCGATGATGCGTTGGAAGCGGTCGAAAAGGTCGTGCTGAACGGCTTAATCGAAAAATTTCGGCGCTCCGTCAGACTCCGCAGATTCGCTCACCCGCAAAGATCACACAAGATGACAGTGTGCTCGTCGATCAAATGACGACGAAATATTCTCGGTTTGAGCACTCAAAGTCCGACGAGTTCGACGCCACTCTTCCCGGAGTCGACGAGCTGGCCGATGACCCGAAACTCATGATCGATTGGATTGGGGAATTTGATAAGCGTGCGGTGGCGTAGGGACGAGGAAAGCTCGGCGACCTGTACCGGCAACGAGAGTGGCGATTCTCCCGCGACTAGCGCCGGGGCCGGTCTTGTTGTCGCTTAGCTGTTCTGCGCCACCTATTGCGCGCACTTCGTCCACGAAGTGACGGAGGGGCGAACCGGCCTGGACTTGTTCCAGGCCGCTGATGAAGCGGCGCTTCACGATTGCGTCGTCTGCGGCAAGGCTGAAGACAAATTCACGACTATGGCCGATGGCATGGCCGCGATCCAGAAGGTACTTGTCCTCCGAAACGAGCAATTGCTGAATTACCCGTCGTACGTCATTGCCAACGCCCAAGCGGAGCTCAGCAAATTTGTGATCAATGACTCGCTGTCGCCGATTGCACCTGAGCGCGAGCCTCAGCTCCGCTAGATGACCGGGGGCAAACTCAGTCAAGCCGCACCATATTTCTCAGACTTTAGATTAGAATCGCGCGAGAAACTTGCTGTCGGAATGGCTGACCGTCGCCTTTATCACTGGATTGACGGTCGAACCTGAGAGAAATAACGAAAATGGATATCAGACCGTCCGCACTCGGGGACCTGAAGTTGCGCGACCTCTATGAGGCGATCAGCAAGGGCGTTTTGCAGCAGGGGCGACTGCTGATGCTGGATACGCCGCTCGGCAAGAATGCGCTAGTGCCGTTACGGGCCCGCGGATCGGCCAGAATCGGGCGCGACTATTCGTACACGATTGACGTCGCGTCGACGCGCGATGACACTGCGCTGCTGTCGTTGATGCACCAACCCGTTACCCTGCGGATTCAGCAGGTCACGGCTCCTTTTGCGGTTCCCGTCTATCGTCCGGTCCACGGCTTCGTGCATCGGGTGGCCTATTTGGGCGGAAACGGCGGCCTTTCGACATACCAGATCGAGTTTTCATCGGCACTGGTCTTTCTTGAGAAGACCCACAACGAAGAAGGCTGGCTCGAGAAAGACGCTCGCGAGATCATCTCTGACGTGCTCGATCGGTATCCGCAATTGCGCGGGCAGTACCGTTTTGCGCTGTCATCCGATCCTGCCAAGCGTTCTTGGTGCAGGCAAAGCGAATCCGATCTTCACTTTGTGAACCGCTTGGCTGAGGCTGAGGGTTGGTATTTTTACTGGGCCCACGAAAACGTTAGCGAAGGCGACGCTCCCAAGACGACGCTCGTCATCGTTGATCGCGTCTCGACCCTTCCCGACGCCAAGCCAGTTGAATTCATTCGGGCGAACGACAGCAATGAATCCGATGGTTTCGCCCATTGGGCAGCGGTGCAGACGATGCAGAGCACGCGTTACATGTCGCGTGCGTTTGATTACAAGCGGCCCGCGTCCGATTTTCAGGTTGAGAGCGGACTTGCCGCGACGAGCTATGTTATGGAGGAGCGCGGCCAGAAAGCTGAGCATAGCGTTCCTGATGCGCCGATGACGGTCTACGAATCGACGGCTTACGGCTATTCCAGCTCAGACACCGGTGAGGTGCGAGCGCGACGGCGAGTAGAGATGTGGGATGCGCGAGCAAGCCGATATTTTGGTGTCGGAGGCGTGCGGTGGCTTGATGCCGGTTCGCGGTTTATGTTGAACGGACATCCCCGCCACGAAGGCGGTGATGCGAAGAAGCGAGAGTTTCTGGTGGTCGAGGCGCGTTGGTTCATCGAGAACAACGTCCCGATCGGCCAGCAGACGGCCGAGTTTCCGCAAAGTCTTCGTGCAACGCTGGCCGAGCAGCAGGCGATTCACCGTGAGCGGTTCAAGACGCTTGGACATGAGGCGGATGGCTCGGCCGGGTTTTTTGTGATCGAAGTCGAAGCGCAGCCCACGGCTGTTGAATACCGGAGCCCGCTGGATCATCCGAAGCCTGTCATGTCGATCGAACACGCGCTTGTCGTGACCCCGGATGGCGCGGAGGCGTGGACGAACGACCGAAACCAGATCAGGGTGCATTTCGCATGGGATCGCAAGAACCCGCCGGAAGCCTTCAATTCCTCACCATTGCTGTCGTCGCTTCAATCCGATACCGGGAACGGTTATGGGGCTGTCCACGTCCCGAGGGCGCGGGAATGGGTCATCGTTGGTTACTGGAACGGCGACTGTGACAAGCCGTTCGTATTAGGGCGTATCAACGGAGGCGCGACCCCCTCTCCATGGCATTCAAACGCATTGTTGTCCGGGTTCAAGTCGGAGGGATTCGGCAAGACAGGCGCATACAACTCGTTCGTCCACGACGATTCTACGAATCAAGGCGGCACGCGGCTGGTCAGCTATACCGGCAAGAGCTATGCGGCGCTGACGCAGGGCTACCTGATCAAGCATGACGGCAACACGCGCGGACAGTACCTGGGTACAGGTTTCATCCTGCACGCCGACGAGTTCGGGGCAGTTCGTGCCAGCAAGGGGTTGTCCATCAGTGCGCACTCGAAATCCTACGACGATGAACAGATGGGCGTGGACGAGGCGCGGTCGCAGTTGCAGCAGGCGGGAATGCTGGTCGAGTCGCTGTCTAGCGCAAGCACAACCGCTCAGGCGGAATCACTGCAAACCGGACAGGATGCGCTCAAGGCGCTATCGACGGACATCCAGCATCCGGTGTCGGGCGATACGTCGGGCGGCGTGACGGCGGGTGGCGGTACTGGCAGTGCCAACGGATTTGCGCAGCCGAACATATTGGTATCGACGCCGAAGGACATTGCACTGGTCGCAGACAACTCGACGCATATCGTGGCCGAGAAAGAGGTCAACGTCGTCAGTAACGAGAACACGTACGTGGCAACTGGCAAGTCGTTCGTCGTGGCGGCCGCGGAAAAGGTGAGCTTCTTCGCGCACAAACTCGGCGCATTCTTTGTGACGGCGAAAGGTCCGATCAAGCTGTCGGCCAACACGGATGACGTGAACGTCAATGCGGGTAAAGACGTGACGGTGAAGGCCAAGCGCATTGTGCTCGACGCCGATGAAATCATCATCAAGGCGGGCGGCTCATACACCCGTTGGGTGGCGGCTGGCATTGAAGACGGTACGCAAGGCCCGCGCACGATTAAATCGGCGTCGCTCAGCCGTCAGGGGCCGAGTTCGATTGCGCAGCATATGAACAGTCTGCCGCAGGCCAAATTTAACGATCCGTATGTGCTGCGTGATCGCATCACGGGCGAGGTGCTGAAAAACCACCCGTACGAACTGATCCGCGGGGACGGCACACGTCTGACCGGGATGACGAACGAGCTGGGGCACGTGGCCGAGCAGAAGAGCGAGGATATCGAGAAGCTGGCGGTGCGCGCATTGCGGCCGAAGCCGAACGGTCCTGCGGCATGAATTCGATAACCGATGCGCGAATTTGAAGAATAACGATGAGCGAAAACACAGATCAATCCGGCGGCGGATCGCCGTTCAGTGACGATGCCGAGAACGAAGTCGTCCGGCAGGCTGGTCGCACGGACAAGGACGGGGCGTCGGTCGGGCATTTTACGTTGACGCCGGCGAGTGACACGCGCACCAAAGAACTGCTGTGCGACGTGCGGCCAATCATTCCGGTGATCTTCCTGCCAGGCGTGATGGGTTCGCCACTGGTGAATGCCGAAACCGGAGACGAGATATTCTTTGCACCGGAGACGGACGGCCTATTTGGAAAGGCGGGCGCGTTGCCAGCACTGATCGGCATGTGGTTCAAGGGGGCGTCCGCACGGGAAAAGCTGTTCGACCCGACCCTGGCAGCCGTCACCCCGTTCGGGCCAGTCAGCGCCGGCAAGCACGAAGAGGATGCTGAACCAGACCAGTACGTGGACGAGAAGGAGGCCATTCGGCGGGGTTGGGGCTCAGTGTATAGGTCGAGCTATCAGCCGATGCTGGCGTGGCTGCAGGAGCAACTGAACGAGCCGATGCATCTGGGGAAGCATAAAGGGCCATGGATTGCAGGCGACCCTGACGGCAAGAAATGGGCGCTCAAGCCGCTGCTGGACACGGAGCCGGCCGACTACGGGGCGATCGATGCCGGCGCGCAAGGCCGGGGGCAGGCGATCACAAGAGACTCGGAGGTATTCAAGCATTTCATGAAATACCAGTACCGAGTGTACGCGATTGGCTACAACTGGCTGCAATCGAATGAGAAATCTGCGCAACAGGTGATCGATGGCGCGGATTTCAAGGACAAGAAGACCGGCAAGATCACGCGCCTGATGGGCATCAGGGAGATCATCGAGGAGAACCATAGCGGTAAGGCGATTATCCTCACGCACTCCATGGGCGGGCTGGTTGCACGGATGGCGATCGCGATGCACGGCGGAGCAGACCTGATGCACGGTGTATTTCACAACGTGCTGCCGGCGACCGGGGCACCAATCGCGGCGAAGCGGTTCCGCACCGGTGGCGGCAGCGAGGGCGGCGTAAACGGTTTCATCAATGGTGCCCTGCTCGGGAGCGATGCAGACGAGTTCGTAGCGGTGGCCGCGAATGCGCCGGGACCGCTTGAGCTGTTGCCGATGCCGGATTACCACAACGGCGAACCGTGGTGGATATTTGCGCGGCTCAACGGCGAACCGGTGATGAAGTTGCCGAAGGATGGAAATACTTACGATGATGTCTTCACTAACCCAAAGTGGTACGGCTTGGTGCCCGAGCAATCGGCTTCGTTACTCGATCCAGCCGGAATTATGAAAGAACGACTTGATAAAAGCGATAAAAAGACGTCGGTGGTTGACAACTTCAAGGATACAATTAAAAAGGTTGTCGAAAACCAAAATAAGATAATTAACATATATCACGATAAAACGTATGTTGCCTACGGGGATGGAGAGCTGAAGCCTAGGGCGGCGGCATCGGATGAAAATCACGGCAAGCCCAAGATCGAGAAAGGCGAGAGTCTGACCGATCTGTTGGCATGGGGTACGGTGATTTGGAAGGGAGATGTGCCGGCGGGAGTGACGGAGGAAGAGCTGCGCTCTGCGCGGTTCCTGGGGGAGAAACACGACGATTCCCACACTGGAAAGCTGCGCGTGCACTTAGATTCGCGCAACGTCACGATCGAGTTCGAGGTGCAGAAGGTGGCGAAGCTGCCGCCTGGCAGCGAAACGCCCGATCCGGAGAAGAATGGCATCGTGCCGGGTGACGGAACGGTGCCGGTCTGGTCCGCCGAAGCCCCCGCGCGCGGCGCGGAGGGGGGCGCAGCCCACGGCGTACAAATGGTGTTTGACCAGGGAGGCTACGTGCATCAGGAAAGCTATAACCATCCGTGGACGCGCTGGGCGCTCCTCTACAGCGTCGTGCAAATCGCGCAGGATGCCCCGGAGCCGAAATGCTGACACGAATTGGCCGATTTCTATTTCTAGTCACAGGCATATGTGCCTGTTCGATAACGTTTTCCGGTGAACCGACCATGACGAATCCCTTGTTGTCCAAGCCACGGCCGTGGTGCATCGGCCGCTTCGTTTTTGAACGCCCAGTGGCAAGCGAAATCACCAATCAACGGTATGAGTTTCAGGGAGAAAAACTGGAGACGCGATACAATGTATCGTCTGCGACGTATCAGGGGAAAGTTGCCGCCCGGGAAAAAGAGTTGCGTACAAAAAAGCGCATTAATCCTGGGCGCAGAAACGAAGAAACAAATCATGTATGGCTAGAGAAGGCATTTTCTCCTACAAAGGATTCCAGGGTGTTCGTATTCCAAGATGCGGTTTCGGCTAACGGACTGCCTTTCGATACGGAGGGATATATTTACGAAAATAATACCTTGTTTCACACAACTAGCAGCGTTGGATCGGCTGCAATTGGTGATGTCGAAAATATTTATAATGGGATCTATCGTCGGATAAAGGCGCGCGATAACTGGTCGGTCCCAACCGAATCAGGGTTCTGTTTCGACGGAGGGATTGCCACAGGCTCGTCGACTTCGACCGAGGAAGTAAGCCAGTCACTGGCGCTGATGCCGGGCCGGCCGGCGCTACTCGTCATTCAGATGCGCGATTCGGTGAACGCGGACCAGAAATCGCCATTAACCAAAACCCTTCCCGAACTGCGCGCGAAGATGGATCAGGTTTCGGGCGGCAGCTACCGCATCCTGCGGCAAGGCAAGCGCACGGTGGCTGGGATGGACGCTGAGGAAGTGCTGTTCGCGCTGAAGGAAGGCGAGATCACGTCCTATCGCTTCTACCTGCTCGCGCCGGGCGATCCAAGTACGCTGGCGAAACCACATACCGCTATTCAGTTGCTGCTTGGGGCGAGCAGTCCTGATTTGAAGCCTGAAGAGGCAACGTCACCGGTCGATGAGGCCGGCGCACTGCAGACGTGGGACACACTGCTGAACAGTCTGCGACTGCGGCCTGGCGCAGTCTGAGCGGAGGCGACATGCGACGCTACGACATCGTGAAGGGTGACGCGACGACAGTCGGAGGCATCGTGCAGGGTGGTGACGGACTGGACATGCTGCACGACCGCGAACAAGCGTATGAACACGATCCGGTATGGTGCCCGGTGTGCAAGACGCTCGGCGTGATCGAGTGCGATGGCCCACGTCATTCGAGCACCGGACCGGATGGCCGACAGTCAGCGCTGAGTGACGACCTCTGTCGGTGCGCGTGTCCGGTTCCGCCGAAACTGGTGGCGTCACAGTCGGTATCGTTTACGGAGGTCTGAGCGACGGAGAAGGAGAACGACATGCCCCGAACGATCGCAGGTCGGGTTGTACTGCTGGTGCTGGCAGTGAGTGTTACGGGGTGCGCTTCGACCGGAATATTGAGCAGCGCCATGTAGTTCCCCGTACTCGACACTAGGCCGATGCCCTTGGCCTTAGCCTACAAAACTGTCCCATTTGAAAGTGGAAAATTCTGGCATATCGGTGACGGTACCGAATGTAGTCTTGTGCGTAATCGTTATTGCGCCGGAGGAGTTCCAAAGACCAGATGGCTAGATCGCGGAGGGTCGCTTGGGATACTGCTCGGCATCGCGCCAGTCGGCGCGGGCGATGAAAAGGCGGTGCTGGGCGGGGACGAGACGGTCAGCCATCGGGCGCGGTTCCTTATGGGAATCGCATCCAGATGCTAGCAAAATAGTAGCAATAGCCCGGTGACGCACCAAAGAAAAAGGGGTTAGCTTTCGCTAACCCCTTGATTCCTTTGGTCGGAGCGATAGGATTCGAACCTACGACCCTCTGATCCCAAATCAGATGCGCTACCAGGCTGCGCTACGCTCCGACGAGCCAAAGATTCTATCGTCTAATGGGTAACTGGGTCAATCACGTTTTGCATAAGGCGCACGTCATCACGAAACGCTCACGATTGGCGACAATTCGAAGCGTGATCGTCCGGCCTGCGAGTGTGCGGCCGGATCATTCGTCGAAGCCTGGAGAGACATCATGATGAACCTGATCCTGTGGCGCCACGCCGAAGCCGAGGACTACGCGGCAAGCGACCTCGCACGCCAGTTGACGGCCCGCGGGCGCAAGGAAGCGCAGGCCATGGCCAAATGGCTGCGCGGCCGGCTCGAGTCGAGCAGCATGATCCTCGCTAGCCCGGCGGCGCGCACCGTGCAGACCGTCGAGGCGCTGACCGACCAGTACCGGACCGTCGATGCGCTCGCGCCGGGCGGCAGCGTCGAAGACGTGCTGGCGGCCGCCGGGTGGCCCGACGGCATCGCGCCGACGGTCGTGATCGTCGGGCACCAGCCGACGCTCGGCAGCGTCGCGGCGCAGCTGATCGCCGGCAACGGCGACAGCTGGAGCGTCAAGAAGGGCGGTATCGTGTGGCTCGCGAGCCGCACGCGCGACGGCAGCCGTCAGGCCGTGCTGCGCGCGGTATTGACGCCAGACCTTGTCTGAAGGGGTTCGAAGGCATTGATCATACGGTTTCGCAGGCTTTCTGCTAAAGTCAATTCGGCGACACGTCATTGAAAGGACACGGTCGTGCCACAGAACGGTAACGACCGGTTACTACATTGGCTGGCATGTCGTCCTATTCCTTACGATCAGGAAAGCCTAATGCGAGAACTGCCGACGCCTACGCTCCCCTTTGCCTCGCTTCCCCTCGACACGTCGCGGCGTCACCTGCCGCGCGCTGCTGAAACCGTCACATCCGAGTTCCGTCTGCGGGCCGCCTGGGCCCGCACGGAAGACGAACTGCGCGAGGCCCAGCGCCTGCGTTACACCGTGTTCGCCGAAGAGATGGGCGCGCAGGTCAGCGGTCCATCCGGTCTCGACGTCGATCCGTTCGACGCCTATTGCGATCATCTGCTGGTGCGCGATCTCGACACGCTGAAGGTGGTCGGCACGTACCGTGTGCTGCCGCCGCACCAGGCCGCACGTGTCGGCCGTCTGTACGCCGAAGGCGAATTCGACCTGTCGCGCCTGACGCACCTGCGCGGCAAGATGGTCGAGGTCGGCCGCTCGTGCGTGCACAGCGACTACCGCAGCGGCGCCGTCATCATGGCGCTCTGGGGCGGTCTCGGCGCGTACATGATGCAGAACGGCTACGAGACGATGCTCGGCTGCGCGAGCGTGTCGATGGCCGACGGCGGGCACTATGCGGCGAACCTGTATCAGTCGTTGCCGGCCAACTCGCTGACGGCGCCGGAATACCGCGCGTTCCCTCATACGGCGCTGCCGGTCGACGAACTGCAGACGGGCACCGTCGTCGCACCGCCGCCGCTGATCAAGGGCTACCTGCGTCTCGGTGCGAAGATTTGCGGTGCGCCGGCGTGGGATCCCGACTTCAACTGCGCGGACTTCCTGACGCTGTTCCGGTTGTCGGACATCAACGCCCGCTATGCCCGGCACTTTCTGGGCTGAGCCATTCTGATCGCGGCGCGCTGCTCAGGCGCGCACGCAAGTGAACGCCGTTGCACGGCAGATTGCCGCGCGACGGCGTTTGTTCGTTCCGAGGAAGTTGTTCTATCCGGCCCTGTTAATTTGGGCGGTACACACTGCCCACCGTGCACGCAGGCGCACGTTCGGAGCAGGCCGCGCAAGCGGCGGCCCGGACGACAGCGCGGGCTTGCCTAGTGCTTGCGCCGCCAGTCGAGCAGGTGGTGTTCGGCCATCCAGTGATGGATCATTCCTTCGCCGCCGTGGCTGCGCTTGTATTCGCGCGACTCGAAATAGGACAGGGCGACGAGCACCATCAGACCGATGAACAGACCAATCAGGCCGGCGATCTCTTCAGACGACATGGCAGCCTCCTTTCAACGGCACAGCGCCATGGGTACATGGTAGAACATGCGCGGGACAACCCCTAACCCGGAATTCCGCTAGACTCGGCGCGGTCCTGGCGCGCGATGGGCGCGCCGTTTTCCGGAGCCTCACCGATGACCCGTTTCATGCTGGCCGTGCTGGCCGCGTCCGTTCTCGCCGGCTGTTCCGGCGATCCCCGCCAGGTCCGCCGCGGCCACCCGCCGCAAGATCCGGCCGATTACCACGGCGTGCCGACCGACATGACGCCACCGTCGATGCTCGGTGCGCCTGGGCCGTCAGCACCCGCACCCGCACCCGCGCAATAACGAAACCGGCCGGCCTGAGTGGCCGTCAGGTGCCGGCTGCGGGTGCGTCGGCGCCGATTCGCCGCGTCAGCGCCGGCAGGTAGCGCGCGAGCGTCGCGCCGCGCGCCACCATGAACAGCAGCAGCGCGAACCACAGCCCGTGATTGCCGAACGGGCCGACAGCCGCCAGCGTCGCGGCAATGAAGATCGCGAACGACACGACCATCGCGCGCATCAGCGATTGCGTCTGCGTCGCGCCGATGAACACGCCGTCGAGCAGGAACCCCCATACGGACACGATCGGCGAGATCGCTGCCCACGGCAGGTATTGCAGCGCGACCGCGCGGATCCCGGCCTGGTCGGTCAGCCGTGCGACGATCCAGCCGCCGGCCGCCCAGTAGACGAGCGCGAACAGCAGCGCGCCGAGCGCGGACCACAGCAGCGTGACCCGCACGGCCCGCCGGAATGAGGCGCGGTCGCGCGCGCCGGCTGCGGCGCCGACGAGCGCCTCGGCCGCATGCGCGAAGCCGTCGAGCCCGTACGCCATGAAGGTCTGGAAATTCAGCAGCAATGCGTTGGCCGCGAGCGTCGCGTCACCCTGTTTGGCGCCCAGGTGCGCGAACCAGCCGAACGCGCCGAGCAGGCACAGCGTGCGAAGGAAGATGTCGCGATTGAGCGCGATCAGCCGCTTGAGCGCCGCACGATCCGCCATTGCACCCACGGCCAGCGGCGCAAGGCCGCGCGGGCGCAACTGCCATAGCATCCATGCGCCGAGCGCGAAGCCGCACGCGTCCGCGGTCGCGGTCGCCGCACCGATCCCGGCGATACCCCAGCCGAAGCCGTACACGTACAGCAGCACGGCGCCGATGTTCACCGCGTTGATGAAGACCTGCGCGACGAGCGCGAGCCGCACGCGCTGCACGCCGAGCAGATAGCCGAGCACGACGTAGTTCGCGAGCGCGAACGGCGCGCTCCAGATTCGTGCGTGGCCATAGGCCAGCGCCGTCGCGCGGACGGCGTCGCTGCCGCCCAGCGCGGTCAGCGCGAACGACAGCAGCGGCACCTGCAGCGCGAGCACGGCGGCGCCGAGCGCGAACGCGACGATCAGCGCGCGCAGCACGTTGAGCCGGATGCTGGCGGCGTCGCCGGCGCCGTGCGCCTGCGCGACGAGGCCGGTCGTGCCCATGCGCAGGAAGCCGAAGCCCCAGAACACGAAGTTGAAGAACAGCCCGCCGAGCGCGACGCCGCCGAGATACTGCGCGCCGTCGAGGTGGCCGGCGACGGCCGTGTCGACCGCGCCGAGGATCGGCTGGGTCAGGTTCGCAAGGACGATCGGGAAGGCGAGCGCGAGGACGCGCCGGTGCGAGACCGCGGCCGACCCGGTGCCGGCTCCGTGCGGTAATGCGGATTCGGACATGGCGAACGCGTCAGGCGCGTTCCTGCACGCAGACCCACGGCGACACCACTACCGCCCACAGCTCCGGATGGCGCGCCGCGAAGTCGGCGGCGGTTTCCGCGGGCATGCGCGCGACGAGACCGGACGACAGCCAGCGCGTGACCTGTTCGGCGTCGTCGCCGGCGATCGCTTCCGCGACGCTGACGAGATCGAGATCGCGTGCGACCGACAGCAGCTTGCCCTGCGCGAAGAAGCGCTCGAGGTCGCACCAGTCGATCTTGGCGGTTTCGCCGAGGAGTTTGGCGTAGAGCGGGCTGTGCGACGCGCCCGCGGCGGATTCGTGTTGGTCGGAGGACATCGGTCGTGTACTGAAAAGACTGCGTGGGCGCCACTATAAACCATCCGGGCGCGCGGCCAGCCACGCGGCGCGGAGGCACGCGCCCGGTTCATGCGTCGCGCAGTGCGCGGCGCACGATCTTGCCGGTTGCCGTCATCGGCAGGCTGTCGACGAACGCGATCGCGCGCGGGTACTCGTGCGCGGCCAGGCGCGTTCGCACGTGGGCCTGCAGTGCCTGCACGAGCGCGTCGTCGCCGACATGGCCGGGGTTCAGCACGACGAACGCCTTGACGATCTCGGTGCGCGTCGGATCGGGCACGCCGACGACGGCCGCCATCCGCACCGCCGGATGCGTGAGCAGGCAGTCTTCAATCGGCCCCGGCCCGATCCGGTAGCCGGCGCTCGTGATCACGTCGTCGTCGCGGCCGACGAAGCGCACGAAGCCGTCGTCATCGATGGTGCCGGTGTCGCCGGTGAGGAGGTAGTCGCCCGCGAACTTGTCGCGCGTCGCGGCGGGATTGCGCCAGTATTCGAGGAACATCACCGGGTCGGGGCGACGCACCGCGATGCGCCCCTCGACGCCGGGCGGGAGCGGCGTGCCGTGCTCGTCGACGATCGCGACCGCATGGCCGGGCACGGCCTTGCCGATCGCACCGGGCTGCGCGTCGAACAGCGCCGCGCATGACGACAGCACCATGTTGCATTCGGTCTGTCCGTAGAACTCATTGATCGTCACGCCGAGCGCGTCGCGTCCCCAGGCGGTCAGTTCGGTGCCGAGCGATTCTCCGCCGCTCGCGACCGATTTCAGCGCCAGCGCATGGCGCTCGCGCGGCGCGGGCACCGCGCGCATCAGCTTCAACGCGGTCGGCGGCAGGAACGCATGGGTCACGCCGTGCCGCGCCATCAGCGCGAACGCGGCTTCGCCGTCGAACTTCTCGAAGCGGCGCGCGAGTACGGGCACGCCGTGGTGCCATGACGGCAGCAGCACGTCGAGGAGCCCGCCGATCCACGCCCAGTCGGCGGGTGTCCAGAACAGGCGCGCGTCGCGCGGAAAGCATTGCTGCGACATCTCGACGCCCGGCAGGTGGCCCAGCAGCACGCGATGCGCATGGAGTGCGCCTTTCGGCTTCCCGGTCGTCCCGGACGTGTAGATGATTACCGCCGGGTCGTCGGCGGCGGTGTCCGCCGGCACGAAATCCGGCGATTCGGCGGCCAGTGCGGCGTCGAAGCGCAGCACGCCGGGCGCAACGGGCGCATCGTCGCCGATGCAGTAGCACGTGCGCAGCGCCGGCAGTTGCGCGCGCAGCGGCGCGATCTTCGCGTAACCGGCCGCGTCGGTGACGAGCGCGGCGGCTTCGCTGTTCGCGAGCCGGTATTCGAGCGCGTCGGCGCCGAACAGCGTGAACAGCGGCACCGCGATCGCGCCGAGTTTGTACGCGGCGAGATGGGCGATCGCGGTTTCGGGGCCCTGCGCGAGGAAGATGGCGATCCGGTCGCCGCGTTGCAATCCCGCACGCGCAAAGCTGTTCGCGAGCCGGTTAGAAGCATTCCTCAGGTCGTCGAACGTGAGGTGGGACACGTCGCCTTGCGTCGTTTCGTGAATCAGCGCGAGCCGTCCGCTCCCGTCGGCCCACTTGTCGCAGACGTCCACACCAATGTTGTAACGGGCCGGAACGTCCCACGCGAAGCGGGAGAGCAGGTCGTCGTAGCGGTCGGCGGCGGGTAGCATCGCGTGTCTCCTTGGCGTCGATCGTCGGCATTGGTCGATAGATTACATCGGCGTTTCACGCGACCGAAATCACAATGGCGCCTGATGGATAGGGAATGTGCGGACTCGTCCAACGGGGGCGGCTCAGTGCACGATCCCGCCATGACGCATAAGATCATGACAAAACAGTGATGAGACCATGGATTTGCTTCTGATAGCTGCGGGGTTCAGCCTGTTCGGAATCGGTGCGCTGGTGGCGTTTGCCAGCCGCGTCGATCCGTTGTCGGGCCGGTTCACCGGCCGTCTGCGCAAGCGCTGACACAACCTTACCGATCTCCCTCGCGACGACATGCGATGCATGCCGGCATCGCGTGTCGTCCTCCTTCGGCGGTGGCGTGCTCAGCGCGCCGGCAGGTAGCGTGCCGGATCGATCGAGCGGCCGCCGTAGCGCAGCTCGAAGTGCAGCGCGACGCGATCGCTGTCGCTGTTGCCCATCTCCGCGATCGTTTGCCCCTGCGTGACCGACTGGCCTTCCTTCACGAGCAGCGCGCGGTTGTGCGCGTAGGCCGTCAGGTAGTCGGCATTGTGCTTGAGGATGATCAAATTGCCGTAGCCGCGCAATCCGTTGCCCGCGTAGACGACGGTGCCCGGTGCGGCGGCCAGCACCGGCGTGCCCGTGGCGTTGGCGATATCGATGCCCTTGGATTTCGAGCCGTCGAAGCTGCGCACCACGTTGCCGGCGGCCGGCCAGATCAGCGCGATGCTGGTGGCCGGCTTGACGGCCGATTCGACCGGCGCCGAGGGCGCGGGGCGGCTGCGGCCCGCACTGCCGGTGCCGGTGGTCGATGCGGTCGTCGTGCCGGGCGGCGGCGCGACGCGCAGCACCTGGCCGACCTCGATCGCGTCGGGATTCGTGATCTGGTTCCAGCGCACGATGTTCGCCATCGACGTGCGATTCTCGCGCGCGATCTTGTAGAGCGTGTCGCCGCGCTCGACGCGGTAGTAACCCGGGCCGACGGGTGCGGAGCCGCACGCGACGAGCAGTGCGGCGCAGGCGGCCGCGAAGAGCCGCTTCGTAGTTGTTCCGAACATTGAACCTCGCAAAACCCCGCCGCGCGCGATGCGGCAGGCGATACAAAACGTCCGATTTTAACGGGTTCGACCCGAGCACCGCAGTTTCGGGCCGCGGGCGCCGCCGGCGCGCACCGATTCGCCGGTGCGGCCGACGTCAGCCGGCGAGCGGCAGCACGCGAATCCGCAGCGCCGCCGTTTCGGTTGCGCCGGGTGCGAGCGTACGCAGCCCGAGGCCGTTGTGGATCGCGTCCGGCAGGCCGAGCCACGGCTCGACGCAGTAGAAGTCCGATTCCGGCTTTTCCGTCCAGGTCGTGACCGCGTACCACGGGATCGAGCCCGGGACGTCGAGCGCGATCTCGATCGTGCGGCGGCGGCCCGGCATCACGATGCGCACCGGCTCGGACGGCGCACCGTCGAGACAGTGGAAGCGGTCGAGAATGTCCTGATCGCCGAGGCTGTACGATGCTTCGCCGGGCTCGAGCGGGCTGATCGAGCCGTCGGCGCGCTGCATGCAGCGGCGCGTCGGCGGCAGCTCGAGCGTGGTTTGCGCGCGCTCGCCATGCGGCAGCGCGAAGTAAAAATGGTGGCCCGCGTAGTAGGGCAGCGGCGTGTCGCCGCGATTGGTCGTGGTGAGCGCGACGTCGAGCGTGTGGGCATCGGCGAGCCGGTAGGTCGTCTCGAACCGGAAATCGAACGGGTAGCTGTCACGCAGTGCGTCGTTCGCATCGAGCGTCATCGATAGCGCGGCGCCGTCGGCCGACGGTTGTGCCGCGAACGGGAGGTCGCGCGCGAAACCATGCATCGGCAGGTCGCGGACCACGCCGGCGGCATCGCGCCAGCGGCCCAGTTCGCCGTCGACGCGATGGCGGCCGAGGAACGGGAACAGCAGGGGATTGCCGCCGCGCACGCGCGCGAGGTTGCTCCAGTCGGCGGCTTCCGGCCAGAAGATGACCGGCTCGTTGTCGACGTGCCACGACAGCAGGCGGCCGCCGAATTGCGGGGCGACCCGGACGAGCGACGGGCCGGCGTGAAGTTCATGAATGTCGTGCTGCTGGAAGATCGGCATGGCGAATCGGTATGAACGGGTGGACGGGTGCGCGATGGTGCGCTCCATTATCGGGCCGCGAGGCGGTCGGGGAAAACCCTTCTCGGGGAAATCGCGAGTTTTTCAGACTGCCGACGGTCTGGATAATGGCGTTAAACCGGTGATGTTGCCGGGTCATGACACTTCGTGGAGGGGGCCATGGATCTGGCAATGGCAATGGGTATCGCACTGTTCGGCATGTTTACCGGCAGCACGGTATTGTTTTTCTATCAGCTCGGCCGCTGACGGCAATTTCTGCCGGAATCGAAAGGCCCGCCATGCAAATGGCGGGCTTTTTGCTTTCTGAGCGCTTACAAGTTGCAAGCGTTTGTGTGCATTGCCGCAATAACCGGCCAAATGCCTTGGCGCAGTAATCCTGGCTGGGCATAATCGGGGCGCGTTTTTTCGGACGCGCGATGCGTCGTCCGCTTTTCTACCCGATTGATCATCACTAAAAGGACCGACGCGTGAGTCTCTGGTTTCTGATATTCCTGAGCGTCCTGCAGGGCGTCACCGAACTCTTCCCCGTCAGCAGTCTCGGCCACACGCTGCTCGTGCCCGCGCTGTTCGGCATGCACATCGACAAGCACGCACCGCAGTTGCTGCCGTTTCTCGTCGCGCTGCACCTCGGCACCGCGCTCGCACTGCTGTGGTACTTCCGCGCACGCTGGATCGCGCTGATCAGCGGCTTCTTCGCGCAGCTCGGCGGCCGCAAGAACGACGACGGGCACCTGATGTGGGCGCTGATCATCGGCACGATCCCGACCGGGATCGTCGGCCTGCTGCTCGAGAAGCGCATCGAGCGCGTGTTCCACGACCTGCGGATCGTCGCGATCGCGCTGATCATCAACGGCGTGCTGCTGTGGGTCGGCGATCGGATCCAGCGCAGCCGTGCACACCAGCCGCCCGAGAAGATGACGTTCAAGCAGGCGTTCTTCGTGGGCCTCGCGCAGATCGGCGCGCTGATCCCGGGTTTTTCGCGCAGCGGGCTGACGATGATTGCCGGTAACGCGGCGGGGCTGACGGCGGAAAAGGCGGCGGAGTTTTCGTTCCTGCTCGGCACGCCGATCATTTTCGCGGCGGGCGTGCTGGAACTGCCGAAGCTGTTCCATGCACGCGACCAGCTCGCGGACGCGTTGCTCGGTGGCGTGCTGACGGCGATTGCCGCTTATCTGAGCGTGCGGTTCTTGATGCGCTATTTCGAAGGGCGCGGGCGGCTGGCTTCGTTCGGCGTGTATTGCGTGATTGCCGGAGTGTTTTGCCTTGGGTGGTTCATGCTGCATCCGCAGCCGGTTTGACGGTTGCGGAGCCGGTTGCGCGTCGCGCATGATATGACGCGATGATCGGGTATAATTTCGGGCTCGGCTTCATGCCGGGCCCGTTTCGTTTCGGGGCTTTGAGTCCGGTTTGTGTGGTGTTGTGCTCGAAGCCTTTCGCGTCAAATGCGGCCCGGTTTGTGTGGCCGTGTCTTTTCCCCTCGACCGCCCTTAGCTCAGTTGGATAGAGCAACGGCCTTCTAAGCCGTAGGTCACACGTTCGAATCGTGTAGGGCGGGCCAGTGAAATCAGTGCGTTAGCTGGTATTTTCAAATTTCCCATCCTCTGTCGGCATGCTCGTGTAAGCAGCACGTAGGTGTTTGTCGTCACCCCGGATCGTAACCAATCCATGTGAGACCGGCTGGCCGCACGCGAGACAGTGGTGAGTGTCCAGCATGTTGTCATCGATTGCGCCACCGACAGCGGAACCGGCGGCGCAGCCTGCGACGTTGCCGACTAGCACGGCGATTACTGCGCCGGCGAGGCCACCGAACACGGTGTCGATCTGGCCGGCGATCGAGCCGACGACCTCGTCGGTCTTTGTACCCGCGAACGCGGCGGCTGTACCGCCCGTGGCTCCCGCAACGCTGTTGCTGCGCGCCGGCGGGGGAACGACGGGCGGATGAGGGCATGTCGGCCGGCGAGCCAGTAGAAGCCCGTCGCGAACATCGCGACGAGCGCGAGGCCCAGCCCGATCAGCACAAAGGTAAGGGGATCCGAGATCACGGAAACGCCTGAGCGATGTGCGCCGATGAGGAAATGCTCGACGGAGCGGCCGTAGCTGGCCGGGCTCAGGACGGTGATATGTGATTTAAAAATTCTGCCTTCCGGAGGCGAGCATGGCGCTGGCGAAAGTCCTGTTGCAAATTGGAGACATGCGCCATCGCACGGACGTCTACTGCCACTAGTCGATGATCAGTGGATTAACGGCGGCGAGAAATGTCAATCGGCTAGATTTTGATTTTTCCTATCTCAATAGCAGGCGTGGTTTTGTGGATCTTCGGAAGAACGATGAAATCTCGCAGGGCTCTTCCACGGAGATGTGTCTGGCGCTCCTTGCTGACGTGCGAGCCGTCGAAATAAATCGATATTTATTGAGTTGATATGGGAGTGGTAGCACCCCCTTTGCCTGATGGTCTCTTGGAGAATTGCCCTATTTTTGATGCGCGATTTTATATTGGATAAACTTTTCGAAGTGTCAAATTTTTGTTTTTAGAGGGATTGGATTGCGCGTATTTGATTTGAATATGCCGTGATCGCGGATCGTGCAGCAACGGCGGGCGAGCGCTCACGGCTGGGCATATTGGTGCGGCATTGCAATTTCTGACAATCTGCTTTCGAGTGTTTTGATAAATTGCGGCGCGAGAGACCAATCATTACGCCGCTAACAAGTGAAGAAACGAGAAACTTCGGCAGCGTTGATTTCGGCGTTGGCGAGTGTTTCTGCATTCGCGCAAGGCGTTCCGCCGTCCGAGATCACGTCTGGCCCGCAAATCCAGCGTTTGCAACAACAGCAATTGGATGCGACGAAGGAATTGAATCCTCGTCCGACAGTCCTGACACCGACGGGCGAGAAGGCATCGGCGACTGGCGTCGAAAGCTTGCCGCTCGATAACCCGTGCTTTCCGATCAACGCAATCGCATTGGAAGACAATGCGTTCGCGTGGCTTGCGCGTTTTCTGCAACCGGTCGTCGGCCAGTGCGTCGGCAAGACCGCACTCAAGCAGATTCAGGACGCTGCCAATAACGCATTGATCGACCGTGGCTACGTGACGTCACGCGTGCTCGTGCCGACGCAATCGCTGCAATCCGGAACGTTGACGCTTCACGTGGTTCCGGGGCGTATCAGCGACATCCGCGCCGACAAACCGACGATTGGCTGGACGCGCGCGGCATTGCCGACATCAGCCGGTGCCTTGTTGAATCAGCGCGACATCGACCAGGGGCTCGAGAACGTGCGCCGGCTTCAGTCGCAGTCCGATGCGACATTCGACATCGCGCCCGGCGTGAATCCGGGGGACTCGGAGCTGGTATTTCATCCCGGCACCGGCAAGCGCTGGCATGCCGTCATCGGCGCGGACAACGCGGGTCTCGATTCGACCGGCAAGTACGAGCTGTCCGGCTCGTTCACGTTCGATTCCCCGTTTCACTTGTACGACCAACTGCAGATCGCGGGCACGACGAACGCAAACATTGGCGCATCCGAGAAGGGTAACCAGTCTGTCTCCGCGAACTACAGCGTGCCGATCGGTTACGCGATGCTGACGCTGAACGCGAGCCGCTCGCGGTACAAGCAGACGGTCGCGGGTTTTGGCGAGCCGATCGAATACAGCGGTGTCCAGTCTCAACTCCAGGCCGGGCTGTCCGGCGTGATCTATCGGAACGCGCATGCGCGTTCCGAAATTCACGGCAACCTGTTCCACAAGATCAGCCGTAACTCGATCGACGGTGTCGATATTCCGGTGCAGCACCGCGACATCATCGGTTACGAACTGGGTGTCGCGCATCGCCAGTACATCGGCGATGTGGTGCTCGACGGCTCATTCGCGTGGCGCGCATCGTTGCCGGGCCTGTCCAGCAATTCGGGCACGGTGGTCGGGGCCCCCGACTTCGACGGCAAGACGCAGATCGAACTGGCAAGCCTCAGCGCTCAAGTCCCTTTCAAGATCGGCAGTCAGACGTTCTCGTACCAGTTCGGCTGGAACATGCAGAACGCACGTACACCACTGACCCCTTCCGACTATTTCACGATCGGCACGCGTTACGCCGTACGCGGCTTCGATCAGCAACTGACGCTGGCTGCCGAGAGCGGCTGGGTTGTCTCCAGCGAACTCGACTGGTACGTGCCGACGCCTGTCGGTACGCAGGCGCTCTATGCCGGCGTCGATGCCGGGCGCGTGCGAGGGCCCGCTGCACAGTACCTGCTCGGCGAAACACTGGTCGGCGCCGTCGTCGGTGTGCGCGGCAATCTCGCCCCGAAGAACGTGCTCGGTGCCGCACTGAATTACGACGTGTCGCTTGGGTTCCCGTTGTCGAAGCCGCAGGGCTTCAAGACGAGTTCGCCGACGTTGCTGTTCCAGGTCAGCACATTGTTCTAAGCGTAGCTGGGGTGAACCGAGCGGGGTGTCGATCTCGACTCGGTGTCTTGTTGATCGTCAATCAGAAGAAGGAAGAACTATGCAGCACCTGTACGAGAAGCATCGGCTTTTGCAAGCGGCGACGGCAACGTTTGCGGTGGTGGCAGCGCTTGGCCTGAGCGCATGTGGCGGTGGTGACGACGGTGATAGCGGTGGCAGCGCGGCATCGAGTGGCGCGTCGTCGAACGGAGCGCCGTCGGGTAGTGCGTCGTCCTCGACGGGGATTCGCGTGGAAGGGCAATCCCAATCGATCTCGAGCCAGGTTTCGACAGTCCGCATTCTGATGCCGCCTGCATCGTGGAACGGTGGACAGATGCCGAACGGGAATTACACGCTCAGAGCCCTGTCCCAGCCGACCGCGTCGCTCAAGGAGCAGGCGCCGGGTGCCTATGTCGCGATTCCGTACGACTCCTCGGGCACGATCAAGACCCTGACCAAAGGCATCGTGACGGACATCGCCGGCAATGGCGACATCGCAATCGGTCGCTGGGCGGATGGCGCCGATTCGGCAGGCGCGACGTACAACGCCAACCAGGGGCAAGTATGGGCAATCGGTGTGCCGGTTGCGATCGACACGACGTCGCCCGTGCAAATGCAATGCTCGCTGGCCTTCGCAACGCGTCCGACGTCGACGGACGGCAATACGGCGCCGGGTTCGCTGAATGGCGCCACGGCGACGCTGACGAGCGGTACCGATACCTTTGGTAATCCGACCATCAACTACACGCTGAATCTGCAGTACTCGATCGGCAGCGACCAGAACCAGTCGTTCGTCGGAAGCTCTGCGATTGGTCTGACGGAGCTGAGCTCGAAAACCAAATCGACGCTGATGAGTACGGTCATGGGCCCGGACGCGAAGCAACCGTATCTGGTGGTGTCGTACGGCATCCCGGCCGCGACGACGGGCAACATCAACGGTCTGGTGGCACTGAGCTGCAAGTAACGTGAGTAGGGGCCGGTCATTCACGCGATGCGTGGAAGGCCGGCCTGACATGCATTCAAGAATAAAACGATCATGAATTCCGGAATCTTTCGTTTGGTCTTCAGTGCCGTTCGCGGCATGCTGGTAGCGGTTGACGAATACGCATCGGCGCACGGGGGCGGTGAACGCGCTCGCGTGCGGCCAGCCACTCGACCTATGTCGGTGGATTCCGGAATCTCGATCTGGTTTGCGGCACGCGCAACCGCGTTTGCCGCACTCTGTACGTTCGGCATGCAGCCGCTCGTTGCCGAGGCGCAGGCAACGTTGCCGATCACGCCCGATCGAAGCGGTCCGACTCATCCGGTCGTCGGGGTGTCGGCATCGGGCGTACCACTCGTCAACATTACTGCACCGAAGAACGGCGTCTCGCTGAACAACTTTACGCAGTACAACGTCGGGACGAAGGGAGCAGTGCTGGTCAACAGTGGCCAGAATTCGCAGACGCAGCTCGCCGGCTGGGTTCAAGGCAATCCATTCCTCGGCAACAACGCTGCGCGTGTGATCGTCAACCAGGTCACGTCGGGTAACCCCAGTCAATTGCTCGGGCCGACCGAGATCGCGGGCAATCGCGCGAATCTCGTGATCGCCAACCCGGCCGGCATCACCTGTGCCGGTTGCGGCTTTCTGAATGTTCCGCGTGTCACGCTGACGACGGGCATGCCGACTTTCAATCCGGACGGCACGTTGGCAGGTTTCAACGTGACGCAGGGGCAGATCGGCATTGCCGGTGCCGGGCTCGATGCGCATGGCAGTGCGATCGACCTGATCGCTCGCGCGATGACGATCAACGGCCAGCTGTGGGCGGATTCGATCAACGCAGTGGCGGGGGCGAACCGGGTCGACTATGCGAGCAACACCGCGCAGGCACAGACCGGTACCGGTGCCGCGCCGGGCGTCGCGATCGACGTGCAAGCGTTGGGAAGCATGTTTGCCAATAGCGTCCGGATGATCGGGACGGAGGCCGGCGTGGGTGTGCGAGACGCCGGTTCCGTCACTTCACTGACTGGCGATATTCAAGTGTCGAACAACGGCGATGTGACGATCGCGCCGACGGCGCGTATTCAGTCGGCCGCGAACACTCGGATCGATGGCGCCCACGTCGCCCAGCAAGGCACGATTGTCAGTACGCAGGCCACCTATCTGAACGCGTCCCAGGCACTGTCGAACGCCGGAACGATTTCGTCGGGCGGCAACACGAACCTCACAGCCGCCACATCGTTCAACAACAGCGGGCAGGCATACGCGGGTGTGGATTCCGCAGGCAATCTCGTTGGCGGTGGCTCCGTCACGGCACGCGCCGCGAATGTGACGAGCAGCGGCACGCTGGCAGCGGGCGATAACGTCAATCTGTTCGCAAACGACGTTACGCTCGATCAGGGAACCGTGAACGCGGCCAGCGCGGTCAACGTCACGACGAATGGCACGTTGTCGAATGTCGCCGGCACGATGAGCGGACAGAACGTGACGTTGAGTGCGGGACAACTGATCAACAATTCCGGCACCATCAGTTCGCACAGCCTCGCGAACGTGGCCGCGCAATCGGTTTCGAACCGGTCCGGGACGTTGGCGGCGGACGCGCTGTTCCTAAACTCGGCTATCGCGCTTGACAATACGCAGGGGCAAATGACTGCGCGCACAGCGCAGATCGCTGCAACCGACCTCACGAACGTGGCGGGCGAGATCGGCACGTCGACGGGCGCGTTGACATTGACGGCGACAGGGAACGTCTCGAACGCCAACGGGAAGATCGCAGGCGGAAATGGTCTCACGCTGACGGCGAATGAGGTTTCCAACGCACAGGGCCAGATCGGCTCCGTGGCGGGCAATACCTCGCTCGACGTCACGCAATCGCTGAACAACGCAAACGGCAAGGTTGCGTCCGGTAACGATCTGTCGATTCACACGACTCATCTCGACAACTCGGCTGGAGCGGTTAGCGCACACGCCGCACAGATCACGGCGACCGATATCGTCAATACGGGCGGCAAGATCGGCACCACCGATATGCTGACCGTGACGGCGACAGGCACCGTCTCGAATCAGTCCGGCGCGATAGTCGGTGGCAATGGTCTGTCGGTGATGGCAAACAGCGTTGGCAATGCGGCAGGCGCGATCGGATCGGCCGCCGGCGACACGACGCTGCGTGTGACGAAGTCTCTGACGAACACCGGCGGTGCGGTGAGTTCGGCCAATGCGCTCGTCGTTGCAAGCGACACGATCGACAACTCGAACGGCAGTATGACGGCCGTGCGCGGTGCACAAATCCAGACGGGGGATCTCGTCAATGCGGGCGGCCAGATTGGGTCATCGTCGGATGCGTTGTCGTTGACCGCAACGCGCACGGTGTCGAACGATGGCGGCAAGCTGGTGGGGGCGACCGGGCTGTCGGCGACAGCCTCGACGCTGAGCAACCGTGCAGGCCAGATCGGCGCGTCCACCGGCGACATAACGCTGACCGTCTCGCAGGCACTGGACAATACCCAGGGCAAGATTACTGCTGCTGGTGCGCTGAACACGCAGGCCGGTGCGTTCGACAATTCGCAAGGCATGATCTCCGCGGATGCAGCGAAGCTCAACGTTGCAGGCGCATTGACGAATGCAGGCGGCACGATCGCGACGACACACGACACGACCGTGGCCGCGCAGACCGTTACGAACCGCGGTGGCACCATCGGCTCCGTCTCCGGTGCATTGTCGGTGGCGACATCCGGTACGACGGACAATGCAGGGGGCAAGCTGCTGGCGTCGGGTGACACGACCCTCACCAATTCGGGCCTGGTGAACTCGGGCGGTACGATCACGGGGGCGAACGTCACGCTCGCGTCCGGGCCGGGGGCGATCGACAACACGCTCGGCAACGTGGCGGCAAGCCAATCGCTGACGAGTCGATCGGGGGCGTTCGATAACCGGTCGGGGTTGGTGCAGGCAACGGGAGCGGTTGACATCGATACGCACGGCCAGACGTTCGACAACGGCGTATTGGCAGGGCAATCCACGGGTGGTCAGGTTCTCGGTAAAAGCGTCACGCTGACAACGGGGGCGCTGAGCAACGCAGGTGGTGCGATTTCGTCGAGCGGTGCGGCAACCGTCGACGCCGCATCCGTGACGAACGATGCGGGTTCGCTCGTGGCGAACGGCGTGTTGAACGTGCGAAGCGCCGGGACGGTGTCGAACGTGGCCGGCCAGATCGGCGGCAACAGCGATGTAACGGTGTCCGGTACGACGGTCGACAACACGCGCGGGGCCATGCATGCGAGCGGCATGCTGTCGGTGACAGGCGATACGGTCCGCAACGCGCAGACTGCCCATTCAACGCTGCCGACGACCGCAGGCGTGCCGGGATTGACTGCAGGAATGGAAGGCGCAAGCGTTACCCTTGACGCCAACCAGGCGATCGACAATACGTCCGGATCGATTCGAGCGGACAAGGATGCGAAGCTCACTGCACCGATCATCGACAACACGTCGGGCAGCATCCAGTCGAAAGGCTCGGCAACGTTGACGGCAGCGAATGCACTGGTCAACAGCCAGGGCGACATCAATGGTGGTCAGCAACTGACGGTCTCGACCGGTACGCTGAACAACGACGGCAAGCTCCAATCGGCGGGCGACGTCAACGTAACGACGCAAGGCGATCTGACCAACACCGGCCAGATCGTAGCGGGTCACGATCTGACGACCACGGCCGGCCGCACGCTCGACAACAGCGGCACACTGTCGGCCGGCAATGTTGCCAATGTGAGCGCCAATTCGATCCAGAACCGTGCGACGGGCGAGATTTTCGGTGGCAACGCGACCAACGTTCACGCGAACCAGTCGATGACGAACGAAGGCCTGATCGATGGTGGCACAACGACGGTGACGGCAGGTGACACGATCACGAATGCCGGTGGCCGGATTTACGGCGACACGGTCGCGGTGGGCGCGAACACGGTTGTCAATGACCGGAATACCCAGGGTTTCGGTGGCGTGATCGCTTCTCGCGGGGATCTCGACATTGGGGCGCAGACGCTCAAGAACCAGAACAACGCGCTGATTTACGCGAGCAACGACATTCGTGTTGGCGGCGCGCTGGACGCGAACCATCAGGCAACCGGTGCTGCGCAGACTGTGACGAACAACGGCGCGCAAATCGACGCCGGTCGCGACATCACGATCAGCGCAAACCGGTTCGAGAACCTGAATTCGAACTTCCAGACCTCGACGGTCACGACCGACAGCGGCAACCAGTTGTGGTACCAGGTGCCGGGTTCGACCGAAAAGATCGACCCGTCGACTGTTTACCTGTACCAGAAGAACAGCCAGGAAATCCATCCGGGCACGGATTACCAGTGGGCGCTGGACGACGACCAGAAATTCATTCTGCTGCCGTCGACGAAATATCCATTTTCCGAGTACGCGAAGTACACGATGAACGGGGTAGCGGGCAAGATCGATAACACGGCGTATCCAGCAAGCAATTTCGGTACGGGAGCTTGGGCGTCTCAGACTGGCGCGTATCGAACTGTGCCGGCTGACATCTGGACGACTTTTGGTGTGACGCCGCCGCCCGACGCAAATCCGGCATGGACCACATCCGGACCGTTCTGGATGTCGGCGATTGCAGGTTCGTTTGCCGGTAGAAGCAACGTCGGTAGTGACTGGTTTGCCATCAAGCCCCCCACTGAAGCTGACGTAACGGGGGCAAAACCGGATCCCTTCGGTTGGCCGAGCCCTTCGTGCCTGACGTCAACGAATGCAGCATGCGCCCCGTTCCAGCAGTGGTACAACGCCACGGTCGCCGCTTACCAGAAGCTGGATCAGGTGCTGGTCGGCTATAACGCGGACGTCCGGAGCCGGCTTGTACAGACCTACACCGTCTACACGGTCGACGTGAAATCGACCAAGGACGTGGTAACGGCGTCGCAACCCGGCACGATCACCGCTGGCCGTCATATCACGATCAACACGCCCTCCGGCGTCAACGACAAGAGCCAGATTGTGGCCGGTGACGGCAACAATCCGATGAACGTGCAGAACATCGGTGCGACCGGTACTGAAACGTTCACGGGCTCGGGCAAGGCGATCTATACATGGGTCCAGTCCGGCGGCGCCTTCAGCGGTGACGAACGCGCGACCTCGACGACCAACTACTCGCCGGCTATTCCGTCACAAACGATCGATCTGCCGGTCGTGCTGACCGATCCGGACAAACCGTCCAATCCGGTCAAGAGCGTGGCGGCGGCGACGTCCGCTGCGCAAGGTGCGAGCGGTACCGGCGTGACGCCAGTAGCGGGCAAGGACGTTGGCGGGCAAGTGCTGGTCGGCTCGGGTGTGTCGGGCGTCGGCGTCGGGACCGTATCGGCCGTGAAGGCCAATGTCGGCGATGTAGTCGTGCGCACGGTCACGCCGAACACGCGTTTGCCCAATAACGCGCTATATCAGGTGGCGAGCGACCCGGGCAGCCACTTCCTGATCGAGACAGACCCGCGCTTTACCGATTACAAGAAGTGGTTGTCCAGCGACACGATGCTGGATGCGCTCAAGGTCGACCCCAATATGGTCCTCAAGCGCATCGGCGATGGCTTCTACGAGCAGCAACTGATTCAGCAACAGATCATTCAGACGACCGGCCAGCGTTTCATTGGCGACTATACGGACAATCAGAGCGAATACGAAGCGCTGATGGCCAATGGCGTGAAGGCGTCGCAGCAGTTCGGGCTGAATGTCGGCACGGCGCTGACCGACGCGCAAATGGCCGCACTGACGAGCGACATCGTGTGGCTTGTGAATCAGACGGTGACATTGCCGAACGGTAGTCAGCAGACGGTGTTGGTGCCGCAGGTGTATCTGCACGCGAACGCGGCGGACGTGACAGGCGAAGGCACGATCATCTCCGGCAAGAACGTCACGGTCGATGCCGACGGCGCGTACAAGAACTCGGGCACGATCGCTAGCCGCAACGTCACGATCATTCATGCCGATTCGATCGACAACAGCGGCACGGTGTCGGGTGGCACTGTGCTCGCCAGTGCGAACGAGGACCTCAATAATCTCGGCGGGTTGATTCAAGGCAATACCGTAGCGCTGTCGGCTGGCCGCGACCTCAACCTGACGAGCACGACCAGTTCGGCGAAGGCGGCGAATGGCAGCGCGACCGGCATCGACCGTGTATCGACGGTCAATGCGGGTACGCTTCAGGCTGCTGCTGGTCGAGACCTGAACGCCAACGCGGCTGTAATTGCGACGACCGGCGATGCAGTGCTGGCCGCGAACAACGACGTCAATCTGAATGCGGTTCGTCAGAGCAGCCAGGATGCGGTGAAGTGGGACGCACGCAATCACGCCGAACACTCGGCGTCGAGCGATACGGGCACGCAGATCGCGACGGGCGGCAATCTGGCGATTGCGGCGGGCCATGACGTGAATGCGACTGCCGCTTATGCGAATGCGCAGGGTGCGATTGGCATCAGCGCCGGGCACGATGTGAATCTGAATGCCGGTGAACAGAGCGCGAGCGCGAACGACCAGCACTATCACAAGGAAAACGGCTTCCTGTCGTCGAAATCGACGCACACGATCGATTCGAGCAGTTACACCAATGCGGTGGGCACGACGTTGTCGGGTAACAGTGTCTCGGTGCAAGCAGGCAATGACCTGACGGCAAAGGCGGCAACGATTGCGGCGACTAACGACGTCAGCCTGACGGCCGGTCACGATCTGACGGTGACGACGGCGGACACGGCGTCGAGCGAATATCACTACAAGGACGTGAAGAAGTCGGGCCTCGGCAGCGCGGGCGCCGGGATTTCGTACGGTACGAACCAGACCATCGATACCAGCCGCGACACGGTGAAGAGTTCGCAGGGCAGCCTGATCGGCAGCACCGACGGCAGCGTGTCGATGGTAGCGGGCAACAAACTCCACGTGACGGGCTCCGACATTGTCGCGAGCAAGGACGTGACGGGCATCGCGAAGGAAGTGACGATCGATGCGTCGCAGACGGATCGCCATCACGAAGAAACCCACGAGGTGAAGAGTTCGGGTTTCACGCTGGCAGTGAAGTCGCCTGTCATCGATGCGATCCAGAACGTGAATCAGCAGGCGCAGGGCGCGGGCGGTAGTCAGGACGGACGGGCGGCAGCGCTGCATGCGATTGCCGCGGCCGGCGGCATGGCTGATCTGGTCGGCGCGACCGGCAATATGACCAAGGCGCTGAACGATCCGAAGGGCAAGGTCGAGGCGAAGGTGGAGTTGAGTTTCGGTTCTTCACACAGCAAGACGACGTTCACCGAGGACGGCAGGCAGAACAACGGCAGCAGCGTGAAGTCGGGCGGCACGGCGGCATTCGTCGCGACGGGTGACAAGAACTCGGGCCAAGGGAACGTGACGATTCAGGGATCGAACTTGAACGCGAAGGACGTGCTGCTGCAGGCGACGAACAAGATCAATCTGGTCAACAGCACGGATACCGACAGCACGCGCAGCACGAACGAGTCGAAGAGCGCGAGTGTGGGCGTGTCGTATGGCACTGGCGGATTCGGTGTCTCGGCGTCGATGTCGCGCGCGCACGGCGATGCGAATTCGGATGCGGCGACGCAGAACAATACACACATCAACGCGAGCAACACCGCGACGATCATCAGCGGCGGTGACACCAATATCGTCGGTGCGAATGTCAATGCGAACAAGGTGATCGCGGACGTGGGCGGCAACTTCAATCTCGCGTCGGTGCAGGATACGAGCCGTAGCGAGGCCCACCAGAGCAGTTCGGGCGGCGGGTTCAGCATCAGCCAGGGCGGTGCGAGCGCCAGCGTCAGCATGCAGAACGGCCATGCGAGCGGTAACTATGCCGGCGTGAACGAGCAGGCGGGTATTCAAGCCGGGGACGGTGGTTTCGACATCAACGTGAAGGGCAATACGGAGCTGAAGGGGGCGTATATCGCGAGCACGGCGACGCCGGACAAGAATCAGCTGACGACCGGGACGTTGTCGTTCTCGGATATTCAGAATAGCTCGAGCTATAACGCGAGTAGCTTCGGGATCAGTGCTGGTGGTGGTGTGGGTGATGGGGGCAGCAACTACGCGACGCACGGCCAGACGTCGGGCAAGAACACGGGCGGTGCGTTACCGCTGTATGTGAGCGAAAGCGACGGCAGCAGCGCGAGCACGAAGAGCGCGATCAGTGCCGGTACCATCACGATTACGGATCAGGCGAACCAGAAGCAGGACGTGGTGACGGTCAATCGCGACACGTCGAATCTGAACGGGACGGTCACCAAGACGCCGGATTTGCAGCAGGTGTTGAGCAATCAGTCGGATGTGATCGGGGCGGCGCAGGCGGCGGCGGAGACGATTGCGAAGCAGATTGGGAGCTACGCCGATAAGAAGCGGGAGGAGGCACAGACGAACGCGAACAACGCGACCGATCCGACGCTCAAGGCACAGTACCAGCAGGAGGCCAACAGTTGGGCCGAGGGTGGTGAAAATCGTGTTGCGCTGCACATTGCCGGCGGTGCGTTGACGGGCGGGTTGACCGGCGGTGGGTTGGGCGCGGTTGGTGGCGCTGCGGGTGCGGGTGTGTCAGCCAAGCTTGCTCCGCAACTGAGTGAGATTGCGCAGTCGATCAAGGATGCGGGACCGACTGGTAACGCGAACGTCGATGAGCTACTGGGAAATTTGACATCGAATGTGCTGGCAGGCGGAGCCGGTGTGATGGTCGGTGGTGGGACTGGGGCGTTGACTGGGGCCAGTACTGATCGGTTCAATCGACAATTAAATCAGGACGAGAAGAAGGCGATCCACGACAAGGCGAATGGCGACAAGGACGAAGAGAAGCGGCTGACACGGGCCGCTTGTTATGCCGTCAAATGCTGGGCGGAATATGCCGTAGGTAGCGATGACCGAAACAAGAACTTTGTTAGCGAGGTTGAAGCGGCGTCGCTTACCAAAGAATTGGACTGGGTGAGCCAACAGAAGAGTTCGGGCCTATTCGAATATAATTTTCTGCAGAAAAGCGGCGACGCCATCAAGAACGATCCGGTGGGTGTGGCAAAAGATGCGACCAAAATCGCCCTTGGTGGAATGACGGCAAAAACTGGAGCCGCACTGTGTACGAGTGGTATTGGATGTGTTGCCGGTGGCTGGATGACCACCTTCGGGCTGAGTGAAGTCGTGGAGGGCGGTATTGGATTGTATAATCGATATAATGGAATTAATGCACCTGGAGAAAATCCGCTGCGGTGGGGATTTAATCAGGTTCTTCCATCGGGATGGGGCAATATTGCATACGATGGATTGAATTTGGGTGCAGCAATTCTTACCTTGCGCGCACCCGTGCCTCTCAATATGGGCGTGGCTGATGGCTTGAATCGACCTGTATCAATGTTCGGAGTCACTGTGCCTAAGATTGACAATGTAAATTTGCTTCCGTTTATTAAGCAGCCGTGGCCATATGGGACGACTCAAGGATTCTTGTTGTTCGGGGTCGGCGCGAAAGGCCTCACGTTGTTTAACGATGTTAAAAATACCGGAGGACACCAGTGAATTGGCGGCGAGCATATGCAACGTTTCAAATCTGGTTTGTTTTATTGCTTGCATCTGCGTTTACGGCCGGCTGCAACACGGTCGTGGTGGTTGGAATTTGTAGATTGGTGTTGAATTTAAGTGACGATGTGTCGGTATTTTTGATTGGAATTTCAGTGTTTTTTATTCAATTGCCAATATTTTTAAAATATCTACAGAAGCCACTTCGAACTGCTGGGATGTTGAGCGATAACCCGGAAAGATTTGGGCCATGGTTTAAATGACGGCGTTTTTAGTAAAATCAGGAGTTTTGGGGCGCCTAATCGACGGCCCTAGTTCTGGCGCTATGTGGGGACCAGTTCAGCTGGCGGTTGCTTGTTGAAATTTCGATAAGCACACGACGTAGACCAACACAACGTTTTATGATCAGGCGGGGAAGAAAATTACTTATGATCCGGTAGGTAAGAGGTGGAGTCACTAATGAATGATGGGATTGACTGGGAGGCACCGATTGAGCCAGGCCGAGCAATGCTAGGGCTCCATCTTGGTCTATCAATCGATGCTGTACGGAACCTCATAGGGTGCGATGGTGAGAATCACCAAAAGGTGACTCAGTTCCGAATTTCCCCTCGATTATTGATCGATTGTCTTCGGCCAGGAGTTATATTCTTTCGTGCTGCTGATATGAATACTGTCGAATGCGACTGGCAGAATATGCTTGCTCGACTTATTTTTAAGCAAGACGCGCTCGATAGCATTATAGTTGAGTCTATTTCTGGTTCAGTCGGATACGCGTATAAAGGGCGCATCTTGAATAATGTTGGTCTCGGTGAAAAAGTGGCCGGATTACTCGAGTTTGGGTCGATCGAATTTGACGATGCTGACGAGGTCTTCTACTCGGATAATTTGAGCGGGGTGGAGGTTGCTGCTAACGATTCTTGTGATTTGTCAGTTAACCCAAACCAGATTGTGACGTACATTAAGATATTTTGACTGATGTTGGGTGTTCATCAGTGTTGACGAGGTGTCGTTTTAATCGATGGAAACGAAGGCGGCGTTTGGGGAGTAATTTGTCTCGATGGCCGCGGAGGCGAGGTCTTGTGCAGATCTGCCGTCGGGGATCCACTGCGTTCGAGTTCGGAGTTGGTTTCGTTGGTTTCACAAAGGCTCCCAACTTGAATGGGAACGCTGCGGATGGTTATTCCAGTCAGATCCCCAATCCATTCGTGAAATGATCGAGCAGAGACATGAAGAAGTTGTCGGCAAAGGAAGTAATTTTTTTCCTAATTTGGGTGGTACTGGGGGTTTGGGTTATTTCCCGGACTCCGACAATTTCCACTGCGAAAACGAAATTGGAAATTATGACTTCGGATTTGAGTTATCTTTTTGATAGTTCAACCATTTTATCTCGGCGTGAAAGTGCAAAAACGGGGTCGGCTCTTGCGCTTTATGATGTGGATGCATCGAATTTCGGTGAGGAGAAAGAAAAATTTCTCAAAGATTCTCTAGAAAAAAGGGGGTGGGTGTTTTTGGGGAGGGATGGTGGTGCATATGTGATGTGCAAGAGTGGAATGAAGGCGTCTTTTGCTGAAAAATCTGATGCACAGGAATCGGATAGGGTGGGGAGGCCTGTCTTTTCTGTAAGCATGGAATTCAATGCCGGAGCCGAGGATTTCTGTCGCCGGAGAATGCGCTGATCGGTTCAATCGGCAATTGAATCAGGACTAAAACAATACCATCCACGACATGGCGAACGGCAACAAGGACGAAGAGCAGCGGCTGAAACGGGCCGCTTGTTATGCCGTAAAACGCTGGGCGGAATGTGCGACGGGTAGCGATGACCGAAACAAGAATTTTGTGAGCGAGTTTAAAGCGGCGTCGCTTACCAAAGAGTTCGATTGAGTTGGCCAACAGAAGAGTTCGGGCCTATTCGAATATACTTTTCTGCAGTAAAGCGACAACGCCATCAAGAACGATCTGGTGGGTGTGCAAAAGATGCGACCAAAATCGCCCTTGGTGGAATGGCGGCGAAAACTGGAGAAGCACTGTGTACGAGTGGTATTGGATGTGCCGTCGGTGGCTGGATGACCACGTTTGGATTGAGTGAAGTCATAGAAGGCGGTGGCGGCTTGTATAATCGGTACAACGGAATCAGCGAGCCGGGAGATAACCCGTTGCGTTTGGGGGTTTAACCAACTTTCTCCACAATGGGGAAGTGCCGTGTATGACGGAATTAATTTTGGAATGGCCATTCTCACCTTGAAGGCTCCGGTACCTTTGAACGTGGGCGTTGCTGATGGATTGAGCCGACCGGTTTCTATGTTTGGCGTAATCGATCCGCGCATTAATAATGTAAATTTACTTCCTTTTCTTAAGCAACCGTGGCCATATGGTACGACGCTGGGATTTTTGCTTTGCGGCGTTGGCTCGAAGGGTGTAGCCGTTGTCAACGACATTCGAGGTGGAGGTGAAAAGTGAACTGGCGTAGATTATATGCAACGTCCCAAATTTTTCTCACCGTATGCCTCGCATCTTCAGTCGGTGCTGGCTGTTGGTCGTTCCTTGTATCCGGACTTTGCCGCATTGCATTCAAAATGGATGACACTATAGCGTTACTTTCAATTGGGTTACCGTTATTCATTATCTTGTTCTTCGTTTTTGCGGGGTACCTGCCAAAGCCGCTGCGCAAGGCAGGACTGTTGAGTGATGACCCGGAGAAGTTCGGACCTTGGTTCAAGTCATGACCACTGTGGCGAGGTTATGCGAGTAGCGTAGTTGGATAGAGTTCAATGCATTCTGGCTAAAATAACTATCATTTCCATAATCTGCTTGAGGAAATTCTTATCGTGGCCGTGCTGAATATGCTCGAATATTTGGCGAACGCGATTATTTGATCCATCAGTCGAAGCGCGGGTTTCAATCTATACGGGTGGCGGTAAGCCAATGTATGTGAGCGAGAGCGACAGCAGTAGCGCGACCCGCGAAGAGCGCGGTCCGCGCAGACACCATCACGATCACGGATCAGGCGATCCTGAAGCCGGACGTGGAGACGTTCAATCGTGAGACGTCGAATCTGAATGGGACGGTCAGCAAGACGCCAGATTTGCAGCACGTGCTGAACAACCAGTCGGACTTGATCAATGCTGCCACGATCCAATTACGAAGGGGGATTAGTTGCAGTCGATTAACAAAGCAAATCCGGGTAATGTAAATGTTTCCGGCTCGCCGAAGAGGTTGAAATGAAGGGCGCTGAAATTTTAGATGAGGAAGGGAGGTTGCTTAATTTTATTGAGGAATTGGGCAAGCTAGAGTGGAGGAAATTTCAAAAAAGATACCCTGTCCAATTTTCCAATGGGATTCGCAAGACGGTGGATTGCTCTACATCCCCCCGTATGTGAGCTTCAGATTTGTTGCGGATGAGTCTGGTGTAGTCGATAAGCTTCAGGCGGCAATAGATAGCTATAAAGGTAAGGTCAAGTGGGTGATGGTCGCGCACCAGCGAGAAGGCTTGCCTGGAATTAATTGGATGATTTGTCCTCGGCGAATTCAAGAGGCTAGCTCGCTGGCTAAAATTTCGATATGACTGCCGGTCAGTATTTGGCCGAGACTGAGCCTGAATTTGGGCCGATTGCCTACGATGATTTTGCTAAATTGGAGGAGTATCTTAGATATGAATTAGGCGGTGTTCGTCGCCAAGGATAAGCCTTGGGTTTGTCGTTGATGGGATTGGAAACACGTTCAATAATGATCATGGCGTGGCAAAAGTCCAAATTTGGATGAGCTCATATTGGCAAGCTGTGTCAAATAGCATCGCTACCAATGGAGGCAAGGGTGCGAAAAATTAAAATTACAGAAGATGGGAATTTTCCTGATTGGGTGAGATTGGCATTCATTGTCGTGGGGTTTGCGTTGATGTTCTGTGCGTTCAAATTTATTCCCCCTACGATCTTCGGCGGAGCGGTTGCCCTCATAGGATCTGGTCTGGCGCTTATCGGCGGGTTTGCAAGTCAGGCACATATGCTAAAAATCAAACCATTTGGCGGCTCGGCTTGGCGTAAAGCAAAGAGAACATACGAAAAGGATGACCACTCCTGATCTTGAGTATTAGTTGAAAGCGATGTGCGCAATATGCCGAACCGTCCGCTCCCGCCAGTTTCCGCGTTGTCGCCGGCAGCGTTATTTTTCGACGTCGACGGCATTCCCGTTTCGCTTGGCGAGCCACTGGCCGGCAAATTCTCGGCGGCGTGGGCCCAAGACCCGCCGCGTCGATTTGCCCCCGAACTCGGCGTGGCGAAGCGGCCGGCCGGTTTCGCGCGATGAACTCTTGGAAGTTGTTCGCGCTGCCCGCACCGAATGGTTGCGATGCGTCGCTACTGAGCCGCTATCGATCGCGCATCTTCGGCATACGCTGGTTCCCGCGTACAACAACGTTAAGCTGCTTCCACTCGCAAAAATGCCCTGTCCGGGAGTAAATTTGTCATTGATGCTGTCCGGGGTTGGGGCAAGTGGAGTTGCGGTTTACAGTGATGTACCTAAAGAGATCGAGTCTAGTCGTCCATGAATGAAAGCGTTTTCGGAAAAATTTGCCACTGGCTCGCGACTGTATTGATTGCCTTTGGGACTGGTGTATTTTGGACATTTTTGATCTCGGAGTTGATTCGGCATTTATTTGAGTTGAATGAAGACATGGTGTTGATTTACTTTGGCGGTCCATTATTTGTAATTTATTTCGTATGGTGCTGTCGCGTGTTGTCTCGTATTTTTTCGAGAAGGGGCGAAATATAGAAGATGGCGAAGATGGCAACGATTGCGGCGACCAACAACGTCGGCCTGATCGACGGTCACGATCTGACGGTCACCACGGCGGATATGCGGACGATCTCTTCGCCGGTACGCCTGTCTACAAGCCGTCGGGCTTTCCGATCGCGCGAGTGACGCTTGGTTTTCAGGTGACTGCCCAGTTCTGAAGACAATGAGTCAAGGTACTTCTCCGACACGTACACGTCGCAAGCCCGATGTTGCGTATGCCCGTCTGGTCGAGATTGCCACCGAACGGGGGCTTACGCTTCTGACTCGCATCAATTGCCGGGACAGCCCCGCATCGACCGACCTTCCCATGCCGCCATCGCCTCGATTCACCGTCGGGGTGACTCGCCATTGTTGTTTTAGAACGACCGTGCTAAATTCCTGCCAGCATTTGCAGTCACCGACCTAATCATCCGGTTCCGGCAACCGGCGCCAAAGGGCGCGCCTGCGCGTCGCCCGACAGGAGACAGACGTGATGGAGCATGCATCGATCGAGCACCCGCGGACCGAGCCGGGCAAGCGGGCCGCGTGGAGGGCGTCGCGATGAGCCTGCTGATGTCGCGACGCGATCTCGCGTTTCTGCTGTACGACTGGCTCGATGCGAATGCGCTCGCCGCGCTGCCGCGCTATGCGGAGCACAGCCGCGAGACGTTCGATGCGGTGCTCGACACCAGCGAGCGGATCGCGGCGGACCTGTTCGCGCCGCACGCGGCGCGCGGCGACCGCGAGGAGCCGCGGTTCGACGGCGAGCGCGTGACGCTGATTCCCGAGGTCGAGCCGGCGGTGCGTGCCTTCGCCGACGCCGGCCTGATCGCCGCGGGCCAGGACGAAGCATTCGGCGGGATGCGGCTGCCGAAACTCATCGAAGCCGCATCGTTCCTGTTCTTCCAGGCCGCGAACATCGCGACCGCCGCGTATCCGTTCCTCACCGTCGCGAACGCGAACCTGCTGCTCGCGCACGGCAGCCCCGCGCAGATCGACGCGTTCGCGCGTCCCGAACTGGAAGGACGCTTCTTCGGCACGATGTGCCTGTCCGAGCCGCAGGCCGGTTCGTCGCTGTCGGACATCGTCACGCGTGCCGACTTCGAGCGCGCGTCGCCGCTCGGCCCGCGCTACCGGATCACCGGCAACAAGATGTGGATTTCGGGCGGCGAGCATGAACTGGCGGAGAACATCGTTCACCTCGTGCTCGCGAAGATTCCCGACGAACAGGGGCGGCTGCTGCCCGGCACGCGCGGCATCTCGCTGTTCATCGTCCCCAAGTATCTGCCGGCCGAGGACGGTGCCGCTCACGGCGAGCACAACGACGTGGTGCTTGCGGGCCTGAATCACAAGATGGGCTATCGCGGCACGACCAACTGCCTGCTGAACTTCGGCGAAGGCACGCGCCATCGTCCGCAGGGGCGCGCCGGTGCGATCGGCTATCTGGTCGGCGAGCCCAATCACGGCCTCGCTTACATGTTCCACATGATGAACGAGGCGCGCATCGGTGTCGGCGCGGGTGCGGTGGCGCTCGGCTACACCGGTTACCTGCATGCGCTCGACTATGCGCGCAACCGGCCGCAGGGGCGTCCGCTCGGACCGGCCGGCAAGGACGCGGCGGCGCCGCAGACGCCGATCGTCGCGCACCCGGACGTGCGGCGCATGCTGCTCGCGCAGAAGGCGTACGTCGAAGGCGGGCTCGCGCTGATCCTGTACTGCGCGCGGCTCGTCGACGAAGCGCGCGCGCACGGCGATGCGGCGGTGCGCGCCGAGGCCGCGCGCCTGCTCGACATCCTGACGCCGATCGCGAAAAGCTGGCCGTCGCAGTGGTGTCTCGCGGCCAACGATCTCGCGATCCAGGTGCACGGCGGATATGGCTATACGCGCGACTATCCGGTCGAGCGGCTCTATCGCGACAACCGCCTGAACCCGATCCACGAAGGCACGCACGGCATCCAGGCGCTCGACCTGCTGGGTCGCAAGGTCGGTCAGGACGACGGCGCGCTGCTGCGTACGCTCGATGCACGTATCGAAACGACGCTCGAACGTGCGCGGGCGGCGGATGGCGATACGCGCGTGCATGCCGATGCGCTGGCGCCGCGCTGGGCACGGCTAGTCGACGTCACGCGCGCATTGGCCGCGCTCGGCGATCCGCAGGTGCGGCTCGCGAATGCGAGCGTCTATCTGGAGGCGTACGGTCATCTGGTTGTCGCGTGGCTGTGGCTCGACGTGACGCTCGCCGCGCGCGGACGCGATGACGATTTTCACGACGGCAAGCGAGCCGCCGCGCGATACTTCTTTCGCTGGGAACTGCCGAAGGTGGATGCGCAGCTCGACCTGCTGGCGAGCGTCGATACGACGACGCTCGACATGCGCGACGCGTGGTTCTGAGCGTCGCGCCGCACGGATGAAGGTGCCGCGGTGCGGGCCGTCTGGCCTGCGCCGCGCGCCGGTCGCGCGGGCGCGTCCCGCTGCCGTATCGATGCGCGGCGATGTCGCGCAAGGAGAATGGAGAGCATGAAAGCGCTGTTGTGTACCGCATTCGGCCCGATCGACCGCTTGCGTATCGAGGACGTCGCGATTCCTGAACCGGCCGCTGGTCAGGTGCGGATTCGCGTGAAGGCGGCGTCGCTCAATTTCCCCGATGCGCTGATCGTCCAGGGGCTGTATCAGGTGAAGCCGGCATTGCCGTTCTCGCCCGGCGCCGAATTCGCCGGCGTGATCGACGCGGTCGGCGACGGCGTGAGCGCCTGGCGGCCGGGCGACGAGGTGGTCGCGTTCACCGGCCACGGCGGCTTCGCCGCGCAGTGCGTGGCCGACGTGCACCAGATCGCGGCGCTGCCGCCGGGGATGACGTTCGAGCAGGGCGCGGCGCTCGTGCTGGCGTATGGCACGTCGCTGCATGCGCTGCAGCAGCGCGCGCGCCTGCAGCAGGGCGAGACGCTGCTGGTGCTGGGCGCGGGCGGCGGTGTCGGGCTCGCCGCGATCGAGATCGCGAAGGCGCTGGGCGCGCGCGTGATCGCGGCCGCGTCGAGCGCGGACAAACTGGCGCTATGCCGAGAAGCCGGCGCCGACGACACGATCGACTATGCGACCGAGGACCTGCGGCGCCGCGTCGACGAACTGACCGGCGGACGCGGCGCGGACGTCGTCTACGATCCGGTCGGCGGCGCGTACAGCGAGGCCGCGCTGCGCGCGACCGCGTGGCGCGGCCGGTTCCTCGTAGTCGGTTTCGCAGCCGGCGAAATTCCGAAGATCGCGCTGAACCTTGCACTGCTCAAGGAGCGCGACATCCTGGGCGTGTTCTGGGGCGATGCGGTGCGGCGCGACCCGGCGCAGCATGCGGCGAACATGCGCCAGCTCGCGCAATGGTTCGCGGCCGGCAAGGTGCGGCCCGCGATCACCGAGCGCGTGCCGCTCGCGGGTGCGGCCGACGCCATTGCGCGCATGGCGAACCGGCAGGTCAAGGGCAAGGTCGTGATCCTGCCGGACGCGTGATTACGCCGGTGCCGGTTCACGCGGCGGTGGCCCGACCGGGCATCGCCTTCGATCGAGGACCTTTCCTGTAACGTTACCGGAGTCGCTGACCATGCAATCCCTGTCGAATCTGCAGCCCACCGTCGCGGCCTCGCTTGCTGCGTGGCACGCGATGCTCGCGCGCAAGGATTTCAGCGCGCTCGACACGATCGTCCATCCGGATGCCGTGTTCCGTTCGCCGATGGCGTTCAAGCCGTACGGGCCGGCGCCCGCACTGTTGCTCGCGCTGCGCACGGTGCTCACGATCCTCGAGAACTTCGAATATCACCGCGCGTTCGCCGACGACGACGGCACGAGCGTCGTGCTGGAATTCAGTGCGACGGTCGGCGACAAGCGGCTGAAGGGGATCGACATGATCCGCTTCGACGCCGACGGACGGATCGTCGAATTCGAGGTGATGATCCGTCCGTTCAACGCGCTGCAGGCGCTCGGCGCGGAGATGGGCGCACGGCTCGGGCAGCAGCTGCCGGCGTTCAGGAGCGGCGGGTGAGGGGCGGCGACGCCCCGCTTGCATTCATTGACGCAGTGATATGGACGATGCGCGGCCAGCCCGGCCACGTGCCGTATTCTCCGGTGCGTCGCCGAGGAAGTCCGGCAACGCCCGCGGCGGTAGAGTAATCACGAAGCGTGCGCCGCCGAGCGCCGAATCCTCGAGCCGCACGTCGCCGCCGTGCACGAGCGCGACGCGTCGCACGATCGCGAGCCCGAGCCCGAATCCGCCGGTCTGCCGGTCGCGGCTCGAATCGAGCCGCTGGAACGGTTCGAATACGCGCGCGCGTTCGGCGACCGGAATGCCGGGACCGTCGTCGTCGACGCTCAGCACCAGCGCGCCGGACGCATCGTGCGTCGCGGACAGCAGGACGGTGCGCGACGCATAACGCGCGCCGTTGCGGATCAGGTTCAGCAGCGCGCGTGCGACGAGCTTCGGATCGCACACGTGCGATGCAGGGGCGCCGCTCGTCGACACGCCGAGCGTGAGGCCGCGGTCGGCGACGTCGTTCGCGACGTTGCCGGCCACACTGTCGATCAGCGCATCGACGACGACGTCCATCGGCGCGAGCTCGCTTGCGCCTTGTTCGAGCCGCCCGATCGTCAGCAGCTCGGTCACGAGACCGTCGAGTTCGCGCACGTCGCGTCGGAGTTCGTCGCGGCGTTCGCGCATCCGCCCGCTCTCGTCGGATTCGGCGAGCAGCGCGAGCCCGAATTCGAGGCGCGCGAGCGGCGTCTTCAGCTCATGCGAGATGCCATGCATCATTTCGCGCTGCTGCTTGATCGACGCCTCGATCCGCTCGGCCATGTCGTTGAACTGCTGCGACAGCTCGTAGATGTTCGATCGCCCGGACAGCTTCACGCGCGTCGACAGCTTGCCCGCGCCGAACGCGTGCGCGGCGGCCTGCAGCTTGCGCAGGTCGCGCCAGTGATACGAGATCCACAGCACCACGGCGAACAGCGCGGCGAGCGCGAGCAGCAGGTACGCGTAGATCTTGATGTCGAGATCGGCCGCCTCGGTCGGGCGCGCATGCAGCACGGAGCCGTCCGCGAGCGGCATGTAGTAATCCTTGGCGTCGTAGCTGATCGCGATCCGGCCCGCGTCGAGATCGCGCAGCGGTGTGCCGCTCAACTGCGCGCGGGCGTCGGCCATCGTCATGAAGCCGAATCCTTCGTTGCCGTGCTTCGCGAGTTCGCGCAGCGCGAGCATGCGCTGCGCGCCCGGATGACGCTCCAGATAATCGTTCAGCACGAACGCGTAGGTCGTCAGCGAATCGCGCTGCGCCTGCGCGACGCGATCATAGAAGATCCGGTCGAACGAGAACTGGATGAAAGCGATCGATCCGGCGACGCACAGGATCACGATGAGGTACAGCCTGATCAACGGGCGCAGCATTTATTCGTCCCACGCGGAAGGGCTGAACAGGTAGCCGCGGCCCCAGATCGTCTTGATCTTGTGCGGCTCCGACGACGCATCCTCGAAGCGGCGGCGCAGCTTCGAGATGCCGGAATCGACCGAGCGGTCGAGCCCGTCGAACTCGATCCCGCGCAACTGCTTCAGGATGTCGTCGCGGCTCAGCACGGTGCCGGCCGCGCGCGCGAGGATCAGCAGCAGGTTGAACTCGGCCGTCTTCAGGTCGACAGGATCGCCGCGCCATGTGACGGTGCGGTTCGGCGGCGAGATCGTCAGTTCTCCGAATACCAGCGCTTCGGGCGCGGCAGCGGGCCTGTCCGTCGCGGCCGGCTGCGCGCGGCGCAGCAGCGCGCGGGCGCGCGCCACCAGCACCCGCGGCTCGATCGGCTTCGTCACGTAGTCGTCGGCGCCGGTTTCGAGGCCCGCGACCTGATCGTAGACGTCCGCGCGCGCGGTGAGAATCAGCACCGGGACGTTGGTGAACGCGCGAATGCGCCGGCACACTTCCATCCCGTCGAGGTTCGGCAGCATCAGGTCGAGGATCACGAGCGCGGGCTGGTGTTCGCGCACCGCCGCGACCGCCAGGTCGCCGCGTCGCACGACCGTCACCGCGAATTCGTAGTTGTCGAGGTATTCGCGCACGAGCTGCGCGAGGCGGTCGTCGTCCTCGATCAGCAGTACACGGTATTTGAGCGGATTGTCGTACATGGTCTCCTCGATGCGCGCGCGTCGTCCCGCATCCCGGCAGGCGGGCGCGCGGCGCGGCACGCGAATTCTATCCGGCGTTCCGGCGGCCTGGGCAGCAAGGCGACAATCGCGAACAATCGAACACAATTGAGCACAGATTCCCCGCAGATTCCGGACAGTCCCGGCGCACGGCGGCACCTAGACTTCGGGCTCCGTCACTCTTATTTCAATATTGTGCGCCCAACCCTTCGCCGCTCCCGTTATTGCGTGCCGCTTGCCGGCCTGACCCTTGCCGCCGCCGCCCATGCGGAAAACCAGTATTCGCTTTCGCTCGGCGGCGGGTTCGCGCCGCGCTACCAGGGGAGCAACCAGTATCGCGGCGTCGTCGCGCCGGGGTTTTCCGCGAAGTTCGGCAACGGCTTCTTCATCGACAGCACCGCGGGCGCCGGCTATCGGCTGGACCTCCCGCACGGCGCGTTCGTGTCGGCGGCGGTGAGCTACGACGCGGGCCGCGCGGACGAGAACCGCTTCGACCTGCCCGGTTCCGACTACCTGAAGGGGATGGGCCGGATTCCGGGCTCGGTGCTCGTCGGCGTGCGGGCAGGGCTGACGCTGTTCGATGCGGCGGAGCTGAGCGTGTCGGTCGACACCCCGGTGACGCATACGTCGCGCGGCGTGTCGGGGCATGTCGACCTCGCGGTGCCGGTGTTCAAGACCGCGCGGCACGAGATCGTCGTGACGGGCAGCGTGCATGCCGGGACCGGACGCTACACGCAGACGTTCTACGGCGTGACCGACGCGCAGTCGATGGCGAGCCGCTTCCGGCCATATTCGACGAGCGGCGGGATCGACAGCGCGACGATGTCGGTCGCGTGGCACTGGAACCTGTCGCGGCACTGGTCGGTACTCGCGACGGGCGGCGTGACGCGCCTGCTCGGGCGCTATGGCGACAGCCCGATCGTCCAGTCGCGCAGCAACTACTACGGGATGGCCGGCGCGACCTACAGGTTTTGAACGTGGGGCCGGCGCGCGCGTGCCGGACATGACGCGCCGGTGCCGGGCCGTCGCCGCGAACCGCGTGCGGTAACATGCGGGCGGGTCCGGCGTCGCGCCGGGCCTGCGACGCCGGTGCGCCTGAACGGCTCGACCGCGTTATGCATCGCCGCCATTCGCCGGCTGCCATCCGTCAGGATAGGGCCGGCGGCGCGCGGCGCCGATCACGCAAGCGATACCCGGCCTTGCACGCATGCCGCACGTGAATCGCCGGGCCGCGACAGGGAGATACCGATGAAGAGAACGATCGCGATGCTCGTGGCACTCGTTGCGAGCGCAACCTTCGCAGGATGTGCGGACATGAACACGAAACACCGCAATGCCACCGCCGGCGGCGCAGTGACGAACCCGGCTCCGTCGGGCGCCGTGAACGCATGCAAGGCGGATGCCGCGCCGGACGATGCGCTGATCGGCAAGACGGAGGGCGAGGCGGCCGCGCTGCTCGACGGCTGCCTGTGGCGCGTGCTCGAGCGCGACGGCCAGTCGTTGCCGGGCACGATGGACTATCGCCCGGAGCGCCGCGACCTTGGCATTCGCGACGGCAAGGTGATCTGGGTGCGGCGCGGGTGATGCGGCTGGGCGGTGCGTGCGTTACTTCGAGATATACCAGAGCGCGTCGGTGCTGACGCGTGCAGCCGGCTTCGTCGCGGCCGGCGCCTGAGGTGTCGCGACGGGGGGCGGCGTGTTCGACGTCACGGCGGTGGGCCACGTCGCGGGCGTCTGCGACGTGGTCGATGCCGTCGAGGTATTTGCCGTACTCGAGGTCGCCGCCGATCCCGACGTCGACGCCGTATCGATATACCAGAGCGCATTGGCAGTGTGCTTCACGGTCGGTGCCGCGGCAGCCGTTGCCGCCGTCGCGCCTGAACGCGGCGTTCCCGCTGCCGCTCCCGCCCCAGCCCCTGCCTGCGCAGTCGCCCCTGCCGCACCGCGCTGCGCGCGCGCCTCGAACGGCCCGAGCTGGAAGATTAACGTTTGCGCGGGACGCGTCAGAACGGCATACGGGAACTGCAGCTCCCACGACATCAGCACGCGGCCCGACGACGTCTCGGTGAAGATCGCCGGCACGTGCTTCATGTCGCTGAATTGCACGTAGATTCGCGCGCCGTCGTCGAACACCTGGGTCGGCTTGGCCTGGTCGGCACCCGTGACCGTCCAGCCGAAGTTGTACGTGCCGGCCGGGCCGGCGGGCCCGCCTTGCGGCTGCGGCGGCGGGGCGGCCGGCGCGAGCGTGCGGGCACGCGCGACCGGCGGTGCCGACACGCTCAGGCTCGCGAACGGGTTGTACGCCTGCACCTGCTGCGGCGGCGTGAAAGAGGGTGGCAGGATGGGCATGGGAGTATCCGGCGAATCCGGCATGGTCCGGATTGCATCATAGACCTTGCGGGCATACGCGAGGCGCTTGTCGGGCGACGCGGAGTTGTACGCGCCGATCGCGTTCCAGTTGGCGCCGAGCTGTCGGATGTTCTGCGACAGGATCCACGCGCCGACGTACGCGTTGGTGCACGCATCGAACAGGCTTTCCCGCGAGATGCCTTCGCGCGCGAGCGTCGGCAGCCACGTGCTGTTGATCTGCATCAGCCCGATGTCGACGGTGCCGTTCGTGTTGGTGTTGACGGCATTCGGGTTCATTCCCGATTCGACCTGCGCGATGCCGCGCAGCAGGCTCACGCTCACCTTCTGGAACGTGGCCGCGTCGTCGAGGCAGTCGGCACGCGCGAATCCGTGCAGCGCGCACGACAGCGCGATCGTCGCGGCGATCTTCGGCGTGGCGTGGCTGATCGAACGGGCAGTCTGACGCGGCATGGCAGGATGGGGCGGAATCCGGCCGCCCGGTGCAAGGAAATTACGCAGACGCGAAGTGTGCCATAGCGCGCAGTCAAATGGCTCGCGTCAAACTTTCCTTTGCATTTGCCGGCGCATGTGTCGCGCATTTTCGTTGGCGCCGGTATCGACGCGCGGCAGGACGGAATCGGTAAAAAAGACTGCAATCGTGCGCATGCCGGCAGGCGCGCGCAGTCGCAATACTGACGCCACGCGTCAGATGCGCCGCGGAGGCGGCAGTGAATGGCGCAGCGAAGCGGAGACGAGAGGCGCATCCGGCGCTGCGCGGGCCGTAGAAGCGACGACGGCGGCCGCAGCCGCCGTGTCGGTGATTTCTCGATCCCCGTTCGGTACCGATCGACCGGCCACGCGATGCCGCGCAACCGGCCATCGTCGATCAGAAGCGGTGACGCAGGCCCAGGTTGACCATCGTCTGCGAGCTGGTGCCCGCATAGCCGTACGAACCGATCGACGCCTGCGCGGCCATCGCCCCGCCGTTGCCGTCGCCCGTCTGGCCGCTCGCGTGCTGGTACGCGGCGGTCAGGTACACGTCCGTGCGCTTCGACAGGTTGTAGTCCGCGCCGGCCGACACCTGGTGATAGGTCGCCGACGTATCGCCGCCCGAGCGCGTATAGCTGTAGCCGACGCCGACGAGCAGCGAATTGGTCGCCTGGTAGTTCACGAAGCCCTGGCCGGTGTTGTAGTGCTCGTTCGAGTTGAACACCGAGCTCGCGTCGCGGCGGTACTGCGCGTTGCTGTAGCCGAGGCCGAACGTGAACGGGCCGGCGACGTACTGGCCCGCGATGCGGGCGATGCCGATCGAGTGCGCGCTCGCATAGCCGGTGTTGATCGGGCCGTCGAAGGTGCCGTCCGACGAGCTGGTCCAGCCGTTGCGCAGCCCGTTCGACGCGGGGCTGTTGGTCGCGTGGAAGTAGCCGCCCGCGACGCTGAACGGGCCATTGTTGTACGACACGGCAGCCGAATACGACTGCGCGGCGCCGGTGCTGCCGGCGATGCCTCCGAACGAGTACATCGCCGAGAACTGCAGGCCCGAATACACGGCCGACGTGTACTTCACCGCGTTGTCGACGCGGAAGCTGTTGTCGTAGTTGTCGACGTCGCCCGGCGTCGCGAACACGCTGCCGAGATAGTTGTCGGCGGTGATGCCTTGCACGAGGTCGACGAGCGGATCGTACTGGCGGCCGAACGTGAGCGTGCCGTAGCGGTCGCTCGAGAGCCCGACGAACGCCTGCCGGCCGAACAGGCGGCCGCCCTGGCCCTGCCGGCCGCTGCTCGGGTCGAAGCCGCTCTCGAGCTGGAATAGCGCCTTCAGCCCGCCGCCGAGATCCTCGGTGCCCTTCACGCCCCAGCGGCTGCCGGCAAGATTGCCCGCGCTGCTGTTGCCGAGCATCCATGCATTGTCCTTACCCTGCGCGTGATTCACGTACGTGATCGACGTGTCGATCACGCCGTACAGCGTGACGCTCGACTGCGCATGCGCGGCGGGCATCGCCGCGAACGATGCGAGCGAAATCAGCGAGAGGGTCGTGCGTTTCATTTCATCTCCTTGCGATTGGCTTGCTTGAACCGGATGGGCAGGAGACTACCGAGCCGCCGACGAACGGCAAAAATGAAATTCTTCGATGTGACGTAAAGCAGACATGCACATGCTGCGGCAAGGTCCATTGAGAGATTCACATTATTGAGAACTGTGCATCAATCGATCTGAATTTCAGGGTGGGGCGATTGGTGCATTGCCGGATTCGTGATAATTCCGCGCGATTTTCGGTCGAATTTCGATGGCGACGCATTCGTCGTCGATTCATCAATTGATTATTTAATGAATTGAATCGCGTGATGCGGGCCGGGGTGTGTTATGGCGCGCATCGCGCGAGCGTGATGCGGCGCGCTGACCGTCAGCGGCAATTGGCATCGGGTGCGAGAATGCGGCCTTCGGCCGGCACGCGTCGTGCCGCTCACCAGGGAACCCGCATGGACACTCACATCGCTCCGGTGGAGCTGAAGAAAGCCTACCGTCTTCTCAACCATGGCCCGACCGTGCTCGTATCGGCCCGTCATGACGGCGTCGACAACGTGATGGCCGCCGCATGGGCCTGCGCGCTCGACTTCCTGCCGCCGAAGCTGACGGTCGTGCTCGACAAGTCGGCGAAGACGCGCGAGCTCGTCGAGCGCAGCGGGACGTTCGTCATCCAGGTGCCGACGGCCGCGCAGCTGCAGCTCACGCATGCGGTGGGCAGCCACAGTCTCGCGGAGCGGCCGGACAAGCTGCGCGAGGCGGGCGTCACGCTGTTCGACGTCGAAGGCCACGACCTGCCGTTCGTCGCCGGCTGCTCGGGCTGGCTCGCGTGCAGGCTGGTTCCCGAGCCGCACAACCAGCAGACCTACGACCTGTTCATCGGGGAGGTGGTCGCGGCGTGGTCCGACACGCGGGTGTTCCGCGACGGGCACTGGTATTTCGAATCGGCCGATCCGGCGCTGCGCAGCCTGCACTACATCGCGGGCGGCAACTTTTATGCGATCGGCGAATCGCTGCACGTCGATCCGGCCGCTGAGTAGGCGTCGGGCGGGCAGCCGGCCGCGTCCAGCGCGGCGTCGACGACGTCGTGCGCGAGATCGAGCGTGCAGCAATCGGAACCGGGCGGCGTGGCGCCGCCCGCGCATCACACGTACGCGTAGCGCACGAGGTGGAAGAACACCGGCGCGGCGAAGCAGATCGAATCGACGCGATCGAGCATCCCGCCATGGCCCGCGATCATCGAGCCCCAGTCCTTGGTGCCGAGCGAGCGCTTCACGGCCGACAGCACCAGCCCGCCGACGAAGCCCGCGATCACGATCGCGAGCGAGATTCCGAACGCCGCGCCGAAGCTGAACGGCGTCACGCGATACAGCGATGCACCGCACAGCGTGGCCAGCAGCCCGCCGCCGATGAAGCCCTCGATCGTCTTCGACGGCGACAGCTGCGGCGCGATCTTGCGGCGTCCGAACAGCTTGCCGACCACGTATTGCAGCACGTCGCTGATCTGCACGACGAACAGGAAGAAGAACAGCAGCAGCGCGTTCTGCCCGGCGTAGCGCGGGATGTCGAGGATCAGCACGGCCGGCGCATGGCTCAACCCGTACACGCACACCATCAGCGCCCAGTTGATCTTCGCGTTGCGGCTCAGGAATTCCCGCGTGTCCTGCGTGAGTGCCGACACCAGCGACATCGCGAAGAACAGGTGCACCGGCACGAAGATCGAATACATCCCGTACCAGTTGATCCCGAGCAGCAGGTACTGCACCGGAATCGCGATGAAGAACGCGATGAAGAGCGTCGTGTGGTCGCTTGCGGTCGTCGGCGTGAGCGTGATGAATTCGCGCAGCGTCAGGTACGACAGCAGCGCGAACACCAGATACGTGACGTTGTTGCCGAGGCTGATCGCGATGACCATGATCGCGATCATCGCCCACCACGCGCGGATGCGCTGGTTCAGGTTGACGATGGTCGCGCTGGTGCCGCCGCTGCGCGCGCCGAGGATCGCGCCGATCACGGTCGCGAGCACCAGCACGCCGGTGACGCCTGCGACCAGTTCCCAGAAGAGAGTTCGCATGGAGAGGTCCGGAAAAGGGGAGAGAGGGGCGCCGCGTTCAGCCGGCCGGCCGCTGCGGCGGCGCGAGCGCGACGATCGCGTCGCGCATGCGGGCGAGGAAGGTCGGCTTGTCTTCGCCGGCGCCGAGCGCCTCGTTCGCACCGAAGTGCACCTTGCAGATCAGCGGCACGGGCCAGATCGCGCCCTTCGGCATGATGCGTTGCAGGTTCTCGAGATAGACCGGCGCGAGCGCGACCTCCGGAAACTCGGTCGCGAGATGGAACAGGCCGCTCTTGAACGGCTGCGGCAAGACTTCGGCGCCGCGCGTGCCTTCCGGAAAGATGATGATCGAGTGGCCTTGCCGTAGTGCATCGCGCACCGGGTCCAGCGGGTCGCCGCCGCTTTCGCGGTGACGGTCGATCAGCACGACATTCAGCAGCTTCTGCGCGATGTGACGCTTCACGTTGCTGCTGTCCCAGTAGTCGCGCGCGGCGACGGGGCGCACGACCGCGCGCACGTCGCGCGGCAGCGCGGCGAGGATCGCGAGCGTGTCGATGTGGCTCGTATGGTTCGAGAAGTAGATCTTCTGCGTCGGGGAAGGCGGCGCCTGATGCCAGACCGGATACGCACCGGCGACGAGCCGCACGATCGACAGCAGGAAATCGCGCTGCCAGACGTTCAGGATGTTCATCGGCGCCGCGCCTCCTGCATGCATGCCCGCGCGGCCGCGCATGCGCGGCGGGCGGAATCCCGGAATGCCGGTGCGGCAGGATGCGCGCCGGTCGGCCCTTGTTTAAGTTTTTTCAAATTCGTGGCTGCCTGTTGCAGGGCCGCGATAATCGGACGATGCACCGGCGGGTATTGCGTCGCGGCGAATTCGCCGTTCGACGGCGTGATAATCGGCTGTTGCACGCGCGCCCGGCCACAGTTCGAATGAATTGCTGCGCTCACGGGCCAGCGGATTATCGCGAGTTTCCGTCGAAAACACCAGATTGCCCGGCGCGGCACGGAGCGGGGTGCGGCTTGACGCGTGGGGACCGCTCGGCGACGATTACGCCCACCTGTCGAAAGCCGCCGCCGACGGGTGCGCTGCCCGGGGCCGGGCCGCAAACGTGTCCGAACGCAAAGAACCAATAAAACGATGAGCCTCTACGCACTCAAACCGAAATTCCAGAATCGTCTGCGTCCGTTCGCGGATTCGCTTGCCGAACGCGGCGTCACGGCCAACCAGGTCACGCTGTTCGCGGCCGGCGGCTCGATCGTCGTCGGCGCGCTCGCGGGGCTTGGCGTGTTCGCCCGCGTGCTGTTCCTGCTGATCCCGATCTGGCTGTTCGTGCGGATGGCGCTCAACGCGATCGACGGCATGCTCGCCCGCGAGCACGGGCAGAAGAGCACGCTCGGTGCGTACCTGAACGAGCTCGGCGACGTCGTGTCCGACGTCGCGCTCGTGCTGCCGTTTCTCGCGATTCCCGCGTTCGCTGCGGCGGACGTCTGGCTGTTCGCGCTGACGGCGGTCATCGTCGAATGCTCGGGGCTGATCGGCCCGCTCGCCGGCGCGACGCGCCGCTACGACGGCCCGTTCGGCAAGAGCGACCGCGCGCTCGCGCTCGGCGCGTTCGCGCTGTGGATCGGTTTCGGTCTGCCGGTCGGCAGCGTCGCCGCGTGGCTGTGGCGCGTGCTGATCGTGCTGTCGATCGTGACGGTGGTGCGGCGCGTGCGGGCCGGGATCGCCGAAGCAGGCGGCTGACGGCGGCAGTGGGACCGGCGCCGGAGGGCGCCGCAGCATGATTCGAATAACGAAACGAGCGAGACCGCATGAACGCAAGCGCGGCCCGCGAGGCCGACTTCATCACGCGCGACGACGAAACGCCGTTCTATCGTCACGGGCCCGCGACGGGTCCGCGCTGCCGTGGTGCGATCGTGCTGCTGCATCGCGGCCACGAACATTCTGCGCGCGTCGCGCACGACGTCGACGAGCTCGACCTGCCGGACTTCGCGTTCTTCGCGTGAGAGGCGCGCGGCCACGGCCGCTCGCCCGGCGCGCGCAGTGCGCTTGACGCCGGCGCGCGTCGGTCAGCCATCCGTGACCGGCCCGGACGGCCGCGGCTCGCGGTGGCCAAGCGGGTCATGCGTGCGCCGCCCGCTGCGTCCGCGTGCGCTTCACCGCGTACATCGCCTGGTCCGCGTGCTCGATCAGCGCGTTCATGTCGGTGCCGTCGTCAGGCAGTATCGCGACGCCGACACTGACGCCGAGCCGCAGCGGATGCCCCTCGAATTCGAACGGCTCGCCGACCTGCCGGGCGAGCCGTGCGCGTTGCGCATCGACGTCGTCGCGGCTGCCGATGTCCGGCAGGATCACCGCGAACTCGTCGCCGCCCACGCGCGCGACCGTGTCCGAACGCCGCACGGCGCGCTGCATCCGCGTGGCGATCGCACGCAGCGCGGCGTCGCCCGCGCGGTGGCCGTAGCCGTCGTTGATCGGCTTGAGCCCGTCCATGTCGATGTTGAGGATGCCGAGCCGGCCGTTCGCGCGCAGCGCCGTATGCATCGACTGGCGCAGGCGGTCGTAGAACAGCGCGCGGTTCGGCAGGCCGGTGAGCGCGTCGTGCGTCGCGCGCAGGTACAACTCGTTGGCCTCGTTGCGCGCCGCATGGAACATCGCGGCGGCGATCAGGTCGGCCGTGAGCCGCAGCGTCCCGGCATCGGCGGCCGAAAAACCGTCGAGGTCCGGCGACATCACCTTCAGCACGCCGACCGTCGTGTCCGCATGGGTGAGCGGCATCACCAGCATCGAGCGCAGCCCCACGCGGCGGCACGCATCGCGGTCGACGCGCGGGTCGGATTCCGAATCCTTGCAGTGCAGCAGTTCGCCGCGCGTCACGCACAGGCCGGACAGGCTGCCCGAGCGGCGCAGCCGCAGCCCGAGCATCCCGGCGGCGGAGCCCGACGCGGCGCGGTACACCATGTCGTCGCCTTCGGCGAATTCGACCGCCGCGCCGCTCGCGCCGGTGAGCTGCGGCACCTGCTCGGTCACGTAAGCCATCACGCTGCCGAGGTCGAGGCCGAGTTTCGCGATCTCGGTTTGCGCGGCGATGATGCGCAGCAGCGTGTCGGGGGACGGAGTGGCGGTGTCGACGAATTGATCCAAGTCAGTTTTCCAAGAAGAAAGCACAGCGCGCGGCCCGAGCTTGCGGTAGCATACGCGCCGCTCACGCGGCAGCGCGTTCCGGGCGGCCCGCAACGGGCCGCCGCCGGCATCCGGCCGGTTTCCCGGGGCGCCGGGCCGTCGGTTCGGCAGCGCCGGCAGTATGCCGGTCGGTCCGGCCGGCAGCAACGGTGTAACTCTTGCCATTCCATCGCGACGCGCAGCATTTCCGACCGGATTGAGTTGTTTTTCGCTTCGTCGGCACGAATCAGGGCGAGTTTTGTCTTGATTTTGAGATAGTGTGACGAATGTGCGAGCGCCGGTGCCAGGTGCGCGCTGTCCGACGAGTCGGCAGCGAAATGATTCGCCGCGTTGTTTCGATAATTGCATTCAGGCCAGACTTTGAGGGGAAGCAGTGGGGATGTGCACTCACGGGCATAGCTGCTTTGCGCGCGTCGGTTGCGGCGCGCTTGATGACCGGACGATCGTGACGATGCGGGGCCGCGCATGAAGCCGGCCGCGTCGCTGTTCGTCCTGTCGGTCGCCACGTTCGGCGCGTTCCATGCGGCCGCGCTGGCGGCCGCGCCCATGCCGGCTGCGGCCGCTCCGGCGTCAGCCGGCAGTCAGGCCGTGCCGGTGCTCGCCAGCGGCGCGGCCGTGCCGCCGCTCGCGGCCATGCCGAGCGCCGCCAGCGCGGCGTCCGCCGGCCTGCCCGCGACGACCGTGCACCTGCCGTTCGCGTCGCTCGGCGCGTTCGATCCGGTCCACCTGCGCGGCGCCGACGACGCGCGCACGATCAATGCGGGCGTGCGGCTCGACCGCGTGGTCACCGGCGCGCGGCTGCGCCTGACCTACGCGTATTCGCCGTCGCTGGTCTTCCCAATGTCGCACCTGAAGGTGTCGATGAACGGCGAGGTGGTCGCGACCGTCCCGTTCGACGCGACGCGCGCGGGCCGCACGGTCACGCAGGACATCCCGATCGATCCGCGCTACTTCTCCGATTTCAACCAGATCGGCCTGCGCCTGATCGCGCATTACACACTCGACCACTGCGAGGATCCGTCGAGTTCGGCGCTGTGGGCCGACGTGAGCCCGACGAGCGAACTCATCCTCGACGAGTCGCCGGTGCGCTTGCCGAACGATCTCGCGCTCTTGCCCGCGCCGTTCTTCGACCGGCGTGACAACGGGCTCCTGCGGCTGCCGTTCGTGCTGCCTGCGTCGCCCGACTCGGCGACGCTGCGCAGCGCCGGCGTGCTCGCGTCGTGGTTCGGCGCGCAGGCCGACTACCGGCAGGCGCGCTTCCCGGTTGCAGCGACGCTTCCGGCCGACGACCAGGCGGTGGTGGTCGGCACGGCCGCGACGTTGCCGGCCGGCCTCGCGCTGCCGTCGGTCAACGGCCCGTTGCTCGCCGTCGCCGACAACCCGGCCGCGCCGGGCCGCAAGCTGCTGATCGTGACGGGCCGCACGGCCGCCGAGGTCGACGACGCGGTCGCGGCGCTCGTGCTCGGCCGCGCGGCGCTGTCCGGCCCGGCGGCGACGGTCGCGCACGTGGATCTCGGCGCGCCGCGCAAGCCGTACGACGCACCGCGCTGGCTGCCGGTGAACCGGCCGATCGCGTTCCGCGAATTGGTGTCGGATCCGCGCGAACTCGAAGTGCGCGGCACGTCGCCCGACGCGATCCGGCTGAACCTGCGCGTGCCGGCCGATCTGCATTCGTGGAACGGCTCGGGCGTGCCGATCACGCTGCGCTATCGCTACACGGCGCCGACCGTGCAGGACAACTCGACGCTCGCCGTCGAGATCAACGAACAGCTCGTGAAGTCTTACCGGCTCGGGCCGGCCCACGCGGAAGACGCGCGCGGGCGCATGCAACTGCCGCTGCTGTCGGTGCCGGAAGGGCGCGTGACGAGCGATGTCGACATCCCGGCGTTCCGCGTCGGCAGCGGCAACCAGCTGCAATTCCGCTTCACGCTCGATTCGCAGAAGACGGGGCTCTGCTCGAGCACCGCGACCGAGCCGCAGCGCGCGGCGATCGATCCGGATTCGACGATCGACTTCTCGCACTTCGTCCATTACGCGCAATTGCCGAACCTGGCGTTCTTCGCAAACAGCGGTTTCCCGTTCACGCGCTTCGCCGACCTGTCGCAGACGGCGGTCGTGATGCCGGACCGGCCGTCGCCGCAGGAACTGGAAGCCTACCTGACGATGCTCGGCCACATGGGGCAGTGGACCGGCTTCCCGGCGCTGCGCGTGCAGGTCGCGCGGCCCGGCGACGTCGCCGCGCTCGCGGGCCGCAAGGACCTGCTCGTGATCGACGGCTCGCCCGCGTCGCCGCTGCTGTCGCACTGGCGCGCGGCGTTGCCGCTGTCGATCGACCAGCAGGCCGGCACGGGCGCGACGCGTGTCGCGTTTTCGGTGAAGGAGCGCTGGCGCAACGGCATCGGCATGGCCGACGGCGGCGCGCATATCGAACAGACGGGCTCGCTCGCGGCGCTGGCCGGGTTCGAGCTGCCGGGCAGCCATGGCCGCAGCGTCGTGGCGCTGACGGCCACCGACCAGACGCGTCTTGCCGACCTGCTCGACGTGTTCGAGAAGCCGGGCCTCGTGTCGCAGCTGCAGGGCGACCTCGCGCTGGTGCGGCCGGGGCAGGTCGACAGCCTGCGCGTCGGTGAGCCTTACGTGGTCGGCTTCGTGCCGTGGTACGCGCGCGTCTGGACGCACGCGGCGCAGCACCCGGTGGTGCTCGGCGTGGTCGGCGTCGTCGCGGGGCTGCTGCTCGCGCTCGGCGTGTTCAGCGTGCTGCAGAGAATCGCCGCGCGCCGACGGGGGATGTAACGGATGGCGTGGGCATTCGCAAGGCGACGGGCAACGCAGCCGGCGCGGCGGGTCGGCACGACGCTCGTGCTGGCCGTCGCGGCTGCGTGCGCGGCGACCGGCGCCGCCGGGCGCGCGCAGGCCGCGCAAAGCGGCGCGGCCGACGTGCGGTGCGGCGCGGCGTGGCCGCGCTGGGACGCGTTCAAGCGCGATTTCGTGTCGGCCGACGGCCGGGTGATCGACGTCGGCTCGGCGGATTCGCGCACGGTATCGGAGGGGCAGGCGTATGGACTGTTCTTCGCGCTCGTCGCGAACGACCGGCACACGTTCGACACGATCCTCGCATGGACCGAGAACAACCTTGCACAGGGCGACCTGAGCGCCCGTCTGCCGGCGTGGCTGTGGGGCCGCGCGCCGGACGGCGCGTGGCGCGTGCTCGACGCGAACGCGGCGTCGGATGCCGACCTGTGGATCGCGTACACGCTCGTCGAAGCCGGACGGCTATGGCACGAGCGCAGCTACACCGCGCGCGGCGCGCTGCTCGCGAAGCGCGTGCTCGACGACGAGACGGCCAGCGTGCCGGGCCTCGGCCTCACGCTGTTGCCCGGGCCGACCGGATTCAGGCTGGCCGACGGGCGATGGCGCGTGAACCCGAGCTATTCGCCGCCGCAGGTGATCCGCGGGCTCGCCGCGCGCCTGCCGGACGATCGCCGCTGGTCCGCGCTCGCGGCCAGCACCGGCCGCGTGCTGCTCGACACCGCGCCGAAGGGCTTTGCGCCGGACTGGGCGTTGTATCGCGCCGGTGCCGGCTTCGCGCCCGATCCGCAGACCCACGCGGAAAGCGCCTACAACGCGATTCGCGTGTATTTGTGGGCCGGCATGCTCGATCGCGCCGATCCGCTCGCGGCACCGCTGCTCACGCGCTTCGCGCCGTTCGCCGATCACATCGCCGCGCATGGCGCGCCGCCGGAGAAGGTCGACACGACAACCGGCGTCGCGGGGCCGAACGACGGCAATGGCGGCTTCTCGGCGGCGGCCGTGCCGTTCCTCGACGCGCGCGGCCAGCATGCGCTCGCCGATGCCCAGGTGGCCCGTGTCGACGCGCTTGCGCGCCAGTCGGCGCCCGGCTACTACACGAGCGTGCTGACGCTGTTCGGCCTCGGATGGCGCGATGGCCGCTACCGGTTCGGCGCGGACGGGTCGCTCGATGCGCGCTGGGAGGGCCCGTCATGCGCAGGCCGATGAAGTACACCGCGCGGCGTGTCGCGGGGCTTGCGTGGCTCGCGTCGTCGGTCTCTGCGGGGGTGCCGGCCGCCGTTGCCGTCGCGGCGACGAAACCCGTCGCGCCGAAAGCCGCGTCGGCGCCGGCTTCGGCCGCTGCGTCCGCTTCGTCCGATGCGCGGCTTCAGCTCGCGACCGCCCGCATGTGGGGCGCCAAGCATCGCGACGACCTCGCGCGGGACGCACTGCGCAAGGGGCTCCTGATCGCGCCGGACGATCCCGAACTGCTCGCGGAACAGGTGCGCGTGCTGCTGCGGCTCGGCGACGCGCAAGGTGCGCAGGCCACGCTGGCACGCCTGCAGGCGCGCGTGCCCGCGGCGCCCGACACGCGCCGCGCGGCCGACGAATACCGCGTCGCGACGAGCGGCCGCGGCGAGATGGCGCAGATCCGCCTGCTCGCGCGCAGCGGCCGCGCCGACGAGGCGGCCCGGCGGATCGTCGCGCTGTTTCCGAACGGTGCGCCGTCCGGTGCGCTGGGCGCCGAGTACTTCCAGATCGTCGCGAACGCGCCGGGCGGCCGCGAACCGGCGATCGCCGCGCTGCGCCGCGCGGTCGCGGCCGACCCACAGGATTCGAGCGCGGCGCTCGCGCTCGCGCGGCTCCTGAACCAGCGCGACGACACGCGTGCGGAGGCCAACCGCATCGCGTGGTCGCTCGCGAAGCGGGGCGACGCCGATCATACGGAAGCGATGGCCGTGTGGCGGCGCGTGCTGCAGTCTGCCGGCACCGATCCCGCGTATCTCGACGCATTGCATGCATATCTCGCGCTCGTGCCGGACGACACCGAATTCCGCGATCGTGTCGGCGCACTCGACCGGCAGCGCGACGCGCAGCGGCTGCTTGAGCGCGATCCGGGCTACATCGCGCAACAGCGTGGCTTGCAGGCGCTCGCGCGCGGCGACCTGGCCGGCGCCGATCCGCTGCTCGCGCGCGCCGCGCAGGCGCGTGCGGGCGACGCCGATGCGGTCGGCGGGCTCGGCCTGCTGCGTCTGCGCGAAGGCCGGCACGACGAAGCGCGCGCGCTGTTTACGCGTGCCGCGGCGCTGTCGACCGACCAGCGCGGCAAGTGGCAGAGCCTCGCACGCACCGCGCAGTTCTGGGGGCTGATCGCGCAGGGGCGCGCGGCGGCGTCGGCCGGACGGCCGCAGGATGCCGAGCGCGCGGCGCGCGCCGCGCTCGCGATGCAGCCCGACAGCCCGGACGCGAAGCTGCAGCTTGCCGATGCGCTGCTCGCGCAGCGCGACTGGGCGCGCGCGGAGCCGTTGCTGCGCGAGTTGCTCGCCGCACGTTCGCCGAATCTGTCGGCGGTGCGCGGGACGGCGACGCTGTACGAGAACACCGGCCGCGCCGATCGCATCGGCCCGCTGCTCGACGCGCTGCAGAGCCGCGTGACGGGCCGCGACGACCGCCGCGCGCTCGACGGCTTGCGCGCCGACCTGCTCGCGAGCGAGGCCCGCGCGCTTGCGGACAAGGGCGAACGCGGGCCAGCCGCGCAACGCTACGAAGCGGCGGTGCGCGCGGCGCCCGATGCGCCGTGGACGCGTTTCGCGCTCGCCCGGTTGTATCGCGACATGGGGCTGCCGCAGCTCGGCCGCACGGTGATGGACGACGGGCTCGCGCAAAGCGACACGCCCGAGATGCGCTATGCGACCGCGCTGTATCGCAACTCGCTCGACGACATCGCGGGCGCCCAGGCCGCGCTTGCGGGCGTCGATGACGCGCAACGCTCGGACGGCATGCGTGCGCTCGCGCGCAAGCTCGACGCGGAAAGTTCGCTGGCCGGCGCGCGCGGCGCGCTCGGCCGTGGCGATCGTGCGGCCTTCGCCGCGTCGCTCGCACATGCGCAGGCGAGCGCGCCGGACGATCCCGACATGCTGGCCGCGATCGGCGCGCAGTGGATCGACGCGGGCGAACCCGAGCGCGGCCTCGCGCCGCTGCGCGACTGGATCGCCGCGCATCCGCACGAGGCCGATCCCGACGTGCGCTTGCGCTACGGCGACCTGCTCGGCAGCGCGGGGCGCGACGACGCGCTCGCCGCGTGGCTCGACGCGCTGCGCCGCGAGCCGGCGCTGACGCCGGCACAGACCGCGCGGATCGAGGACCAGTCGCTGCGGCTCGTGCTGCGGCGGACGGACGACGCGATCGCGCAACGCGACTATGCACGCGCCCGCACGCTGCTCGATCAGGCGAGTCCGGCGGGACGCGCGGACAAGCGCTACGCACTTGAACTGGCCGACCTCGAACGCGCGCAGGGCCATTACGACGCGGCACGCGATGCGCTCGCGCCGGTCGTCGCGCGCACGCCGGACGATGCCGATACGCAGCTCGCGCTCGCGCGCATCGACGAGGACGGCGGCCATCGCGCGGCCGCGCTCGCACGCGTGCAGGCCGTGCTCGCGCGCACGCCGGACGACGACGTCGACACGCGGCTGTCGGTCGTGCGCCGCCTGAACGCGCTGCGCCGCGCGGACGAAGCCGCGCAGGTGATCGACCCGCTGCAGGCCGCGTACCCGGCGCGTGCCGACGTGACGGTCGCGGCGGGGCGCGTGGCCGAGGCGCAGGGTCGCTACGACGATGCCGCATCGCTGTACCGGCTGTCGCTGTCGCAGGAGCGCACGAGCGGCGTGAGCCCGGGCCGCGACGGCCGCACGCCCGCGCAGGCCGCGTTCGCGGATCTCGCACAGCGGCGCGATCCCGAGATCGAGGTCGGCTGGCTGCCCGCGTACAAGTCGGGCGACGAGGGGATTTCCGCGTACCGCGCGCAGCAGGTGCCGATCTACATGCAGCTGCCGGTGCGCTACGACGGGCATGCGTTCCTGCAACTCGACACCGTGCACCTCGACGCCGGCACGCTCGATACGAGCGACCCGAACGCGTATTCGCTGAAGACGTTCGGGACTTACGCGGCGCTCAACACGCCGATCGGGCTGCCCGCGCCGTTCGCCGCGAATCCGTCGGCCGCCGCGTTGATCGCGCATCCGCCGGGCGACCTGCATCAGCCGATGACGGGCGTCGCGCTCGGCGCCGGCTATCTCACGGACGCATGGCGCGTCGATCTCGGCACGTCGCCGCTTGGCTTCCCGGTGCATTACCTGGTCGGCGGCGTACGCTATCGCTTCGACGCGGGGCCGGCGAGCTTCAGCGTGAACGCGTCGCGCCGGCCGGAGACGAGCAGCGTGCTGTCGTATGCGGGGATGCGCGATCCGTGGACCGGCGCGGTATGGGGCGGCGTGCGCCGCGACGGCGTGAACCTGCGCGGGTCGGTCGACGTCGGCCGCGTGAACCTGTTTGCCGAACTCGGCGCGGGCGTGCTGTCCGGCAAAAACGTCGAGCGCAACGCGGAAGTGACGCTGCGCTCGGGCTTCACGGTGCCCGTGTACGAACGCGCGACGATGAAGGTGAGCACGGGGCTCGTCGGCAATGCGTGGCACTACGCGCAGAACCTGCGTTACTACACGTATGGGCAGGGCGGTTACTACAGCCCGCAGCGCTACCTGTCGCTCGGCGTGCCGATCGAGTGGGCAGGGCGGCGCGACGCGCTGTCGTGGGACCTGACCGTCACGGCCGGGATCTCGAACAGCTACGAAAAGGATTCGCTGTTCTACCCGACCCTCGCGAACCAGCGCGCCGCGCAGGAGGCGGCGGGGCTCGTCTACGCGAGCAGTTCGACACGTGGCGTGTCGTTCTCGTACGGCGTGAACGGCATCGTCGAATATCGCGTGAATCCGCACCTGAGCGTCGGCGCGCAACTGCACGTCGACCGGTCGCACGACTATGCGCCAAGTTCGGCGCTCGTGTACCTGCGCTATGCATTCGACGCACGCGCGGAGCGCAGCTGGCTTGTCACGCCGACGCCGGTGCGGCTTTATTCGGATTACTAGGGGAAGCGCGTGAATACGGAAATCGATGCAACCCGTCCCGCGCTCGGCGCCGCCGGCCTGCTGGGCCGCCTGCGCGCGCTGCTGCGCACCGGGCGGCCCGGCGGCCGCACCGGCCCGCTGAGCCGGCTCGCGATCGACGGGCTGCCCGATGCGTGGACGCAGCTGGAAGCGGGCGGCCTGTACACGATCTATGCCGCTGCCGGCACGCCGGCGTGCGACGCGCTGGTGTGGGAAAGCGCGCGTCAGTCGCGCACGCGCGACGTGACGGTCGTGCTGTCGCGCGACGCGGCGCGCGTTGCCGCGCAGATGGCGTCGCGCGGTTTCGCGGGCGGCGCGCAGCCGGCCGGCTGGCCGCGTAACCTGAACGTGCTGGCGATGCCGCCCGCGCATGAGCCGGCCGGCGGCGATGCCGCGCGCGAACCGGGTGCGCCGCGCCGTGCGGCGCCCGCTCCGTTCGCACGGCTCACCGGCGGCTTGCGCGCGATGAAGCGCTACGGCTTTCGTGCGCGCTCGCTGTATTTCATCGAAGGCGCGCAGCGCTGGTTCAGCTGGGACGATCCGGCGGCGCTCGCTGAAGAGGCACACGCGCTCGCCGACTGGTGCCGCACGCACCGGATCGCGCTGGTGCTGCTGGTCGATCCCGAGATCGTGCGCACCGGCGCGGACCCGGATACCGACGATCCGCCGCTCGTGCGCGATGCGAATCGCGCGCCGCGCAGCGGCTTTCACGCGGTGTGCTCGGGCGTCTCGCAGCTGCAGCGCACGCATGGCGAGCTGCTGTGGGTCGTCGATTTCTGGCGTGCCGGCGACACGCTCGCGGCCGGTGAAGTGCGGCCGCTGCGTTTCGCGCCGAGCGGTCGGCTCGCGGCGATCGTCGACGGCGCCGCCGCCGAGCCGTCGCGCCGCATGAAGCTCGCGATCGACGAGGATCGCGTCGTCGTCAGCCGCGCGGCGCTCGACGAAGCGAGTCGCGTACCCGCCGGCTGGGAAATCGTCGACGACAACGCGGCGGTCGTCGCCGCCTGTGCGCATGCGCAGGCCGCGACCGCCGTTCTGGCGTTCCGCACGCACGCGCAGCTCGAGGCGCTGTGCGCGGCCGTTCACACGCTGCGCCGGCAATCCGGCGGCGCATTGAAGATCGCCGTCGTCGAACGCGGCGAGGTGCTGCGCCAGCAGTTCGAGATGCTCGTGCTGAGCGTCGGCGCGAACCGCGTCGTCGCGCGCGACCTGCCGGTGTCGCGGATGCACGCGGCCGTGAACGCGCTGCGCGGGCAGCTCTATGCGCGGCCCGTCGCGGCCGACTATCGTGCGGCGCTCGCGGCCGCGCTCGGCGATTCGGTGCTGGGCTACCTGCCGGTCGGCGCCTTCTGCCTGCGGATTCGCGCGGTGCTCGATCGCGGCGCCGTGCTCGCGTTGCCGCATACGCTCGCGAAGATCGCGCTGCTGCCCGGCGTGTCGCACGTCGATGCGCTGCGGCACTGTCGGCCGCGCCGCGCGGGCGATGTCGTGACCGCCGATGCCGGACACCTGTACGTGTTCCTGTTCGCGTGCGAGCCGGCCGATGCCGATGACGCGCTTGCACGGATCTTCGACGTGCCGGTCGATACGCTGTCCGATCGCGTCGTGTGTCTCGGGCAGGGCAGCATCGACACCGAGCTCGATGCGCTGAAGACCGAGAACCGGCGCGCGCCGATCGCCGACTACAGCGACCTGTTCGCGACGGTGAAGCCGGCCGGTGCGGCGCGCGCGCCGATCGAACGCGCGGGGGATGTCGCGACGCCCGCTGAACCGGACGCCGAAGTCGCAGCGGCCGGGACGGTCGACGAGCATGCCGATGCGCCGCCGCACGCCGACGACGCAACGCCGGCCGCCGATGCGCGGGCACGGTCCGCCGAATTTCCCGTCGCGCGCACGCGCGGCGCCACCCGCAGTGCGATGCCGCTGCGCAAGCCGGAGGGCGCATGATCGCCGAACTCGTCATCGGATTCGTTGTCGGCATCGCGATCGCGGTGCCGGTGTGGATCATCGCGCAGCACCTGGGCCTCGGCCGCGGCTTTCATGCGCCGCGCGGGCTGCACCGGCGCGACGCGGTGCCGTGCGAACTCGTGCCGGTCGCGCTGCGCGGGCGCCTGTTGCCCGAAGCCGGCCGTACCGACGAGGCCGCGCCATGAAGACGATCGCCGTCACGTCGACGACCGGCGGCGCGGGCCGCACGACGCTCGCGGGCGCGCTCGCGGTGCTGCTCGCGCGCCGCGGCCGGCCCGTCGTCGCGGTCGAGTTCGACGCGCAGAACCTGATGGGCGCGACGCTCGGTCTCGATACGCTGGCCGAGCACGGGCTCGCGCACAGCCTGCTCGGTGACGCGGGCGACGCCGCGCCGTGGCACGCGCATACGTGGCGCAATGCCGATGGCGTGCTGTTCGTGCCGTACGGGCAGGTCGACGCGGCGGGCGCCGCCGCCTGCGATGCGCGGCTCGCGGCCGATCCGGCCTGGCTGTCGCGCGCGCTCGACGAGATCGCGCTGCCGGCCGACGGTGTCGTGCTGGTCGATACCGCGCGCTATCCGTCGCCGCAGGCCGAGCAGGCGATTCGTCGTGCCGATCTGACGCTCGTCGTCGTGCCGCCCGAACCGGCCGCGTGCGCGACGGTCGCCGCGCGCCTCGATGCGTTGCGGGCCGGCGGCGGCGACCTGCAGATCGTCGTGAACCGGCTGAACCCGGCGCGCGACATGCAGCGCGATGCGCTCGCGATGCTGCGCGCGGTCGCGGGGCCCGCGTCGATGCTCGAACAACGGATTCACGTCGATGCGGCCGTGCCCGAGACGCTTGCGCGCGGCACCTGGATCTTCGACGACGCACCGTATTCGCAGGCGTCGCACGACCTGAACGGCGTCGCGAACTGGGTCGACACGTGGCTCGTGGCAGCCGCGGCCGGCCGCACGGGAGCGCGGCGATGAAGGCCGCGTTCGTGTCGCGCTGGCGCGCCGCGACCCGGCGTGCGACCGACTGGTGCGCGCGCGGGATCGGGCTGCCGGCCCAGCGCACACTGCTCGACTGGCTCGTGCGGCTGTTCTTCCATGCGCCGTCGCCCGGCCGGGCCGATCCCGTGGGCCGCCGGGCGCGCGTCGTCTTCCTGCGGCTCGCGCAGGAGTGGGGCGTGCTGCAGCCGCTGAGCCCGCGCGAGTGGCTGTGGCGCGCGATCGTGCGCGCGCCGCGCGCGGCCGACGAGCGGCCCGCGCGCGATCCGCTCGCATGGTTCGACACGTTCGTCGTGCCGGTCTACGTCGCGGCGCGCGCGCTCGGCGCCCGCCTCGACGCGCTCCTCGGGCGCCTGCCGTGGGCGCGCTGGGGCGGCTGGCTCGACGCGCGCGCACACGGCGTCGGCCAGCACCGCTGGCTTGCGCCGCTGCTGCTGATTGCCGGTGCGCTGATGTGGGCCGCGGCCGGGATGTCGCCGCTGATGCCCGGTGCGCAGTTCGCGTTTTTCGCGATCGTCGCGGTGCTGGCGCTGGCGCTGCGCCGCCTGCCGGGCCATCTGCCGACCCTCGCGCTCGCGTCGCTCGCGCTGCTTGCCACGGTCCGCTATGTGTGGTGGCGCACGACCCAGACGCTCGATTTCCGCAGCCCCGTCGAGGCGTTCGCCGGCTACCTGTTGTACGGTGCCGAAGCCTACACGTGGATGATCCTGCTGCTCGGCTTCATACAGACCGCATGGCCGCTCGATCGGCCGATCGTGCCGTTGCCCGACGATCCCGACAGCTGGCCGAGCGTCGACATCTATATCCCGACCTACAACGAGCCGCTGTCGGTCGTGAAGCCGACCGTGTTCGCGTCGCAGAGCATCGACTGGCCGACGGCCAAGCTGCGCGTGTACCTGCTCGACGACGGCCGCCGCCCCGAGTTCGAGGCGTTCGCGCGGGAAGCGGGAATCGGCTACCTGACGCGCGACGACAATCGCCACGCGAAGGCCGGCAACATCAACCGCGCGCTGCCGAAGACGCACGGCGAATACATCGCGATTTTCGACTGCGATCACGTGCCGACGCGCTCGTTCCTGCAGACCACGATGGGCGTGTTCCTGCGCGATCCGAAGTGCGCGCTGGTGCAGACGCCGCACCATTTCTTCTCGCCCGATCCGTTCGAGCGCAACCTCGGCACGTTCCGCGAGATCCCGAACGAGGGCAACCTGTTCTACGGGCTCGTGCAGTCGGGCAACGACCTGTGGAACGCGACGTTCTTCTGCGGATCGTGCGCGGTGCTCAAGCGCAGCGCGCTGGAGGAGGTGGGCGGCGTCGCCGTCGAGACCGTGACGGAGGACGCGCACACCGCGCTCAAGCTGCATCGCCGCGGCTACACGTCGGCATACTTGCCGACCGTGCAGGCGGCCGGCCTCGCGACCGAGAGCCTCGCGGGCCACGTGAAGCAGCGTACGCGCTGGGCGCGCGGGATGGCGCAGATCTTCCGCATCGACAATCCGTTCCTCGGGCGCGGGCTCGGCCTCATCCAGCGGATCTGCTACGGCAATGCGATGCTGCATTTCTTCTACGGGATCCCGCGGCTCGTGTTCCTGACGATCCCGCTCGCATACCTGTTCTTCCACCTGTACTTCATCAACGCGTCGTCGATCGCGCTCGCGAGCTACGTGATCCCGTACCTGGTGCTCGCGAACGTCGCCAACTCGCGGATGCAGGGGCGCTATCGCCACTCGTTCTGGGCCGAAGTGTACGAATCCGTGCTCGCGTGGTACATCGCGCTGCCGACCACCGTCGCGTTCTTCAGCCCGAAGCACGGCAAGTTCAACGTGACCGACAAGGGCGGCAAGATCGACGAAGGCTACGTCGACTGGTCGACGTCGAAGCCGTACCTCGTGCTGTTCGCGCTGAACGTGCTCGCGATCGTGGCCGGCGTGTGGCGGCTCGTGGCCGACCAGGGCGACGAGGCGTCGACGATCCTGATCACGCTCGGCTGGACCGTCTACAACCTCGCGATGCTCGGCGCCGCGCTGGCCGTCGCGCGCGAGACCAAGCAGGTGCGCGTCACGCACCGAATTGCGATGCGTGTGCCGGCGACGCTGCTGCTCGCCGACGGGTCGACGGCCGCTTGTTTCACCAGCGACTACTCGACCGGCGGCCTCGGCCTCGAAGCGGTGCCGGGGCTGCCGCTCGCGGTCGGCGACACGCTGACGGTGTGCGTGACGCGTGGCGACCGGCCGTTCCCGTTCCCGGTGCGCGTGAGCCGCGTGACGCCGACACATGTCGGCGTGAGCTTCGAGGCGCTGACGCTCGAGCAGGAGCGCCAGCTCGTGCAGTGCACGTTCGGCCGCGCGGACGCGTGGCTCGACTGGCACGCGGGCGCGCGCACGGACACGCCGCTGCGCGGGCTGAAGGAAGTGCTGCGCGTGGGCCTGGACGGTTACGTACGAATGTGGAAGGGCGCGGCGCGCGGCGTGCAGTCGATGCTGGCGCCGAAGCTCGATCGGGCGCGCGACTGACGCGGCGCCCATCACGGAGTGGTTTAGATGACGTTCTGGAATCTGTATTTCATCCTGAAGTTCGCGCTGTTCGCGACCGGCCACTTGCAGCCGCTGTGGCTCGCGAACCTCGCGTTCGCGCTGGTGCTCGCGGCGAGCGCGCCGATCCGGCGGCGCGCGTGGCGCATCGTGCGACAGCTCGTCGCGATCGCGATCGCGGTGCCGCTTCTCGCGCGCGAAATGCATGCGCCGCCGCTCGCACGCCTCGCCGAAGCCGCGCGCGAGGTCGCCACGTTCCGCCTCGACTACTGGATGGAGCTGCTGCCGCGCCTGTTGCCGCCGGTGCTGGTGCTGACGGTCGCGGGCGTGCTGATCGTCTATTTCGTCGTCAACCGCTGGGTGCGTGTCGCGACCTTCGTGCTGGCCGCGCTGATCGTGATGCCGCTGTGGCAGGCCGGCAACGGGCTGATGGCGCGCGTCGTCGCGCCGCTTCCGCAGCAGGCCGATGCGACGGGCGCGCGCGCCGGCCAGCCCGAGGATCACAACGCGGCGCTCGCGACGTTCCGCGCGCAGGAATCTCAGCGCCAGGTCGCGTTCGGTCATCTCGGCAACGACTCGGCCGCGCAGTTCGACGTGATCGTGCTGCATGTCTGCTCGCTGTCGTGGGACGACCTCGACGCCGCGAAGGTGCGCAACCACCCGATGCTGAGTCACTTCGACTACCTGTTCAACAACTTCAGCACGGCCGCGAGCTACAGCGGGCCGGCCGCGATCCGCGTGCTGCGCGCAAGCTGCGGGCAGGAAGCGCATGCGGACCTCTACAAGGCCGCCCCCCAGCAGTGCTATCTGTTCTCGCAGCTCGCGTCCGCCGGCTACACGGTGCAGTCGCTGCTGAACCACGACGGCCACTTCGACAACTTCCTGCAGGTCATTCACGACAATATCGGCGTGCCCGACGCGCCGATGATCTCGAACGCCGCCGCCCCGGTCGCGATGCATGCGTTCGACGGTTCGCCGATCAAGGACGATTACGGCACGCTCGCGAACTGGTATGCGCAGCGCGCGTCGGTGCCGGGCCCGGTCGCGCTGTACTACAACACGATCAGCCTGCACGACGGCAACCGCGTGGCGGGTAGCGCGCTGACCAGCATCGATTCGTATCCGCAGCGCGCGACCAAGCTGATGAACGACTTCGACCGGCTCGCCGACCTGATCGCGCAATCGGGCCGGCGCGCGGTGATCGTGTTCGTGCCCGAGCACGGTGCCGCGCTGCGCGGCGACAAGAACCAGGTCGCGGGCCTGCGCGAGATTCCGACGCCGCGCATCGTTCACGGGCCGGTCGGCGTGCGGCTCGTCGGTTTCGCGGGCAATCACGGCACGACGACCGTGATCGACCAGCCGACGAGCTTTCTCGCGCTCGCGCAGCTGCTGTCGAACCTCGTGTCGAACAGCCCGTTCAAGCCGGGCGCGACGCTCGCGCAATATGCTGCCGACCTGCCGCGCACGCGGATGGTCGGCGAGAACGAAGGCACGGTGACGATACAGACGAGCGCCGGCTACGCAGTCAAGACCCCGGATGGCGTATGGATCGACGAACAGTAAACATCGGCGAAGGCGACGACGATCGCCTGTCGCAACCGAACGACGTGCTCGGCCTCGCGCGGCACTTGCCCGCGCTGGACCCGGCACGCTACGTCGACGAGCAGGCGCGGCGCGCGTTCGTCGAATCGCTCGACCGCTGGCCGGTGCTGGCGAAGCTGATGGGATTGAAGCGGTAAACGCGACGCGGCCGGCGTGAAAGCCGGCCGCGTCGCATCGATGAGCCGACTGCTGCCGGCCTACTGCGCGCGGCGCGCCGGCTGGCGCGTCCACTCGTTTTCCTCACCGGGCACCTTGCCGAAGGTCTGCTCGGCCCACGCGTTGCGGGCCGCCTCGATTTTCGCGCGCTCGCTCGACACGAAATTCCATTCGATGAACCGCTCGCCCGGCAGGTGCGCACCGCCGAGCAGCATGACGCGCGCGCCGTTCCCGCTGGCGAGCGCGACGTTCGCGCCGGGTTCGAGCACGGCCATCGTCGCGGCTGCGAGCGGCGTGCCGTCGATCGTGAGGTCGCCGTCGACGAGATACACGCCGCGCTCGTCGTGTTCCGCATCGAGCGCGAGTTGCCCGCCCGCGGCGAATTCCGCATACGCATACAGCGTCGGCGAGAACACGGCGACGGGCGACGTGAGCCCGAATGCAGTGCCCGCGATCACGCGCACGCTCGCGCCGTCGCGCGTGAACGATGGCAGCGTGTCGGCCGCGTGATGCACGAACGCGGGCGCCGTGTCCTCGTGCTCGACCGGCAGCGCGACCCAGGTCTGGATCCCGTGCACGGGCTGTTCATGCGGGCGGTCCTCGTCGGGCGAGCGCTCCGAGTGGACGATGCCGCGCCCGGCCGTCATCCAGTTCACGTCGCCGGGCACGATCTTTTGCCGGAAGCCGAGGCTGTCGTGATGCATCAGCGTGCCGTCGAACAGGTAGGTGACGGTCGCGAGGCCGATGTGCGGATGCGGCAACACGTCGATCCCGCTGCCGGCCGGCAGCACGGCCGGCCCCATTTCGTCGAAGAAGATGAACGGACCGACGAGGCGCGCGGCGCGCGCGGGCAGCACGCGCCGCACGACGAGGTTGCCGATGTCGCTCTCGCGCGGCGTGAGCAGGGTCTTGATCGATGCGGACATGGTGGGTCTCCCGGTTTCGGTGAGTCAGGCGATGGCCGTATCGATCGTGATCGGGTGCGTGAGGATCTTGTGCACCGGGCACGCGTTCGCGATCTGCAGCAGGCGCTCGCGCTGCTCGTCGGTCAGGTCGCCGTCGAGCGTGATGCGGCGCATGATCGTGCTGCCCGCGCTGCCCGCTTCGTGGGCGAGCTTCACGTGGACTTCGGCGAGCGGCCAGCCCTTGCGTTGCGCGTACATCTTCAGGGTGATCGCGGTGCAGGCGCCGAGGCTCGACAGCAGCAGCGCGACGGGTGTCGGTGCGGTGTCGCCGCCGCCGAGCGACACGGGTTCGTCGGCGCGCCACTGATGCACGCCGTCGGTGAAATGGACCAGGTAATCGACGGAGCCGATGCTCGCTTCGACGGACAGTTCGCTCATTGCAATTCCATGTGGGGAAAGGGGAGACGGGCCGGCCAGGCATGGCCGGGCGTCACGGTTCGAGCAGGCGCTGCAGTCGCAGTTCCTCGAAATCCAGCTCGGATTCTATGCGGTGCAGCACCGCGTCGTCGACCCGGCCGTCGCGATGCAGGTCGAGCAGCGCGTCGCGCGACACGCCGACCAGCTCGAGCTCGACGCGCAGCATCCGCGCGCGTACGTCCGCCGGTTGCGCGCCGTCGCGGTGCGCGTGCTCGTTGAACGCGACGCGGCTGCGGTATTCGGTCAGCAGCCGGTCGAGCGATGCACGTTCGAGGTCCGGGCCGCGCTGTTCGCGAGCATCGAGTTCGGCGAGCGCCGCCCCGAACGTATACGCGCGCGCCGCATGCTCGGACATCGTGTGCCGCGCGGCCGGGCGCAGCTTCAGCACGCGGATCAGCGGCGCGAGCGTGCCGCCTTGCACCACCAGCGTCGCGATGATCAGCAGGAACGTGCTGAACAGGATCAGGTCGCGCCCGGGGAAGTCGTTCGGCAGCGCGATCGCGGCCGCGAGGCTCACGACCCCGCGCATGCCGGACCAGCCGAGCACGACGGCTTCGCGCCACGACCACGGCGCGTGGCCCGCGCGCGGCGTGCGCAGGCGGCCCGGCAGCCACATCGCGACGAACACCCACACGACGCGCGCGGCGATCGCGGCGGCCGTCGCCGGCAGCGCGACGCGCAGGCCGGCCATCAGCACCGCGCCTTCGTGGTTCACGCGCGCGAGGATCGCGTGCAGCGCGAGGCCGATCAGGATGAACACGAGCGCGTCGAGCACGAAGACGATCGCTTCCCAGGTCGCCTTCGCCTTGATCCGCATGTCGGCGTCGAACACGCGATGCTGGCGCACGCCGAGCACGAGGCCGCAGGTCACGACCGACAGCACCCCCGAGCCATGTACGGCTTCCGCGATCCCGTAGCTGCCCCACGCTATCGCGAACGTCACGACGATGCCGAGCATCGGCTCGCGCAGGCGCTGCAACACCCAGCACATCGCATGACCGCATGCGAGACCGACCGCGATGCCGATCAGCGTGAGCGAGAAGAACAGGCCGGTGGCGCTCGCGGTCGTGATGGTGACGGCGAGCGCGGCGGACACGGCCATCTGATACAGCAGCAGGCCCGACGCATCGTTGACGAGGCTTTCGCCTTCGAGCACCGCGACGAGCCGGGCGGGCAGCGGATGGCGCTGCAGGATCGCCTTCGCGGCGACGGCATCGGGCGGCGACACGATCGCGCCGAGCGTGAAACACGCGGCCCACGGCAGCGCCGGATTGACCGCATGCACGGCGAGCGCGACCGCAACCGTCGTGAACGCTACCGCACCGAGCGCGAGCGACGCGATCGATCCGAGCTCGTGCCGGAATTCCTTCCATGCCGTATAGAAGCCGCTCGACATCAGCAGCGGCGGCAACACGGCCGCAAGCAGCAGCGCCGGGTCCATGTCGGGCACGCGCTTGCCGGCGACGGCCACCACGCAGCCGCCGAGCAGCAGCACGACGGCCGGTGGAATCGAGATCCGCTCCGCGAGCCACGTGAGCGCGCCCGCGCCGCAGATCAACAGCAGCAGGTAATGAAACAGTTCGACGTTGGTCATGAGCCTTGCATCACGACGGTTTGCGGTCGTTCGCGGCGCCGCCCGGCAGCGCGCCGAACATGTGCTGGCTGCATTGCGCATCGCGCCACGCGGTATTCAGCCGGTAGCCGGACAGCATCCGGCGCGCGAGCGGCAGGATCTGTTCGCCGGCCAGCATGCCGAGCAGGCCGAGGAGCGCGATGATCGGCGGCGCCGGCGAATTCACGCCGAGCGCGCCGTAGATGACGCCGGCGAGGATGCCTGCGAACAGCGACAGAAAATACGGTTTCATGATGAAAATCGCTCGTGATAGGCTGATCGGGGGGCGAAGGGCGCGCCTTCAACGTGCTGGAAGCGTATCGGGTTTACGTGTGGAACAAAAGGGCGGATAGCCCTTGAAGAGCCCCTTCTTTCGGAATTCGATCGATTCCATTTCTTGGATGTTCGAGCCGCGGCTTTTCCGATTAAATGCCTGCAACCGGAAGACGCAGATCCGGGGTAACGCACAGCCGGCTCCTCTCGGTTTCCGATCGAGGCAAGCCTTCCACGATTCCTGTTCAAAGGATGATTCGCGCCATGCGCAACCCGAAGCTTGAAGTCCTCACCCCCCAGAACAGCCAGTTGATCTTCATCGACCAGCAGCCGCAGATGGCATTCGGCGTGCAGTCGATCGATCGTCAGACGTTGAAGAACAACGTCGTCGGGCTCGCCAAGGCCGCGAAGGCATTCAACATCCCGACCACGATCACGACCGTCGAAAGCGACAGCTTCTCGGGTTACACCTATCCCGAACTGCTCGACGTGTTCCCGAACCAGAAGACGCTCGAACGCACGTCGATGAACTCGTGGGACGACCAGAAGGTCCGCGATGCGCTGGCCGCGAATGGTCGCAAGAAGGTGGTCGTCTCGGGGCTGTGGACGGAAGTCTGCAATACGACGTTCGCGCTCTGCGCGATGCTCGAAGGTGACTACGAGATCTACATGGTGGCCGATGCATCGGGCGGCACGTCGAAGGACGCGCACGACTTCGCGATGCAGCGGATGATCCAGGCCGGCGTCGTGCCCGTCACCTGGCAGCAGGTCGCGCTCGAGTGGCAGCGCGACTGGGCACGCCGCGAGACGTATGACGCCGTGATGGCGATCGCGAAGGAACATTCGGGTGCATACGGCATGGGCGTCGACTACGCGTACACGATGGTCCACAAGGCCGCGCAACGCACCGCGACGCCGCACGAGTCGATCCCGGCCGTGCCGGCGAAGTAACGGGCGCGGGCCGCCCGTTCAGACGGGCGGCAGTGCCCACGGCGCGTGCGACAGATGTTCGACGAGGAAGTCGAGCAGTGCCGTTACGCGCGCGGCACGCAGCATGCCGGGTGGCGTGACGAGATTGACGTTGATGTCGGCGATTTTCCAGTCGTGCATGACTTCCTCGAGCTCGCCGCTTTGCAGCGCATCCCACACCAGGAATGTCGGCTGCAGCGCGAGACCGTGGCCTGCAAGCAGCGCGGGGACTATGACGTCGGCGTTGTTGGTGCGGATGCGGCCGCGCACGGGTATGCCGATTTCGTCGTTCGACGCGGCGTGGCGAAAGCGCCAGTAGTCGGGCGTCGGGATGTTCGTGTAGGTCAGGCACACGTGCTGGTCGAGTTCGCTCGGATGGGTCGGCCGGCCATGCCGGTCGAGATACGCAGGCGATGCGACGAGCGGCCGGCGCACCGCGCAGAGACGACGCGCCCGCAGCGAGGAATCGTTCAGCTCAGCGATCCGGATCGCGACGTCGAAACCGCCCGACACGATGTCGACGAAGTGGTCGGTCAGCACGAGGTCGATGTCGACGCGCGGGTAGCGTTCGAGAAACGCGGGCAGTACCGGCGCCAGGTGGCGCAGCCCGAACGACATCGGCGCGTTCACGCGCACGAGGCCGTGCGGTTCGAGCGCGTGCGCGGATGCCTCGCCCTCGATCAGCTCGGCGTCGGCGAGCAGCCGGATCGCGCGATCGCGCAGCAGTTCGCCGGTCGGTGTGAGCGACAGCTTGCGCGACGTGCGGTACAGCAGCATCGCGCCGAGGCGCTTTTCGAGGCGTGCGATCGCTTTCGACACGGTCGGTTGCGAGATGCCGAGCAGGTCGGCGGCCTTGGCGAACGAACCGGTCTCGGCGACGCGCGCGAAGATGGCCCAGGCTTCGAGATCGGGAAGATGTTGCATGGCTGGAGAGCGTGGCGGCGAAGTGAAGCGGACGGGGCGGCAACGGTTCGGGCCGCCGTCGCACGGCGTCCGGGCGGCAATGCGGCACATTCTAGTTCAGTCGGGAAGGGCGTATGGAATCGTATCTGGCTTCATTGGGCGCGGGCGTGCTGGTCGGCGTCGTGTACAGCGTGATCAAGGTGCGCTCGCCCGCACCGCCGTTGATCGCGCTGGTCGGGCTGGCCGGCATGCTGATCGGCGTGGCGGCCGTCGCACCGGTCCGTCACTGGCTCGGTTTCTGATTGCATCGAGGACATATTGATGAGCGCAATCGAGTCCCAACCGGACCTGATCCTTCACGACGGAAGGTTCACGACGCTCGACCGCGCAAACCCGTCTGCGACCGCAGTGGCGATCACCGCGGGCCGCTTCGTCGCGATGTTCGTGGCGAACGATTTCTGGAACCGCTCGGGCGCCGAACATTTCATGGCGCTCAACAGCTTTTTCGAGCATCTTGGGCTGATCGCGGCACTCGTGCTCGAGACCGTGCTCGCCGATGCTCGGCAACCGGCCGGCGACGGCCTCGGGTGACCGGGATCGCCCGAGCCGCTGCACCATTTGATGAAACAACAAGGACATCCGTCATGAAAATCCTTCGTTCCGCGTTGCTGGCGCTTGCGGTTGCCAGCGGCCTCGTCGCCGCGCCTGCCGCGTTCGCGAAACCGCCCGTGCCGCCCGCCGTCGCGCCCACGGTTGCCGTCGGTCCGCAGTACGATACGACGCACGTGTGCGTGGCACCGGAAGATTTCGACCGCTTCACCGACAGCTTGGTCGCGACGTTCGGCGGCAAGAAGTCGAAGCAGGGCGTGTTCCAGGTCACGCCGACACCGAGCCAGACGATGTCGCAGCTCGTGTTGACGCCCGTCGGCACGATCTCGGTGTTCGGCTTCAAGACGCCGATCCCGTATCCGTTCTGCGCGGAGCGCACCGGCTATCTCGTCACGGACATGGATGTCGCCGTGAAGTCGGCGCGCGAGCATGGCGCCGACGTGATCGTCGACACGTTCCCGGATCCCATCGGCCGCGATGCGGTCATTGCGTGGGCGGGCGGCGTGAAGATGCAGCTCTACTGGCATACGCAGGCGCCGAACTACGACGCGTTGCAGACGATCCCCGAGAACCGCGTCTACGTGTCGCCGCAAAGCGTACGCAAGTTCGTGCACGACTTCGTCAAGTTCTCGAAGGGCAAGGTGGTGTCGGACAACCTGAGGGCGCCGGGCATCGAGATCGGCCGGCCGAACGACACGTACCGCCGCATCCGCATCGAGTCGGGCTTCGGCAAGATGACCGTGCTCGTGACCGACGGCCATCTGCCTTACCCGTTCGGGCGCGAGATGACCGGCTACGACGTACCCGATCTCGCCGCGACGCTGAAGAAGGCCGAAGCCGCGGGCGCGACCGTGCTCGTGCCGCCGTTCACGGCGGATGGGCGCGACGCTGCACTCGTGCAGTTCCCGGGCGGCTATGTCGCCGAGATCCACGCGAGCGCCGCGCGATGAAGCACGAAGACACGCTCCTTGCCGCGGTGGCCGGCTTCGTCGACACGCTGAGCTTCGTCGCGCTATTCGGGCTGTTCACCGCACACGTGACCGGCAACTTCGTGCTGATCGGCGCGGGCATCGCGGGCTTCGGCCAGGGCGTCGTGCTGAAGCTCAGCGTGTTTCCCGCGTTCGTGTGCGGCGTGATCGCGAGCAGCCTGATCGCGCGGTCGATGTCCGGGCGGCCCGCCTGGCAGGGTGCGCGCGCGCTGCACGCGGTGCAGGCCGTGCTGCTGCTCGGCTTCTGCGCGGCCGGCGTGTGGGCGACGCCCGTCACGCAGCCCGACGCGTTGCCGGCACTCGTGGCCGGCATTGTCGGTACGTTCGCGATGGGGGTGCAGAACGCGCATCCGCGCGTGATTCCGCGTGCGGGCGGCGTGCCGAATACGGTGATGACGGGCAACGTGACGCAGGCGATCCTCGACGTCGTCGACCTGCTGTCGGCCGGCACCGCAGACACCGCGCGCGCGGCGGCGCGGGCGCGCTTCGGCAAGATGCTGCCGGCGATCGTTGCGTTCGCGCTCGGCGCGGCGGGCGGTGCGCTCGGGTTCCGCCATGTCGGATTCCTGGCGCTGCTCGTACCCGTCGGCGTGCTTGCGATGCTCGCACTGTGTGCGGCGCAAGCGGCCGGACCGGCCACGCAGGAGCGCGCATGATCGCGCGGGAGCGGGGGAGTCAAGGGAGGCGCCACGGCCGCCGCTTCGAGCAGGCCGCGCGCTTGTCCATCGTCGCGGGCCTGCTGTTCGCGGGCGCCGACGCGGCGTTCGCGGAAACGGCGGCGACATCCACGTCGACTTCCACGTCGACATCGACACCCGGTGACGCAACCGCTTCGACATGCACGGCGAAGCGGCCGACGGTGCTGTTCAACCGCTGGCAGGAAGACTGGTCGGTGCTGGCGAATCCGTGCGTGCCGCGCGCGCCGCTCGACGGGCTCAAATACATTCCGCTCGGCAATGATCCGGCCTCCTATCTGTCGCTCGGCGTGAACCTGCGCGAGCGGCTGGAGACCAACGACGCGCCGCTGTTCGGGATCGGCTCCGCGCAATCGGATACGTACCTGATCCAGCGCGTCGAAGTGCATGCCGATGCGCATCTGGGCCAGCACTGGCAGTTCTTCGTGCAGTTGCAGGACGACCGCGCATTCGGCAAGAACACGATCTCGCCGGTCGACAGGAACCCGCTCGATCTCGAACAGGCATTCGCGACCTACACGGGCGCGCTCGGCGGTGGCACGTTCAAGTTCCGCGTCGGCCGGCAGGAAATGGCGTTCGACCTGCAGCGCTTCATTGCCACGCGCGACGGTCCGAACGTGAGGCAGGCGTTCGATGCAGTGTGGGCCGACTACGAATATCAGAAGTGGCGCTTCATCGGCTATGCGACGCAGCCCGTGCAGAACCGCACGATGTCCGCGTTCGATGACGTGTCGAACCGCGACCTCACGTTCAGTGGCGTGCGCTTCGAGCGGCAGTCGGTCGGGCCGGGGGATCTGTCCGGCTACTGGTCGCGCTACAACCGCAGCAACGCGCGTTTCCTCGATGCGAGCGGCCCCGAGCATCGCGACGTATGGGACTTGCGCTACACCGGCACGCAGGGCCGCTTCGACTGGGATCTCGAGACGATGCTGCAGACGGGGACGGTCGGTAACAACACGATCGGTGCGTGGGCCGTCGGCTCGATCGCCGGCTACAAGCTCGATGCGCCGTGGTCGCCGCGCATCGCGCTGCAAGTCGATGCGGCATCGGGCGACCGGCATCCGCACGATGGCCGCGTCGGCACCTTCAACCCGCTCTTTCCGAACGGTTATTACTTCACGCTGGCCGGCTACACGGGCTACTCGAACCTGATCCACGTGAAGCCGTCGGTGACGCTGAAGCCGTCGCCGAACCTGTCGCTGCTCGGTGCGCTCGGCTTCCAGTGGCGCGAGACGACCGGCGACGCCGTCTATCAGCAGCCGAACGTCGCGGTGCCCGGCACGGCAGGCAAGGGCGGCCTGTGGACGGGGATGTACGTGCAGCTGCGTGCGGACTGGACGATCGCCGCGAACCTGATCGGCGCGGTCGAGGCCGTGCACTTCCAGGTCGGCGACGCGATCCGGCAGGCGGGCGGGCACAACGCGGACTACGCCGGGATCGAGCTGAAGTACGGCTGGTGACGCGGCCGCGCGGCACCGCGCGCGCATGAAAAAAGGGCGGCCCCGCGGGGCCGCCCTTCGTTCGTCCGGGCCGGCACCGCGGCCGGCCCGTTCGCCGCGATGGCGTTACAGGTTCGGCGACAGCGCGAGCGCGTTCGTCAGGTCGCCCATCGGCTGCGCGCCGTTCGCCTTCAGCGCGTCGTCGCGCTGCTGCAGGCCCGCGAGGCGCGGCAGCGAGAAGCGACGCGTGATGAAGCGCAGGATCGAACCCGTGTCGTACTGCGTATGGTCCACGAAACCCTTCTTCGCGAACGGCGACACGATCAGCGCCGGAATGCGGGTGCCGGGGCCCCAGCGATCGCCGCTCGGCGGCGCTGCGTGATCCCAGAAGCCGCCGTTTTCGTCGTACGTGACGACCACGACCATGTTCTTCCACTGCGGGCTGGCCTGCAGGTGCGCGATCACGTCCGCGATGTGCTGATCGCCGGAGGTGACGTCCGTGTACCCCGGGTGCTCGTTCAGGTTGCCCTGCGGCTTGTAGAACGTAACTTGCGGCAGCGTGCCCGTGTCGATCGCCTTGATGAAGTCCGCGCCGTTCGCGCCGCCGTCGAGCAGGTGCTGCGCGCGGCTCGCGGTGCCCGGTGCCTGGTTCGCGTAGTAGTTGAACGGCTGATGGTGCGGCTGGAAGTTCGGCGTCGAGAGGTCGGCGCCGTAGATCACGTTCGACGTGCCGTTCTGGCTCGCCTGCAGCGCCTGGCCCCAAGCGCCGCTATACCATGCCCACGACACGTTTGCGTTGGTCATCAGGTCGCCGATGTTGGTCGCCGTCTGCGGCGGCATCGTCGAAGGATTGGCCGGGTCGGCGAGCAGCGGGTCGCCGCCCGTGGCGGCCTTGTTACCGCTCGGCTGGTACGCCGGCTGCATCGTGTTGACACCGTAGAAGTCCGGCGTCAGTGCGCCGTCGTTGACGAACTTCGGCGGGCCGCTCAGCGCCGAGGCCGGCGAGTTCGCGGCGACTGCCAGCGACTTGCCGTCGGCGTTCAGGACTGCGATCTTGCCGGCCGCCGGACTCTTGTCGGCGTTCGCATAGAACGGCGCGCATGCGCAGATCAGGTACTGGTGGTTCAGGAACGAGCCGCCGAACGCGCCCATGAAGAAGTTGTCGGCCAGCACGTATTGCTGCGCGATCTTCCACAGCGGCAGCTTCGACGGATCCGGCGTGTAGTGGCCCATCGTCAGGCCGCCCGCATCGGTCCATGCGGCATACATGTCGTTCTTGCCGCCGTCGATCTGCATCTGGTCCTGGTAGAAGCGGTGCACGATGTCGCGCGTCGCGATGCTCATCGACTGGTTGAAGCCGTTGGGATCGTCGATCGCGAACGGCGCGTTCGGCAGGTTCGCCGTCATCGCTTCGGTGACCGCGGGCGTGATGCCGGTTGCGGTCAGGCCACCCCAGACCTTCGGCAGCGTCGCCATCGTCGAGCCGTCGCGATCTTTCTGCACCGAGTTCGCAGTCGTTGCGTTCTGCAGACCGTTCGCGCCCGGGAAGTTGCCGTAGAGGTTGTCGAAGCTGCGGTTTTCCGCGTAGATCACGACGACGTTCTTGACGGCCGACAGGCCTTGCTGCGTGACATCGTCGCCGCCGCAGGCGGTCAGGCTGAGCGCGGCCGCGAGGGCGATCGGCGTGTAGCGAATCCAGGCGTGCTTCTTCATGCGATGTTCTCTCTCTTTCGTCGTTTGTCGCGTGTGGGAACCGGGTTGGCGTCGGGCCGGCGCAGGAACCAGGGGGCACCAACCGGCTGCGCGCATTATCTGGAACCCGTTTGACAGCCGGGTGTAGGGGCGCTTTCAATTGACTGTCGGTCGAACGTCATGCACCGGTCACGGAACTGACATAAGCTCCGGCCGATTGCCCACCGCTACAAGAAGAACGACGATGCACAGCCTTCTGAAATCCTTCGCGTTCGCGCGATCGTTGATCCCCGCCGCGGCGACGCTCGCGCTGATGGGCGGGCTCGCGCCGCTCGCCGGCTGCGATGCGCGGCCCGGTGCGAACGCGCAGGCGGTCTCCGTCGTGTCGGCGGCACAAGCCGCCCCGGCCGCCCCGGCGGTCGCGCCGGCCAGCCAGCCGCAGACACGCGCGCAGGTATTCGAGGGCGTGAAGCAGATGACGGCGCTCGGCAAGCAGTTGTTCTTCGATCCGTCGCTGTCCGGCTCCGGCAAGCTCGCATGCGCGTCGTGTCATAGCGCCGAGCATGCGTTCGGCCCGCCGAACGCGCTGTCGGTGCAGCTCGGCGGCGACGACATGCATCGCATGGGCTTTCGCGCGGTGCCGTCGCTGAAGTACGTGCGCGGCATTCCGCCATTCACCGAGCACTTCCACGATTCGCCCGACGAAGGCGACGAAAGCATCGATGCAGGCCCGACCGGTGGATTGACCTGGGACGGTCGCGTCGACACGCGCGATGCGCAGGCGCGTATTCCCCTCACGTCGCCATTCGAGATGAGCAGCTCGCCGGCGCGGGTCGCGAAGGCGGTGCGTGCCGCGCCCTATGCCGACGCGTTCCGCAAGGCATTCGGCGATCGGGTCCTCGGCGACGACCAGGCGACGTTCGGAGCGGTGCTGCGTGCGCTCGACGCATTCCAGCAGCAGCCGGCATTGTTCGATCCGTACACGAGCAAGTACGACGCGTATCTGGCCGGCCACGCGCAACTCACGCCCGCCGAGTTGCACGGGCTGCAGCTGTTCAACGACGAGAAGAAGGGCAACTGCGCGAGCTGTCACGTGAGCCAGCGCACGCTCGAAGGGGGGCCGCCGCAGTTCAGCGATTTCGGCCTGATCGCGATCGCGGTGCCGCGCAACCGCGCGCTGCCGGTCAATCGCGATCCGCGCTTCCACGATCTCGGCGCGTGCGGCCCCGAGCGCACCGACCTGAAGGGCCGCGACGAATTCTGCGGGCTGTTCCGCACACCGTCGCTGCGCAACGTCGCGTTGCGCAAGACGTTCTTCCACAACGGCGTGTACCACTCGCTCGAGGACGTGATGCGCTTCTACGTCGAGCGCGACATCCATCCCGAGAAGTTCTATCCGGTCGTGCACGGCAAGGTGCAGGTGTATGACGACCTGCCGAAGCGCTACTGGCCGAACATCAACCGCGAGCCGCCGTTCGACCGCAAGCGCGGCGACGCACCCGCGCTGAACACGGCCGAGATCAAGGACGTGATCGCGTTCCTGAACACGCTGACCGACGGATATCAACCGGCGGCCACGTCGGCCGCGCGCTAGAACACGGACCTTGCGGCACGCATGCTATGCTCGCTGGCTGACGGGCGTGGCGCGTGCCGGGTCGCCGGCCGTGCGCCATGCCGTTCGATCGAACATCCAAGGAGAACAACACATGTCGATGCGTGCATCCCTTTCCGTCGTCACGCGCGTGCTGGCCGGCGCCGCGTGCGCAGCCGCGATGCTGCCCGCCCACGCGCAAAGCAACCTGGGCTTCCTGAACGACACGCCGCTGACCTATTTCAGCAAGACCGATCGCGCGTCGCTGGCCAAGGCCGTCGTGCAGGTGCGCGACGAAGGCAAGGACGGCGAGACCACGACGTGGCAGAGCAGCGGCCGCGGCACGCAGATCGACGCGAAGCTCACGCCGTCGACGTCCGAGAACGACGGCAAGACCTGCCGCGAAATCGCCACCGACATTACCGCGAAGGGCCAGACGATGACGCTCAAGCCCGTCTACTGCAAGACCGCCGCGGGCAAGTGGCAGCTGCAGAAGCGCTGAGCGCGCGAGCAATGAAGCGCAGCGGTGCGCGGCGCACGGTATCGTGCGGCGTCGTGATTCTCGACGGGGCCGGCCGCGTGTTCCTCGCGCACGCGACGGATACCACGCACTGGGACATCCCGAAGGGGCAGGGCGAGCCCGGCGAGTCACCGGCCGACGCGGCGCTGCGGGAGCTGCGCGAGGAAACCGGCATCGAACTCGCGGCGGCGCGGCTGCTCGATCTCGGCCGCTTCGCATATCGTCACGACAAGGACCTGCACCTGTTCGCGGTGCAGGTCGCGGACGACGAGATCGATCTCGCGCACTGCACGTGCACGTCGATGTTCCCGAGCCGTCGCGACGGCTCGCCGATTCCCGAGATGGACGCGTATCGCTGGACCGCGCCCGGCGACGTCGACGCATATGCGAGCCGCAGCCTCGCGCGGTTGTTTCGCACGACGCTGTCGCTCGCGGATCTGCACCGGCGACTGGCGGGCGCGTGAGCGCTGCCGCGTCGATTCCGACGATCCCGCGCGCGCAATAAAAAACCGGCCCGAAGGCCGGTTTTTTTATCGTCGCGCGACGCCGGCCCGGAGCCGCGCGCCGTGCATGGAGCAGGCCGTCAGGCCGGCTTGCCCCAGCTGTCGCGCAGCCCGACGATCCGGTTGAACACGGGCTTGCCCGGTTTCGAATCGACGCGGTCGGCGACGAAATAGCCGTGACGCTCGAACTGGAGGCGCGTTTCCGGCGCAACGTCGCCGGCGCCCGGTTCGACGTAGGCCTGCGTGACCTTCTTCGAATCCGGATTCAGCGCCTCGAGGAAGTTCGCGCCGCCCGCGTCCGGATGCGGCTCCTTGAACAGCCGGTCGTAGATCCGGACTTCGGCCGCCTGCGCATGCTTCACGCTGACCCAGTGGATGTTGCCCTTGACCTTGTACGTGTTCGCGCCTTCGGTGCCCGACTTGCTGTCCGGGAAATAGTTGCAGTGCACGGCCGTCACGTTGCCGTCGGCGTCCTTGTCGAAGCCCGTGCACTCGATCACGTAGCCGTAGCGCAGGCGCACCTTGTTGCCCGGGAACAGGCGGAAATAACCCTTCGGCGGGTTCTCGACGAAGTCCTCGCGTTCGATCCACAGCTCGCGCGAGATCGGGAACGTGCGCACGCCGCGCTCCGGGTGATGCGGATGCACGGGCGCCGTGCACGCTTCTTCCTGGCCTTCCGGATAGTTGTCGATCACGAGCTTCAGCGGATCGAGCACCGCGACCGTACGCGCTGCCTTGTCGTCGAGGTCGTCGCGCAGCGCGCCTTCGAAGATGCTCATGTCGATCCACGAATCGATCTTCGTTACGCCGATCCGCTCGCAGAACAAGTGGATGCTCTCCGGCGTGAAGCCGCGGCGTCGCACGCCGACGATCGTCGGCATCCGCGGGTCGTCCCAGCCGTCGACGTGGCCTTCGGTGACGAGCTGCAGCAGCTTGCGCTTGCTCGTGATCGCGTACGTGAGGTTCAGCCGCGAGAATTCGATTTGCTGCGGCAGCGGGCGCGTGAACACGCCGGCTTCCGCGAGTTCGTTCAGCACCCAGTCGTACAGCGGGCGGTGATCCTCGAACTCGAGCGTGCACAGCGAATGCGTGATGCCTTCGAGCGCATCCGAGATGCAGTGCGTGTAGTCGTACATCGGATACACGCACCACGCGTCGCCGGTGCGGTAGTGGTGCGCGTAGCGGATCCGGTAGATCACCGGATCGCGCATGTTCATGTTCGGCGAAGCCATGTCGATCTTCGCGCGCAGCACGTGCTCGCCTTCCTTGAACTCGCCGGCCTTCATGCGGCGGAACAGGTCGAGGTTTTCCTCGGGCGAACGGTCGCGGAACGGCGACGGCTTGCCGCCTTCGGTCAGCGAGCCGCGGTTCGCGCGCATTTCCTCGGCGCTCTGGCTGTCGACGTATGCCTTGCCGCGCTGGATCAGCAACTCGGCGAATTCGTACAGCTTGTCGTAGTAGTCGCTCGCGAAATACTGGTGATCGACCGCATCCTTGCGCCAGTCGAAGCCGAGCCAGCGGACCGCGTCGACGATCGAGTCGACGTACTCGACGCTTTCCTTTTCGGGGTTCGTGTCGTCGAAGCGCAGGTGGCACACGCCGCCGTAGTCGCGCGCGACGCTGAAGTTCAGGCAGATGCTCTTGGCATGGCCGATGTGCAGATAGCCGTTCGGCTCGGGCGGAAAGCGCGTCTCGACGCGGCCGCCCCATTTGCCGGTGCGGTTGTCGTCGTCGATGATGTTGCGGATGAAATTGGAAGCCGCGGGGGCGTCGTTGCGTTCGGTGCTCATGCGGTTGGCGTCAGGTTGTGTCGGCGCGTCGCGCCGGGGTAATCCCGCAATTCTACCTGACCGGGGTCCGTCCCGCGCGGGTTGCGCCACTGGCCGGGCGGTTCGCGGCGCGGAACCGCAATATCTCGATTGTGTGTCGGCTGTAACACGACGTAAATCGGATTGCCCGGCGCATTCGGCTTTTCCTATGATGGCTTTTACCGATTCAATGCCGCCATTCGTATTTTTTGCTGGCGGGAGGACACCAACAATCATGATGAAGAAGACCACTTTTCTCGTTCGTACCGCGGTAATCGTCGCGGCCCTGTCGCAGCTCGGCGCATGCGCGATGACGACGACGCAGCGTAATGCCGGTATCGGCGCGGCCGCGGGCGGCGCGCTGGGCTACCTGATCACGGGCGGCCCGGTCGGCACGGTTGCCGGCGCCGCGGCGGGTGGCCTGGTCGGCGCCGGCGTGCGCTGATCGAAGCCGGCGCGCATGAGCGCCGGCTGGTCGTGACGGTGTTGCCGCAGCGTCACGGCCCGTTTCTGCTTCGCACATCCATTCCGCGATTCGACAGGCAGTATCAGGGAGGACCGGGTGTGCGACACTTCGTCGACGTTACATAACGACTTCATTCGTCGACGAACCATCCATGAGCGATTCTCTCGTTTTCGTGCTGCCGGGCTACGGCAACTCCGGTCCGCTCCACTGGCAAAGCCGTTGGGAGCGCGCTGACGCGCGTTTCGTGCGCGTCGCGATGCCCGACTGGAACAGTGCGTTCCGCAACGGCTGGTGTCTCGCGCTCGACCGCGCGGTCGAGACCGCACCGGGCCCCGTGACGATCGTTGCGCACAGCCTCGGCACGTTGACCACCGCGTGGTGGGCGACGCGCTACGCGCGGCCGGCCGCGCTCGCGAAGGTGCGCGGCGCGTTGCTCGTCGCGTTGCCCGATCCTGCCGGGCCGGCGTTTCCGGCCGACGCGCACGGCTTCGGGCCGGTGCCGCATGAGCGGCTGTTGTTTCCGACCTGCGTGGTTGCAAGCAGCGACGATCCGTACGGCTCGATCGCGTTCGCGCGCGGCTGCGCGGATGCGTGGGGCAGCGCCTTCCATGACCTCGGCCCGCGCGGCCACATCAACGCGGACAGCGGACTCGGCGACTGGCCCGACGCGCGAGGCTGGCTCGATGCGCTCGCGCGCTAGTGGCTAGCTGCTAAGCGCCGATCCATCGAGCCGTCAGCGTCCGCCGGCGCTCGGGCACGCCGCCGCGTGTCTCCGGAGGCGCCGCGGCGCACTCGTCCGGGTCGGTTCAGATCGCCTGCTTCGCCTTCAGCGCCGCAATGCGCGCCGCGTCGTAGCCGAGCATGTCGCGCAGTACGTCTTCCGTTTGCGCGCCGAGCAGCGGCGGGGCGGTGCGCGCATCGGGCGGCGTCGCGCTCATCCGGATCGGATTGCGCACGAGCTTCACGTCCGCGCCGCACGGGTGCGGCAGCGATACCTGCATCCCGCGCGCGACCACCTGCTCGTTGTCGAACACCTCGTCGAGCTCGTTGATCGGCCCGCACGGCACGCCGGCCGCTTCGAGCGCGCCGATCCAGTCGGCCTTGCCGCGCGTCTTCACCATCTCGGCGAGGATCGGCACCAGCGTATCGCGATGGCGCACGCGCGACGGGTTGGTCGCGAACCGTTCGTCGTCGGCCAGCTCGGGCCGGCCGCCGGCCTCGACGAACTTGCGGAACTGCCCGTCGTTGCCGACCGCGACGATGATCCAGCCGTCGCTCGTCTGGAACGTCTGGTACGGCACGATGTTCGGGTGCGCGTTGCCCCAGCGCACCGGCGGCTTACCGCTCGCAAGGAAGTTGGTGTTCATGTTCGCGAGCAGCGCGACCTGCACGTCGAGCAGCGCCATGTCGATGTACTGGCCTTCGCCCGTCCGGTCGCGGTGCGCAAGCGCGGCGAGTACCGCGATCGTCGAGTAGAGGCCCGTCGCGAGATCGGCGATCGCGACGCCGGCCTTCTGCGGGCCGCCGCCCGGCTCGCTGTCGCGCTCGCCGGTGATGCTCATGAATCCGCCGATTCCCTGGACGATGAAGTCGTAGCCCGCGCGGTGCGCGTACGGGCCCGTCTGGCCAAAGCCCGTGACCGAGCAGTAGACGAGATCGGGTTTCACCGCGCGCAGCGATTCGTAATCGAGCCCGTACTTCTTCAACTGCCCGACCTTGTAGTTCTCGAGCACGACGTCGCTCTGCGCGGCGAGCTCGCGCACGATCTGCTGGCCTTCCGGCGTCGCGATGTCGATCGTCACCGAGCGCTTGTTGCGGTTCGCCGCGAGATAGTACGCGGCCTCCGCCGTATCGTCGCCGTTCGCGTCCTTCAGGTACGGCGGCCCCCAGTGGCGCGTGTCGTCGCCGGCGCCGGGGCGCTCGACCTTGATTACGTCCGCGCCGAAGTCGGCGAGCGTCTGCGCGCACCACGGGCCCGCGAGCACGCGGGTCAGGTCAAGCACGCGGATATGGCTCAAGGCACCCATCGTCGAATCGTCTCCTTTCATGGCTCGCCTGGCCGGGGCAAGGCGGATTGGCATGCCGAGCATCTTAAGGCGAATCGGCCGCAAGGGTGGCCCAGGCCGGTCGTCCGCCGCGCCGGGCCGCTGCCGTCTGGGGCGCCGGTCTGTATCGTATAATCGATCGTTTACGATATTTGCCCGCCGTGCGTCCGCGAGGACGGCCGGCGTTTGAAGCCGTCTCAGCCAGACATTCCCCGCACGCCATGAAAGCTGCCGAAATCCGCGAGAAATTCCTCAAATTCTTCGAATCGAAGGGCCACACGATCGTCCGCTCGTCGAGCCTCGTGCCCGGTAACGACCCCACGCTGATGTTCACGAACTCGGGCATGGTCCAGTTCAAGGACGTGTTCCTCGGCACGGACCCGCGTCCGTACTCGCGCGCCACCACGGCGCAGCGCAGCGTGCGCGCGGGCGGCAAGCACAACGACCTCGAGAACGTCGGCTACACGGCGCGCCACCACACGTTCTTCGAGATGCTCGGCAATTTCTCGTTCGGCGACTACTTCAAGCATGACGCGATCAAGTTCGCGTGGGAACTGCTGACCACGGTCTACCAGCTGCCGAAGGAAAAGCTGTGGGTCACCGTCTACCAGGAAGACGACGAAGCCTACGACATCTGGGCGAAGGAAGTCGGCGTGCCGACCGAGCGGATCATCCGCATCGGCGACAACAAGGGCACGCGCTACGCGTCGGACAACTTCTGGACGATGGGCGACACGGGCCCGTGCGGCCCGTGCACGGAAATCTTCTACGACCACGGCCCGGACGTCTGGGGTGGTCCGCCGGGATCGCCCGAAGAAGACGGCGACCGCTACATCGAGATCTGGAACCTCGTATTCATGCAGTTCAACCGCGACGCGCAGGGCAACATGACGCGCCTGCCGAAGCAGTCGGTCGACACCGGCATGGGCCTCGAGCGTCTCGCCGCGGTGCTGCAGCACGTGCATAGCAATTACGAGATCGACCTGTTCCAGAACCTGATCAAGGCCGCCGCGCGCGTGACCGAGATCAGCGACCTGAACAACAACTCGCTGAAGGTGATCGCCGATCACATCCGCGCGTGCTCGTTCCTGATCGTCGACGGCGTGATCCCCGGCAACGAAGGCCGCGGCTACGTGCTGCGCCGCATCGTGCGCCGCGCGATCCGCCACGGCTACAAGCTCGGTCGCAAGGGCTCGTTCTTCCACAAGCTGGTGGCCGACCTCGTCGCCGAGATGGGCGCCGCGTATCCGGAACTGAAGGAAGCCGAACAGCGCGTGACGGACGTGCTGCGTCAGGAAGAAGAGCGCTTCTTCGAGACGATCGAACACGGGATGTCGATCCTCGAGGCCGCGCTCGCGGATGTCGAGGCGAAGGGCGGCAAGGTGCTCGACGGCGAACTCGCGTTCAAGCTGCACGACACCTACGGCTTCCCGCTCGACCTCACGGCCGACGTGTGCCGCGAGCGCGGGATGACGGTCGACGAGCCGGCGTTCGACGACGCGATGGCGCGCCAGCGCGAACAGGCGCGCGCGGCCGGCAAGTTCAAGGCCACGCAGGGCCTCGAATACTCGGGCGCGAAGACCACCTTCCACGGCTATGAGGAAATCGCGTTCGACGACGCGAAGGTCGTCGCGCTGTACGTCGACGGTTCTGCCGTCAACGAAGTGAAGCACGGCCAGGATGCGGTCGTCGTGCTCGACCACACGCCGTTCTACGCGGAATCGGGCGGCCAGGTCGGCGACCAGGGCGTGCTCGCGAATGCGTCGACGCGCTTCGCGGTGGCCGACACGCTGAAGGTGCAGGCCGACGTGATCGGCCACCACGGCACGCTCGAACAGGGCACGCTGAAGATCGGCGACGTGCTGCGCGCGGAAATCGACGCGCACCGCCGCGCGCGCACCCAGCGCAACCACTCGGCCACCCACCTGATGCACAAGGCGCTGCGTGAAGTACTCGGCGCGCACGTGCAGCAGAAGGGTTCGCTCGTCGACGCGGAGAAAACCCGCTTCGACTTCGCGCACAACGCGCCGATGACCGACGACGAAATCCGTCGCGTCGAGCAGATCGTCAACAACGAAATCCTCGCGAACGCGCCGGGCATCGTGCGCGTGATGCCGTATGACGAAGCGGTGAAGGGCGGCGCGATGGCGCTGTTCGGCGAGAAGTACGGCGACGAAGTGCGCGTGCTCGACCTCGGCTTCTCGCGCGAACTGTGCGGCGGCACGCACGTGCACCGCACCGGCGATATCGGCTTCTTCAAGATCGTCGTCGAAGGCGGCGTCGCGGCCGGCATCCGCCGCGTCGAGGCGATCACCGGTGACAACGCGGTGCGCTATGTGCAGGAGCTCGACGCCCGCGTGAACCAGGCGGCGGCGGCGCTGAAGGCACAGCCGTCGGAGCTCACGCAGCGCATCGCGCAGGTGCAGGACCAGGTGAAGTCGCTCGAGAAGGAACTGGGCGCGCTGAAGTCGAAGCTCGCATCGAGCCAGGGTGATGAACTCGCGCAGCAGGCCGTCGAAATTGGCGGTGTGTACGTGCTCGCGGCGACGCTCGACGGTGCCGACGCGAAGACGCTGCGCGAAACGGTCGACAAGCTGAAGGACAAGCTGAAGAGCGCGGCGATCGTGCTCGCGGCCGTCGAAGGCGGCAAGGTCAGCCTGATCGCGGGCGTCACGCCGGACGCGAGCAAGAAGGTCAAGGCCGGCGAGCTCGTGAACTTCGTCGCGCAGCAGGTGGGCGGCAAGGGCGGCGGCCGTCCGGACATGGCGCAGGCAGGCGGCACGGAACCGGCGAACCTGCCGGGCGCGCTGGCAGGCGTCAAGGGCTGGGTTGAAGAGCGTCTTTGATCGGCATGGCTGATGCGATGCGGTCTTGCTGACCCCGTCGCAGCGCACGAGAAAACGACCCGATCGGCGGTGGCCGGTCGGGTCGTTTTGTTTTTGCCGGTGCGCAGGATGAGCGCATGCCGGCGCGTCGGCGCGGCGGAATCAGGCCGGTAATGCCGTTGCCGGCAACGAGGGCGAATCTCCCGACTGCCGCGCGGCATCGCCGAGCGCATCGCGCAACGCGGCGAGTGCCGCCGACGCGTAACCGTGCCGCCACGCGAGCAGCGTGTCGATTGCTTCGAGTTCCGCGATCCTGTGGGCGGCGACGTTGCCGGTCTCGGGCTGAAGCTCGAGCACCGAGCGCGGCGCGACCGCGACGCCCGCACCGGCCGCGACGCACGCGACGATCGCGTGATACGAACCCAGTTCGAGCACGCGCGCGGGTTTCATCCCGTGCGCCGCATACCATCGCTCGACATACTTCCGGTACGTGCAGCCGCGCTCGAACGCGATCAGCGTCGGCAGGATCACGTCGCGCGGCGTGCGCACCGGCGGATGGCCGCGCGGCGTCAGCAGCACCAGGTCCTCGCGGAAGATGGGCACCGTCTCGAACGTGTCGGGCAGCGTGTCCGGCTCGGGCGGCCTCGCGAACAGCGCCGCGTCGACCTCGAAGTCGCGCACCTTGTCGATCAGCCAGCCGGTCGTGCCGGTCACGAGTTCCAGCGACACGTCGGGCCACGCATGGTGATAGCGCGCGAGCACGGCCGGCAGCCGGCTCGCGGCCGTGCTTTCCATCGTGCCGAGCCGCAGCCGCCCGCGCGGCGTATCCTCGCGCACGGCGTCGCGCGCCTCGTCGGCAAGCTCGAGCAGTCGCTCCGCGTACGGCAGCAGCGTATGCCCGGCCGGCGTCAGCACGAGCCGGCGGCCGTCGCGCACGAACAGCGCCGCGCCGAGTTCCTCCTCGAGCTGCTTGATGCGCGTCGTCACGTTCGACTGCACGCGATTGAGCTTCGCCGCCGCGCGCGTGATGCCGTTCTCGCGCACGACGGCCCTGAAAATCGCCAGCGCCGCCAGGTCCATGATTCTCTCCGTGAGATTGCTGGATTCTCAATTATTCGTTTTTAGAGAACGTTCGGTCAAGCTACGATACAAGCAATCCGATTCTCGTTCCGGCCGTTGCGCAACCCGCGCGGCCCATGCCGCCATGTCCCGTTCCGATGCTCCGAGCGCCGCCGGCGTACCCCTTTCCGATGACGCCGACCGTCGCGCCCGCGCGGTCGCGCTTGCCTGCATGATCGGGCTTGCCGTCGCGCTCGGCATCGGCCGCTTCGCGTTCACGCCGCTGCTGCCGCTGATGCTCGCCGACGGCTCGATCGGCCTGAAAGCCGGCAGCTGGCTCGCGTCGGCGAACTACGCGGGCTATTTCGTCGGCGCGGTCAGTTGCGCGGCGATGCGCGTCGCGCCCGCGCGGATGGTGCGCTTCGGGCTTGCCGCCACCGTGCTGCTGACCGCCGCGATGGGCATCGGCCATGTGCTGCCGGTGTGGCTCGTGGTGCGCTTCGTCGCGGGCGTCGTCAGCGCATGGACGTTCGTGTTCGTGTCGCAATGGGGGCTGCGGCGGCTCGCCGAACTGCACGCGCCCGAATGGAGCGGGGTGATCTACGCGGGGCCCGGCGTCGGCATCGTGCTGACGGGCCTGATCGGCAGCGCACTGGCCGGCCATCGCGCCGCGCCCGGCTGGCTCGGCTTCGCGGCGTTGTCGGCGGTGTTGTCGATCGCGATCTGTCGCACGTTCGGCAGCGCGCCGGTGCCGGCGGCGGCAGGCGCCACGTCGGCCGCGCCCGTCCTGCATGCGGCGACGGACGCGGCACCGCACGACGCGCGGCGCCATCGGGCCGACGCCGCATGGCTCGTCGTCCTGTACGGGATGCCGGGTTTCGGCTACATCATCACCGCGACGTTCCTGCCAGTGATCGCGCGCGCCGCGCTGCCGGCCGGCTCGCCGTGGCCGGACCTGTTCTGGCCGATGTTCGGCGCGGCGCTGATCGTCGGCGCGATCGCGGCCGCGCGGCTGCCCGGCCATTGGGACAACCGGCTGCTGCTCGCCGCCGGTTGCGCGACGCAGGCGCTCGGGATCGCGGCGGGGATCGTGTGGCCGAATGCGGTGGGCTTCTCGATCGGGAGCGCGCTGCTCGGCCTGCCGTTCACCGCCATCACGCTGTTCGCGATGCGCGAGGCCCGGCGGCTGCACGGCGAACGCGCGGCCGGGCTGATGGGCTATGCGACCGCGTCCTACGGGGTCGGGCAGATTCTCGGCCCGCTCGTCGCGGCGCCGCTGACCGCGCGTTTCGGGTCGTTCTCGCCGGCGCTGTGGGTCGCGGCGGGTGCCTTGCTCGTCGGTGCCGCCGGCTTCGCGGCGACGGCCGCACGCGGGCGTGCGCAACCGCGCATGCAACCCTGACATCATCGGGGCCGGATCGTCAGCGACGCGGGCAAACTCGCTAGAATGAAGCCTTTCCTGCGCCGAGCGGGCGTGCGAGGCGGCTTGCCGGCCGCCGTCGGCGCCTGCCAGATCCCCATCGATGACCATCGCCGACTACCGTTTTTGCCCGCGCTGCGCGCGTCCGCTGACCGAGCGCGCCGATCCCGAACACGAGGGCGGGCGCGTCCGCCAGGCCTGCCCGGATGACGAGTGTGGCTACGTGCACTGGAACAACCCGCTGCCGGTGGTGGCCGCGATCGTCGAGCTCGACGGCAAGATCCTGCTCGCGCGCAATGCGGCCTGGCCGGAGGGGATGTTCGCGCTGATCACCGGTTTCCTCGAGAACGGCGAGACGCCCGAGGACGGCATCGCGCGCGAGGTGTTCGAGGAAACCGCGCTGAAGGCCGAGCAGGTCACGCTGGTCGGCGTCTATGAATTCATGCGCAAGAACGAGCTGATCATCGCGTACCACGTGCGCGCGTCGGGCACCGTCGCGCTGTCGCCGGAGCTGCTCGAATACCGGCTCGTCGAGCCGCCGTTGCTGCGCCCGTGGCGCGCCGGCACCGGCTACGCGCTGGCCGACTGGATGCGCGCGCGCGGCCTCGATTTCGAATTCGTCGATCGAGCGGGGCAGTGACGGGCCGCGCCGCTCCCGGAATGTCATCCGCCGCGCCGCGCGCGATCGCGACGCGGCATCCCGCCGTTGGCCGGCGCGCCGTCGCGAACGGCCATCGCGCGCCGTCCGCTGCGCCTTCTTCATCCTGACTGCCATCGCCATGTCCGACAAGCCGCAGCCGCGTTCCCGCGACGCCTATCGCCACTTCCTGCCGATCACGACCCGCTGGATGGACAACGACGTCTATGGGCACGTGAACAACGTCGTCTACTACAGCTACTTCGACACCGTCGTGAACGAATACCTGATCCGCGCGGGTGTGCTCGACGTCGAGCACGGGCAGACGATCGGGCTCGTGGTCGAGACGCAGTGCAACTACTTCGCGCCGCTCGTGTTTCCGCAGTCGGTCGATGCGGGGCTGCGCGTCGCGAAGCTCGGCACGTCGAGTGTGCGCTACGAGATCGGACTGTTCGCGGCTGGGGAAGCCGCGCCGGCCGCGCAAGGGCATTTCGTGCACGTGTACGTCGATCGCGGCACACGCCGCCCGGTGCCGCTGCCCGACGCGCTGCGCGCGGCGCTCGAACCGCTCGCCGGCTGACGGGCGCGCGGCGTGCACGCGTTCGCGCTCCAGGCGTTCAATGGCCTCAGCTACGGGTTGCTGCTGTTCATGCTGTCGGCTGGCCTCACGCTGATCTTCAGCGTGCAGGGCGTGCTCAACTTCGCGCACGCGAGCTTCTACATGCTCGGCGCATACATTGGATACAGCATCGCGGCCCGCGCGGGTTTCTGGGCCGCGCTCGCGCTCGCGCCGCTCGCGGTCGGGTTGCTCGGCGCCGGCTGCGAGCGCTGGCTGCTGCGTCGCGTACAGCCGCATGGACACACGAGCGAACTGCTGCTGACCGTCGGGCTCGCGTACCTGATCGGCGAGGGCGCGAAACTCCTGTGGGGCCTCGCGCCGCTGCCGGCGCCGGTGCCGCCGCTGTTCGACGGTGCGCCCGTGGCCGTGTTCGGCCTCGCGCTGCCGCGCTACCGGCTCTTCATGATGGCGATTGCCGCGGCGATGCTGGTCGCGCTCGGCGCGCTGCTGCGCGCGTCGCGCATCGGGCTCGTCGTGCGCGCCGCGCTCACGCACCGCGCGGCCGTCGAGGCGCTCGGCTACGACGTGCCGGGCGTGATGACGGGCCTGTTCGGCGCCGGCACCGCGCTCGCGGCGCTGGCCGGCGTGATCGGCGCGCCGCTTGCGGTGATCGAACCGGCGCTGGCCGAGACCGTCGGGTCGGTGGTGTTCGCGGTCGTCGTGATCGGCGGGCTCGGCTCGCTCGGCGGCGCGTTCGTCGCGTCGCTTGCGGTCGGCTTCGCGCAGACCTTCGCGGCGGCCAGCGACACGTCGCTGCGCGACCTCGCGCAATGGTCGGGTGTCGCGCTGCCCGACAGCGTCGCTGCCGTGTCGATCGCGCAGCTCGCACCGCTGGTCCCGTACCTGCTGCTCGTCGCGGTGCTGGTCGCCCGCCCGCGCGGACTGTTCGGCGAGCGTGTCGATGGCTAGCCGCGCACGGGCCGGCGCACTGCGCTGGGTGCTGTTCGCCGCGTGCGTCGCGCTGCCCGCGTGGCTGTGGCCGCACGGCGCGGTGCTTGGCTATCTCGCACAGACGGCCGCGCTCGTCGTGCTCGCGCTGTCGTACAACCTGCAGCTCGGTACGACGGGGCTGCTGTCGTTCGGTCATGCAGCCTTCGCGGGCCTTGGCGCATTCGCCGCCGCGCATTGGTTCAATCATGTCGGCGGCCCGCTGCCGCTGTTGCCGCTCGTCGGCGGCGTGGCCGGCGCGGGCTTCGGGTTCATCGCCGGACTGCTCGCGACACGCCGCGCGGGCACCGTGTTCGCGATGATCACGCTCGGCCTCGGCGAGTGCGTCGCGGCTGCGGCGTGGAGCGTGCCGGCGTGGTTCGGCGGCCTCGGCGGCGTACCGATCGACCGCGCGAGCGGCACGCCTTTGGGCGGCTGGCATTTCGGCGCGCAAACGCAGGCCTACGCCGTGATTGCCGCATGGTGCATCGTCTCCGCGGTGGCGATGCACGCGCTGACGCGCACGCCGCTCGCGCGGCTCGCGAACGCGGTGCGCGACAACCCCGCGCGCGTTGCCGCGCTCGGCACCGAGCCGCGTCGCGTGCGGCTTGCGATGGTGACCTGCGCGTCGTTCTTTGCGGGCATTGCCGGCACGTTGACGCTGATCGACGTCGAGATCGCGACGCCCGACAGCGTGTCGATGGCGCGTTCGGCGACCGTGCTGATTGCAGCAGTGATCGGCGGCACCGGCACATTCTTCGGGCCGGCGGCCGGCGCGGTGGTGCTGACCGCGCTGAGCGTCGTCGTCGCGGGCGTGTCGCGCGCATGGGCGCTGTATCTCGGCCTCCTGTTCGTCGCGGTCGTCGTCGCGGCGCCGCGCGGGATCGCGGGCATCGCGCAGACGCTGGCGCATGCGTTGCGCGGCGACGCACCTCCCGCCGAGCGCTGGCGCGTGCTGTGTGGCGTCGGCGCATGTGCGTTCTGGGCCGTCGCGATCGTCTGCGCGGCCGAGCTCGGCTATGCATGGCGCTTCGCGCAGGACGACGGCACGGGCATCGCGTTCGGCGCGTGGGGCATCGACGCCGATGCGCCGGCGGGCTGGGCCGTCGCATGCTCGGCGGCCGGCATCGGCACGTTGCTGTGGGGCTGGCGTGCACGGTTCCAGAGCCACGGGCAAGGCAAGCGGGGGGACGGGCGATGAGCGGCAGCGCGATCGAGTTGCACGGGATCGTGCAGCGCTTCGGTGTGCAGACCGTGCTCGACGGCGTCGAGCTGAACGTCCCGGCCGGCGAGCGTCACGCGCTGATCGGGCCGAACGGCGCGGGCAAGTCGACGCTGTTCGGCGTGATCGCCGGCGCGACGCGGCCGACGCGCGGGCGCGTCCTGCTGCACGGCGTCGAGCTGCGCGGGCGCGGGCCGATCGTGGCGAGCCGGCTCGGCGTCGGCCGCAGTTTTCAGCAGACGAGCGTGTTCGCACGATTGAGCGTGTTCGACAACCTGCGCTGCGCGGCGCTGCATGCGCCGGCCGAGCGGCCGCGCTGGTGGAACCGGCTGCGCGAATCCGCGTCGGTCGATCGCGTGGCCGCGCGTGTGCTGAGCGACATCGGTCTCGATGGGCGGCGCGACACGCCGGCCGGCGAACTCGGCTATGCGGAGCAGCGCGCGCTCGATCTCGGCATCGCGCTCGCGAGCGGCGCGCGCACGTTGCTGCTCGACGAACCGACGGCCGGCATGAACCGCGACCAGGCGGCGCGGATGATCGCGCTGATCCGTGCGACGACGCAGGGCCGCACGGTGTTGATGATCGAGCACGACATGGATGCGGTGTTCGGCTTCGCCGAGCGCATCACGGTGCTCGTGCGCGGCGCGGTGGTCGCAACCGGCGCGCCCGACGCGATCCGCGCGGACCGGGCCGTGCGCGCTGCCTATCTTGGCGAGGGCGCATGAGCGTGCTGCTCGACATTCGTGGCCTGCGCGCGTGGTACAGGATGCAACCCGTGCTCGACGGTGTCGATCTCGCGCTCGCGCCTGGCGAGACGCTCGCGCTGCTCGGCCGCAACGGCTCGGGCCGCTCGACGCTCGCGAAGGCCGTGATGGGACTCGTGCGCACGGCGGGTTCGGTGCGCGTCGCCGGCGCCGAATGCGCGGGCGCGCGCACCTTCGAGATCGCGCGGCGCGGTGTCGCTTACGTTGCCGAAAGCCGCGACGTGTTTCCGCTACTGAGCGTGCGCGACAACCTGCGGCTCGGGCTGCGCGGCGTGCACGGCACGGCCGAACGCGCGGCGCTCGACCGGTTGCTCGCGCGCTTTCCGCTGCTGGCCGCGCGGGCGGACGTGAAGGCCGGACGGCTGTCGGGCGGCGAACAGCAGGTGCTCGCGCTGGTGCGCGCGCTCGCGGGCCGCCCGCGCGTGCTGATCGTCGACGAACCGGCCGAAGGGCTCGCGCCGCTCGCGGTCGACGAGGTGGGCGCCTGTCTCGCCGCGCTGCAGGCCGACGGCGTCGCGATCCTGCTGATCGAGCAGCGGCTGCAACTCGCGCCGCGGCTCGCGCGGCGCGTCGCGGTGATGGGGCGGGGACGGATCGTCTACGACGGCGCGCTCGGCGCGCTCGGCGCCGACGTCGTCAGTGCGTGGCTGAGTGCCGGTTGAGCGCAAGCGCGCCGATTGTTCGGCAAACCCCGCCAGTCAATTCGTGTCGAGCCGCTTTATCGCCGTCGCGCGAACCGCGAATATTGCCAGCAAGGCCGGCGCGCCGCGCACGCGGCAACCGGCCCTCATCCATCGAATGTCTTCCGACTGAGGAATGAAATCATGAGCAAGCTGACAGGCAAGGTAGCGATCGTCACGGGCGGGTCCAAGGGAATCGGCGCCGCGATCGCGAAGGCGCTGGCCGCCGAAGGCGCGTCGGTCGTCGTGAACTACGCGAGCAGCAAGGCCGGTGCCGACGCCGTCGTGAGCGCGATCGTCGAAACGGGCGGCCGTGCGGTCGCGGTGGGCGGCGACGTGTCGAAGGCAACGGACGCGCAGCGCATCGTCGATGCCGCTATCGAAAACTATGGCCGTCTCGACGTGCTGGTCAACAACTCCGGCGTCTACGAGTTCGCGCCGATCGAGGCGATCACCGAAGAGCACTACCGCCGGCAGTTCGACACAAACGTGTTCGGCGTGCTGCTGACGACGCAGGCCGCCGTCAAGCATCTCGGCGAAGGCGCGAGCATCATCAACATCAGCTCGGTCGTGACGAGCATCACGCCGCCCGCGAGCGCCGTGTACAGCGGCACCAAGGGCGCCGTCGACGCCATCACCGGCGTGCTCGCGCTCGAGCTCGGCCCGCGCAAGATCCGCGTGAACGCGATCAACCCGGGCATGATCGTGACCGAAGGCACGCACAGCGCGGGCATCATCGGCTCGGATCTCGAGAAGCAGGTGCGCAGCCAGACGCCGCTCGGCCGCCTCGGCGAGCCGGACGACATCGCGTCGGTCGCCGTGTTCCTCGCATCGGACGACTCCCGCTGGCTGACCGGCGAGCGCCTCGTCGCGAGCGGCGGGCTGCACTGATCGCGCGAGTCGGCGCGCGCGGCTACGCGATCATCGCGATCGCGTTCGCGCCGACATGCCAGCGCAGGCTCTCGATGACGAGTGCGTGATCGCGTGCGTCGTCGAGCCCTGCGATGGTCATCGCGCCGACGATGCCGCCGCCGGCAAGCCGCAACGGCACGCCGCCGCCATCGAGCGCATAGTCGGCGTCCGACAATCCCTGCGACTGCAACGACCAGCCGGCGCGGCGAAAGCGCGCGCCGACCTCGAACGAACTGACGCCGAAACGGAACACCGTGTTCTGTCGTCGGCGGATCGCGTCGCTGTCGTTGGCGCGGCTGCCGTCCAGCGCGCAATAGAACAGCGGCGCGGCTTCACCGACGATGCCGACCGCGATCGGCAGCCCGCGGCGCGCCGCGAGATTGATGGCGATGTCGCCGAGCCGGCGCGCGACGTCGGCATCGAAGTGCGACAGCATCGGCGTCGACGCGATGTCGCAGATGGGCGCGGGTGCGAAACGGGGGAAGGTGGTCGCCATGGCAACTCCGTGTCGTCGCAAATGCGGCTCACGCACGCGTTTTCATCCTGCGTCTCGCGCGCCGGCCGTCGATCGTTCAGCGCATCGATGCGTCAGCGCCCGGGTGCCGCGTCGAGCATCCATTCGTGCGCGGGGTCGTTCTTGAATGCCCACGCGCGGCTCGGCCCGGCCATCACGTTCAGGTAGTACAGGTTGTAGCCATGCGGCGCGACCACCGGGTGATAGCCGCGCGGCACCAGCACCACGTCGTGGTTCTCGACCGCGCACGCCTCGTCGAGGCTGCGGTCGTCCGTGTACACGCGCTGAAACGCGAAACCCTGCGGCGGATCGATCCGGTGGTAATAGGTTTCCTCGAGCGACGTCTCGTCCGGCGCCGCGTCGCGATCGTGCTTGTGCGGCGGATAGCTGCTCGAGTGGCTCGCGGGCGTGATCACTTCGACGACGAGCAGCCGGTCGGCGGCCGGATTGTCGCCCATCAGGATGTCGCACACGTAGCGCGTGTTGGTGCCGTGCCCGCGCACCGCGCGCCGCATCCGTTCGCCGTCGAGGCGCTGCACGCGCTTGTCGCCGCTCGCGTAAGGCGCGGTGCACAGCGCGACTTCCGCATCGCGCGTCGCGACCAGCGTGACGGTCTTGCCGCCCGGCACGTACAGCGCGTCCGGCGACACTTCCTCGAACACGCTGTCGCGCTTGCCGAGCGCATCGTACGTCTCGCCGTCGACTTGCGCGCGCAGCGTACCGGTGAGCACGACGACGCACAGTTCGCGCGCGCCGGTATCGAGCGTTTCGGTGTCGCCGGCCTTCAGGCGCAGCGCGCGAAAGCCGACATGTTTCCAGCCGGCCGACTCGGGCGTCACGTTGCAGATTTCGCGGTCGGCGGATGCTTTGACCAGCAGGGGAGAAATCGTCATGGAACGGGGCTCCGCAATGGGGTGACAGCGGGGTGACAGGGCTTACGCGCTCAACCGGTCGACGATCGCGCGCAGCGATTCGTAGCCCTTCTTCGCATACTGATAGCTCGGCGCGACGGCCGGGTCCTGCTCGGCCTCGACCACGAGCCAGCCTTCGTAGCCGGCGTCCTTCAGCGTGCGAAGCGTCGCTTCGTAATCGAGCGCGCCGTCGCCCGGCACCGTGAAGGTGCCGTTGATCACGCCGTTCAGGAAGCTCCAGCCGCCGTTGCGCGCCTGCGTGACGACCTGCGGCCGCACGTCCTTGCAGTGCACGTGCACGACGCGCGACACGTGTTTCTTCAGCAGTGCGACGGGATCGGCCGCGCCGCCGAAATACGCGTGACCGGTGTCGAACAGCAGGAACACCTTCGCCGGATCGGTCAGCGCCATCAGCCGGTCGACGTCGGCGGGCGATTCGACGTAAGCGCCCATGTGGTGATGGTAGGCGAGCTTGATCCCGTAGGTCTCGAGCAGGTGCGCGCCGAATGCGTCGAGGCGTGCCGCATAGCGTCGCCAGGCTTCATCGTCGACGAAACGCGGACGCTTCGCGACCGGCGTGTCGATGCGGCCCTGGATCGTGCCCGCGCATTCGCCGTACACCGCGACCTTCACGTCGTTGAACTGCAGCTTCGTCATGTGCGCGCGGCAGCGCTCGATTTCGGCGGCGAGCGCATCGGCGTCGCTCATGCCCGGTTCGACTTCCGCGAGGAAGCCCGAATACCAGCCCGACACGCATACGAGCCCGAATTCGGCGAGCTTCGCCTTCAGCTCGGGGCCCGTCTTCGGAAACTTGTTGCCAAGCTCGAAGCCCGCATAGCCGATTTCGGCGCCTTCCTTCAGCGCCGTCTCGAGCGGCGTCTCGCCGCCGAGCGACGGCAGGTCGTCGTTCATCCACGACAGGGGATTGATACCGATGCGAACGTTCCAGCTCATGACTTGCTTCCTTGGTTCGAATGTTGTTGTCGCGGAGCGGCGGATTGAAACGGAAAGCGTGTCAGCGCCGCTGCCGGGTCTTCGCGTCGAGATACGCGCGATGCGCATCGTCGACGCCGGCGCGCGCGGACACTTGCGGCACCGCGACTTCCCACCACGCGCCGCCGTCCGCGGTCGTGCGCTCGTGCGTCGTGTCGATCACGATGACCTGGCTCGTCTTCGCCGCGCGCGCACGCTTCATTTCGCCGCGCAGCTCGCCGACGTCGCGCACGTGCACGGCTTCGGCGCCCATCGCGCGCGCATGCATCGCGAAGTCGATCGTCGAGCGTTCGCCGCCCTCGGGCACGCAGTCGTCGAGCATGTTGTTGAAGCTCGCGCCGCCGCAGTTCAGTTGCAGCCGCTCGATGCAGCCGTAGCCGCGGTTGTCGAGGATCACGACGATGATCTTGCGGCCGAGCATCACGGACGTCGCGAGCTCCGCGTTGAGCATCATGTACGAGCCGTCGCCGACGATCACGATCACTTCGCGCTCGGGCCGCGCGAGCTTCGCGCCGAGGCCGCCCGCGACCTCGTAGCCCATGCACGAGTACGCGTAGTCCATGTGATAGTTGCCCGGCACGCCGCTGCGCCACAGCTTGTGCAGCTCGGCTGGCAGCGTGCCGGCCGCGCACACGACGAGATCGTCGCGCGCGCTGTCGTGCCCCGCGTCGGCCGCGGAGTCGCGCACCGCGCCGATCACTTCCGCGTCGTACGGCAGCGTGTCCTTCGGCACGCGCGTGGTCAGCTCGGTCACGCGCGCGTTCCACGCGGCGGCCTGGTCGCGGTTCGCGGCGGTCCACGCCGCATCCGCCTGCCAGCCCGCGAGCGCGGCCGACAGCTGGCCGAGGCCGGTGCGCGCGTCGGCGATCAATTGCCGGCCGCGTTTCTTGCCCGCGTCGAACGGCTGCACGTTCAGGCTCAGCAGCGTCGCGTTGCCGAACAGCGCGTGCGAGCCGGTCGTGAAGTCCTGCAGGCGCGTGCCGACCGCGAACACCACGTCGGCCTGTGCGGCCGCGCGGTTCGCGGCAGGCGAGCCCGTCACGCCGATCGAGCCGAGGTTCAGCGGGTGGTCCCACGCGAGGCTGCCCTTGCCGGCCTGCGATTCGGCGACCGGCACGCCATGCGTGTCGGCGAACGTGCGCAGCGCGTCCCATGCCTGGCTGTACAGCACGCCGCCGCCGGCGACGATCAGCGGCTTCTTCGCGGCCTTCAGCACGTCCAGCGCATCCGCGAGTTCGAGCGAGTCCGCGGGCGGCCGGCGCATCCGGATCACCGGTGGCGCGAAGAAATCCTCCGGCCAGTCGTACGCGAAGGTCTGCACGTCCTGCGGCAGCGCGAGACACACGGGTCCGCACTGTGCGGGATCGGTCATCACCTGGATCGCACGCGGCAGCGCCACGAGCAGCTGTTCCGGCGACGTGATCCGGTCGAAGTAGCGCGTCACCGGCCGGAAGCAGTCGTTCGCGCTGACGTCGCCCTGTTCGAAATCCTCGATCTGCTGCAGCACCGGGTCGGGCAACCGCGACACGAACACGTCGCCGGGCAGCAGCAACAGCGGCAGCCGGCCGACGTGCGCGAGCGCGGCGGAGGTCAGCATGTTGGTCGCGCCGGGGCCGATGCTCGACGTCACCGCCATCATTCGCTGGCGGAAATTCGCTTTCGCGAACGCGACGGCCGCATTCGCCATGCCTTGCTCGTTGTGCGCGCGGAACGTCGGCAGCCGGTCCTTTTCGGCGTGCAGCGCTTCGCCGAGCCCGGCCACGTTGCCGTGCCCGAAGATCGCGAAGACGCCGCCGCAGTACGGCAGGATTTCGGTGCGGCCGTCCGGCTGGACGACTTCGGCGCGCAGGGCGGCCAGGTAGCGCACGAGCGCCTGGCTGACGGTCAGTCTCACGGTGGTGGTCATCGTCTGTCGATCAAGAGGAGTCGGGTGGTCGTCACGGACATCTGCATCAGGCTGCTGCCGCGGTGCGCGCGGCGGCGCGGCGGCCGAGCCAGGCGTCGACCAGCTGCGCGAAATTGCCGGCCACTTCGTCGATCAGCGCCTGGTCGTCGATCCGGCCGGCGAGCCAGTGCAGCGACGCGTCGGCCCACAGCGTACGGCCGACCATGAAGCCCTTGACGATCGGGTTGGTCGCCGAGCGGAAGCTGTCGACGAGATACTGCAGCGGCTGGTTCAGCCCGAGGATCACCGCGCCGCGGCAGTACGGGTCGCGCTCGGCAACCAGCGTCTCGAGCCGCGCCCAGCCGTCGGCGCTCATCGGCGCGAGCTTCCACCACTCGGGCATCACGCCGAGGTTGTAGAAGCGCGCGACCGTGCGCAGCACCGCGTCGTCCTCGGTGCCGGCCGGCGTGACCGCGCGCGGCGGAATGATTTCCAGCAGCAACTCGTTGCCGCTCGCGCGCGTGGCTTCCCACAGCTCCAGCACGCGCTGCTCCTGCGCGACGCGCAGGTCGACGTCGTCATCGGGGTGGTAGTGGACGAGGCACTTCACGACCTGCTCGGTCGGCCAGTGCGTGAGCGACGAGCCGACCGAGCGCGTGTCGTCGAAACACAGCGGCCGCGAGCCGGGCAGTTCGACCGGGCGGCCGACCCACCAGCCGCGGCCGGTGGCCGACGCGAGCGCGTCGCTGCCGTACGCGCCGCCGTCGATCAGCACGCCGACATGGCCTTCGATATGGCGATCGCGCTCGACCTGTTCGGCCGCGCGCACGAGCAGGCGCTTCAGCGTCTTGATCCGCGCCTCGTCCGCGCCGGCCTGCACCGCGAGTTCGTAGAACTGGCTGCGATGGTCGAACGCCATCACGCACAGGTCGTCCCATTCGCGGCGCGGCACCGTCACGCGATGCAGGTGCGCGAGCGTGCGATCGGCGTCCACCCGCGGATTGCGGCTGCCGCCGAACCAGTGCGCGAGCTCGGCCGGCGTCGGCATCGCGGCCGAACACGCGTGGCGCGACACGACGATCGCGCCGCACGCATTCGCGATGCGCGTCGATTCGGCCCAGTCGCGCCCGCGCAGCAGCCCGGACAGCAGGCCCGACAGGAACGCGTCGCCCGCGCCGAGGACGTTCAGCACTTCGACGCGTTCGCCATGGAAGGTCGGCGCATCCTCGATGCGTGCAGGGATGTCGCCCTCGATCACGCAGCAGCCGAGCGCACCGCGCTTGACCACCAGCGCCGCGCCGCTCGCGCGGCGCACGGCCTGCAGCGACGCGATCAGGTCGTGCGGCACGCCGCCCGCGATCAGGAATTCTTCCTCGGTGCCGACCAGCAGATCGAATTCGCCGAGCACCTGCTGCAACTGCCGTGTGACCTGCGCGTCCGGCACGTAACGGTTTTCGCCCGCGCCGCGCGCGGTCAGCCCCCACAGCACCGGCCGGTAATCGATGTCGAGGATCCGCACGACGCCGTGGCGGCGCGCGTAGCCGAGCGCGGTCAGCGATGCCTCGCGGGTGCCCGGCGTCGACAGATGGGTGCCCGTGATCGCGAGCGCGCGGCAACCGGCGATGAAGTCCTCGCGGATCTCGTCGGCGCGCAGGGCCATGTCCGCGCAGTTCTCGCGCACGAACAGCAGCGGGAACGTGTCGCGATCCTTCAGACCGAGCAGCACCAGCGCGGTCAGCCGTTCCGGATCCGTCTGCAGCTGGCTCGTGTCGCAGCCTTCGCGGTCGAGCGTCTCGCGCACGAAGCGGCCCATCTGCTCGTCGCCGACGCGCGAGATCATCGCGGTCTTCAGCCCGAGCCGGGCGACGCCGAACGCGACGTTGCCCGACGAGCCGCCGAGATACATCTGGAAGCTGCGCGCGTCTTCCAGGCGGCTGCCGTATTGTTGCGCGTAAAGGTCCACGGCGACGCGGCCGAGGCAGGCGAGATCGACGGGGCGGTCAGTCGGAAAGTTCAACGGGCTCATATCACGTATCACGCTCGCGGCCGGCGTTCGACCATGCCGGCGGATTGGGGACCGATCCAGCGACGGATCTTCGTCGCATGTCACGACGCGACGCGAATGCGCCTGCCGCAACGACTCGGGCTACGGAACGGAGTCTAGACTTTTTGGAAATCCAGTTCCCTAGGTGAAATCACGTAGAAATAAATTTCCAAATATTCGAGGAAGTGATCTACAGTTTCATCCGGATGCTTCAGTCCGTTATCGGACTCGGCCCGGCGGCGCGCAACGCGCCGTTTTCCGCCCCCCGGAGATGAGGAGACAGAGTGATCATGAAGACCAAGCTGATGGCCGCCGCGGCCGCCGCGATCCTGGCCATGCCGCTCGCGCATGCCGAGAAGATCGGCGTGACGATGGCATCGTTCGACGACACGTTCCTGACAATCCTGCGCAACAGCATCGCCGATTCGGCGAAGAAGGACGGCGCGACCGTACAGATCGAGGACGGCGGCAACGACGTCGGCAAGCAGTTGAGCCAGGTCCAGAACATGATCGCGCAGAAGGTCGACGCGATCATCGTGAATGCGGTCGACACCGACGCGACGCCGAAGATCACGAAGATGGTGACCGCCGCGAAGATTCCGCTCGTCTACGTGAACCGCAAGCCGGTCGATTTCGAGAAGTTGCCGGCCGGTGTCGCGGTGGTCGCGTCCGACGAGAAACAGTCCGGCACGCTGCAGGCGCGCCAGGTGTGCAAGCTGCTCGGCGGCAAGGGCGACATCCTCGTGCTGATGGGCGAGCTGTCCAACGAGTCGGCCCGCGCCCGCACCAAGGACATCGAGGACGTGATCGCGACCAAGGACTGTTCCGGCATGAAGATCGTCGACAAGCGCGAAGGCAAGTGGAGCCGCACGCAGGGCCAGGACATCACGATGAACTGGCTGAGCTCCGGGACGAAGTTCGACGCGATCGTGTCGAACAACGACGAAATGGCGATCGGCGCGATCAACGCGCTGAAGGCCGCGCGCAAGCTGACGCCGAAGACGGTCGTCGCGGGCATCGACGCGACGCCGGACGGGCTCGCGGCGATGAAGAGCGGCGACCTGAAGGTGTCCGTGTACCAGAACGCGGCCGGGCAGGGTGCGCAGGCCGTCGCGACCGCGCTGAAGCTCGCGAAGAAGCAGCCGGTCGACCGTTACGTGAACGTGCCGTTCGAGCTCGTCACGCCCGAGAACATGAACCAGTACGCGAAGCACTGACCGGTTTTTCCGCTGAACTGCGCGAGCCCGGCGCGTCCGGGTTCGCGTGTGAATTTCGAGGAACGTCCATGTTTACAGCCAGGATGGCGCGCTCGATGGCCAGCGAAAGCGCGCCGGCCGCCTCGCTCGCCGCATCGGGTTCGTCCGCTGCGCCCGTCGACGATTGCCTGCTGGAGGTGCGCGGCGTCGGCAAGTCGTTTCCCGGCGTCGTCGCGCTCGACGGCGTGCAGTTCCGCGTGCGTCGCGGCACCGTGCATGCGCTGATGGGCGAGAACGGCGCCGGCAAGTCGACGCTGATGAAGATCATCGCCGGCGTCTACACGCCCGACCAGGGCGAGATCCTGATCAACGGCGAGCCGGTCGTGCTGAGCGGCCCGCTCGACGCGCTCGATCGCGGGATCGCGATGATCCACCAGGAACTCAACCTGATGCCGTACATGACGGTCGCGGAGAACATCTGGATCCGCCGCGAACCGAAGAACCGCTTCGGCCTGATCGATCACGCCGAGCTGCGCCGCCGCACCGCTGCGCTGTTCGAGCGGCTGTCGATCGACATCGACCCTGAAGCCGACGTGCGCACACTGACGGTCGCGAGCCGCCAGATGGTCGAGATCGCGAAGGCCGTGTCGTTCGACTCGGACGTGCTGATCATGGACGAGCCGACTTCCGCGCTGACCGACAAGGAGGTCACACACCTGTTCCGGATCATTCGCCAGCTGCGCGAGCAGGGCAAGGGCATCGTCTACATCACGCACAAGATGAACGAGCTGTTCGAGATCGCCGACGAATTCTCGGTGTTCCGCGACGGCAAGTACATCGGCACGCATGCGTCGACCGATGTCACGCGCGACGACATCATCCGGATGATGGTCGGCCGCGAGATCACCCAGATGTTCCCGAAGGAGGAGGTGCCGATCGGCGACGTCGTGCTGGCCGTGAAGAACCTCGGCGTCGACGGCGTGTTCCGCGACGTCAGCTTCGAGCTGCGCGCGGGCGAGATCCTCGGTGTGGCGGGCCTCGTCGGGTCGGGGCGCTCGAACGTCGCAGAGGCGCTGTTCGGCGTCGTGCCGGCGACCTCGGGCGAGATCCGGATCGACGGCAAGCCGGTGCGAATTTCCACGCCCGCGCAGGCGATGAAGCACGGGATGGCGTTCCTCACCGAGGACCGCAAGGACACCGGCTGCTTCCTGAATCTCGACCTGCTCGCGAACATGGAAGCAGCGGTGCTCAGCCATCGCTACGTGAAGTTCAATTTCGTGCGGCAGGCGCAGTTGAAGCGCGACTGCGAGGAAATGAGCCGGATGTTGCGCGTGAAGACGCCGGGGCTGCACGAGGAAATCCAGAACCTGTCGGGCGGCAACCAGCAGAAGGTGCTGATCGGCCGGTGGTTGCTGACGCAACCGCGCATCCTGATCCTCGACGAGCCGACGCGCGGGATCGACGTCGGCGCGAAGGCCGAGATCCACCGGCTCGTCAGCGCGCTCGCCGGCAAGGGCGTCGCGGTTCTGATGATCTCGTCGGAAATGCCGGAAGTGCTCGGCATGAGCGACCGCGTGATGGTGATGCACGAAGGCCGGATGACCGGCATCGTCGAGCGCAAGGACGCCGACCAGGTCCGCATCATGGACCTGGCCTCGCGCTGAGCCGCAACAAGCATGGAGACAACTGAAATGGGCAACCTGAATCCGGTCGCGGACGCGCAGTCCATGACGATCAAGACGCGGCACGCGAAGTGGCCGCCCGAGCTGAGCATCTTTCTGGTGCTGGTGGGCATCAGCCTGTTCTTCGAGGTGATCGGCTGGCTCGTCGTCGGCCAGAGCTTCCTGTTCAACGCCGAGCGGCTCGAGATCATCGTGTTGCAGATGGCCGTGATCGGCATCATCGCGGTCGGCGTGAACCTCGTGATCATCACCAGCGGGATCGACTTGTCGTCGGGGTCGGTCGTCGCCGCGGCGGCCGTCGTGTCGGCCAGTCTCGCACAGGTATCCGATTTTCCGCGCGCGGTGTTCCCGCACCTGACCGACCTGCCGATCATCTGGCCGGTGCTGGCCGGCGTGTGCGTCGGCCTGCTGGTCGGCCTCCTGAACGGCTCGCTGATCGCGCTGACGGGAATCCCGCCGTTCATCGCGACGCTCGGCACGATGGTTGCCGCGCGCGGCTTCGCGAAGTGGTTCACCAACGGGATGCCGGTGTCGATGCTGACCGACCAGTTCGCGGCGATCGGCGCGGGGGCGAACCCGGTCATCATCTTCGTCGTGGTGGCCGCGATCTTTCACGTCGTGCTGCGCTACACGCGCTTCGGCAAGTACACGTACGCGATCGGCGCGAACCGTCACGCGGCCGTCGTGTCGGGCATCAACGTCACGCGTCACCTGGTGTTCGTCTATGCGATCGCGGGCCTCTTGAGCGGGATCGCCGGCACCGTGACGGCCGCGCGTGCGATCTCCGGCCAGTCGGGCATGGGCGTGATGTACGAGCTCGACGCAATCGCGGCCGTCGTGATCGGCGGCACGTCGCTGTCGGGCGGTCTCGGGCGCGTGACGGGCACCGTGATCGGCGTGCTGATCCTCGGCGTGATGACGTCGGGCTTCACGTTCATCCGGATCGACGCGTATTACCAGGAGATGGTCAAGGGCGCGATCATCGTCGCGGCCGTGATCGCCGACCAGTATCGCAACAAGAAGTCGCGCCGCTGAGCGCACGCCTGCGCTCGCGTCAGCCACCCCCATTCGCGAAGGAAGCCCGATGAAGATTGCGCTGGATCCCTACATGATTCGCCACCTGCCGCTCGACCGGCTGCCGCACGCGGTGGCCGAGCTCGGCTACGACCAGATCGAGTTGTCGCCGCGCAGCGACTTTCTCGACTGGTGGGTGATGCCGCGTGCGACCCGCGAGCGCATGGCCGCGTTCCGCCAGGCGATGCGCGCAAGCGGCGTCGGCCTCGCGTCGCTGCAGCCGATGTACCGTTGGGCGAGCCCGTTCGACGACGAGCGGCAATGGGCCGTGCGGTGCTGGAAGAAGGCGATCGAGGTCGCGGTCGAGATGGAGTGCGCGCTGATGGTGTCGGAGTTCGGGCGCGGCGCGTCGCCCGAGCGCTCGGTCGGCGAGCGGCCGGGGGCGAACCCGAAGGAGCTGTGCGAGGCCGCATGGTTCCGGTCGATGGACGAACTGCTGCCGATTCTGGAGCGCGAACGCATCGTGCTGTCTGTCGAGCCGCATCCGGAGGACTGGATCGAGCAGCTGCAGCCGGCGATCGACATCGTCACGAACCTCGGCTCGCCGTCGCTGAAGCTGTCGTACATCGCGCCGCACACGTTCTACTACGGCGACGACATGGCCGCGATGATCGCGCAGGCCGCGCCGATCCTCGCGCACGCGCGCGTGGCCGATACGTTCGACCACCGCAAGAGCAGCCAGCTGCGCTACATCGTGAACCCGCCCGGTTCGAACCAGATCCGTGTGCACCAGCATCTCGACATCGGGCAGGGCGAGATCGACTGGGACGTGTTTTTCCGCGCGCTCGGCACCGCCGGCTTCGACGGCGTGATGTCGTCGTGCGTGTTCGCGTGGGAGGACCGCGCGGAAGCATCGTCGCGCTACATGCGCGACACCATCCAGCGCTACGTCGATCGCCATTTCGACCGCACCGCGCGCTGACCGATTGTTGACCGGCGCGGCACGGGCCGCGCCGCTGATGAACGACTGGAGACTCGTAGATGACCTTGCAAATCGGCGTGATCGGCTGCGGCGCGATCGGCCAGGACCATATCCGCAGACTGACCCGCACGCTGTCCGGCGCGCGCGTCGTGGCCGTCAACGACATCGATCCGCAGCAGGCGCGCGACGCGGTGACGAAGTACGGGCTCGATGCGGAGATCTACGGCGACGGCCACGAGGTCGTCGCGGCCGCCGACGTGCAGGCCGTGCTCGTCACGTCGTGGGGGCCGACGCACGAAGCGTTCGTGCTCGACGCGATCGCGCACGGCAAGCCGGTGTTCTGCGAGAAGCCGCTGGCCGTCACGGCCGACGGCTGCATGCGGATCGTCGAAGCCGAAGTCGCGCACGGCAAGCGGCTCGTGCAGGTCGGCTTCATGCGGCCGTACGACGAAGGCTACCGCGCGCTGAAGCGCGTGATCGACAGCGGCGAAATCGGCGCACCGTTGATGCTGCATTGCGCGCACCGCAACCAGTCGGTCGGCGAGCGCTACACGACCGACATGGCGATCACCGACACGCTGATCCACGAACTCGACGTGTTGCGCTGGCTGCTCGGCGAGGATTACACGAGCGCGCAGGTCGTCTATCCGAAGAAGACGCGCCATGCGTTAGCGCATCTCGCCGATCCGCAGATCGTGCTGCTCGAAACCGCGAGCGGCGTGCGCATCGACGTCGAGATCTTCGTGAACTGCCAGTACGGCTACGACATCCAGTGCGAGGTGGTCGGCGAGCAGGGCATCGCAAAGCTGCCCGATCCGCCGGCCGTCGGGCTCAAGCATGCGGCACGGCAGTCGGTCGAGATCATGACCGACTGGAAGGAGCGCTTCATCGCGTCGTACGACGTCGAGCTGCAGGCGTTCATCGACGGCGTGCGGCAGGGCGCGCTGACCGGGCCGTCCGCGTGGGACGGCTACGCAGCGGCGGTCGCGGCCGATGCGTGCGTGCGCGCACAGAAGAGCGGCGCGGTCGAACCGATCGCGATGGCCGACCGTCCCGCGTTCTATCGCGGCTGATCCGCGGCCACCCGCCGCTTGTCTAACGGACCGACCGACATGACGATGAAGATTGGCTGCGCACCGTGCTGCTGGGGTGTCGACGACGTGAAGAACCCGCACCTGCCGCCGTGGCGGCAGGTGCTCGCCGAGGCCGCGCAGGCCGGTTACTCGGGCATCGAGCTGGGGCCCTACGGCTACATCCCGCTCGAACTGGACGTGGTGAGCGCCGAGCTCGAGCAGCAACGCCTGAGCATCACCGCCGGCACGATCTTCGACGATCTCGTGTCGCCGGAGAACCTGCCGAACCTGCTGCGCCAGACCCGCGACATCTGCGCGCTGATCACGCGGCTGCCCAGGCTGCCGACGCAGGACGGCCAGCGCCATGCGGCGCCGTACCTGGTCGTGATGGACTGGGGCCACGAGGAACGCGACTACGCGGCCGGCCACGGCGATCGTGCGCCGCGGCTGTCGGACGAGCGCTGGTCGACGACGGTCGACCATATCCGGCAGATCGCGACGATCGCGCGCGACGAGTTCGGCGTGCGCGCGGTGATTCATCCGCACGCGGGTGGCTACATCGAGTTCGCGGACGAGATCGACCGGATCGTCGCGGACATTCCGGCCGACACGGCCGGCCTCTGTCTCGACACGGGCCACCTGTACTACTCGGGCATGGAGCCGGAAGCCTGGCTGCGCCGTCACGCGGCGCGCGTCGACTACGTGCATTTCAAGGATATCGACGCGGCGGTGTACGACGCGGTGATGGGCGAGCACATCGCGTTCTTCGCCGCGTGCGCGCGCGGCGTGATGTGCCCGATCGGCACCGGCGTGCTCGACTACCGCGCGATCCGCCAGGCGCTCGACGAGATCGGCTACGCCGGTTACATCACGATCGAGCAGGAGCGCGACCCGCGCAACGCCGGCACGAGCCTGCGCGACGTCGCCGCGAGCCGCGCGTTTCTCGCGTCGGCCGGTTTTGCATGATCTTATGAACACGTACCAGGAACACCACCATCATGATTGACGGACAGATTCTGCTCGGGCATTCGATTCCCTGGGGCATGGTCGGCGGCGGCCTCGGCAGCCAGATCGGCTACAGCCACCGATCGGCCGCGTTGCGCGACGGCAGTTTCCAACTGGTCGCCGGCGCGTTCGACATCGATGCCGAGCGAGGCCGGCAATTCGGCGTGAAGCTCGGTGTCGACGCGCAACGCTGCTATTCCGACTACCGGACGATGTTCGAAGCCGAGGCGAAGCGCGCCGATGGCATCCGCGCGGTGTCGATCGCGACGCCGAACAACACGCACTTCGAGATCTGCCGCGCGGCGCTGAGCGCTGGGCTGCACGTTGTCTGCGAGAAGCCGCTGTGCTTCACGACCGAGGAGGCCGAGGCGCTGCAGCGGCTGTCGGTCGAGAAGAATCGCATCGTCGGCGTCGCGTACGGTTATTCCGGACACCAGATGATCGAGCAAGCGCGCGAGATGATCGCGCGCGGCGATCTCGGCGAGATCCGCATCGTGCAGATGCAGTTCGCGCACGGCTTCCACAGCGAGGGCGTCGAGGCCGCGAGCGCGGCTGCACGCTGGCGCGTCGACCCGAAGTTCGCGGGCCCGAGCTACGTGCTCGGCGACATCGGCACGCATCCGCTGTACATCTCGGAAGTGATGGCGCCGGAACTGAAGATCAAGCGGCTGATGTGTTCGAGGCAGAGCTTCGTGAAGAGCCGCGCGCCGCTCGAGGACAACGCGTTCACGATCATGGAATACGACACCGGCGCGATCGGCTACGTCTGGTCGAGCGCGGTGAACGCGGGGTCGATGCACGGACAGAAGGTGCGCGTGATCGGGTCGAAGGCGAGCGTCGAATGGTGGGACGAGCATCCGAACCAGTTGCGCTACGAAATCCAGGGGCAGCCCGCGCAGGTGCTCGATCGCGGAATGGGGTATCTGCATCCGCAGGCATTGCGCGAGGATCGCATCGGCGCCGGGCATCCGGAAGGGCTGTTCGAAGCGTGGTCGAACCTGTACGCGCGCTTCGCGCTCGCGATGGACGCCGCCGATCGCGGCGACGGGCAGGCGTTGGAGGGCATCCATTTTCCGGACGTCCGCGCGGGTGTCGAGGGCGTGCGATGGGTCGAGAACTGCGTGCGCTCCGCCGATGCGGGCGGCGTGTGGGTCGACTATCGTTGAGCGATGGAGGGGCGATGCCGGCGTCGGCGTCGGTGAACGCCCTAGTCTTTACGCCGGGGCAAGCACGTTGGAAAATCGTTTCCAGCCAAGCCGTGGAGCGTGTGCAGGTGATGATCGAGCGCGTGGGAGCGAGCGTGCGGCGCGGTCCGTGCCGCAAACGTGATTAAATTCGCCCTTCATGCATGTGTACAGGTGAGTCCCGGGCGGCGTGCGTCGGTATCGCGCGCGCATCGGGGCCGTCAATTTCGCGCTATCCGATGAGTTCATCCGAGAAACCTCCCGCCACCGTCGAGCAGTTCCTGCAGCATCTGACGCAGGAGTACGACGGCCTCAGCAATCGCCTGAAGGTGATCGCGCGTCACGTGGAAACGAATCGGGATCAGCTTGGCCTGGAAGGCATCCAGTCGCTCGCGGAGGCGTGTGGGGTCCAGCCGTCGGCCGTCGTGCGGTTCGCGAAGCATTTCGGCTTTTCCGGCTTCTCCGAGATGCAGCGATTGTTCCGCGAGGGCCTGGCCCAGCAGATCGCGCCGGGCCGCGCGTACAACCTGCGATTGCGCGACGTCATCGAATCGGGCTCGTCGAGCCTGCAGCCCGAGCAGATCGCCGACGAATTCATCAAGGGCAGCATTGCCGGGATGCAGCAGCTGCGGCAGACGCTCGACCCGCAGGCGCTCGCGCAGGCCGTCGACCTGCTCGCCGACACGCAGGCAATCTGGATCGCCGGCTCGCGCCGCGCGTTTCCGATCGCCGTCTATCTCGACTACGCGCTGCAGCACACCGACAAGCGCATCGGCCTGTTCAGCGCGCTCGGCAGCATGCATCTCGGGCAGATCCGGTCGGTGCGCGAAGGCGACGTGATGATCGTGATCTCGTTCATGCCGTACGCGGAAGAGACGGTGCAGGTCGCGCAGCAGGCCGTGCAGCGCGGCGCGCGCCTGATCGCGATCACCGACAGCCGGATGAGCCCGCTGGCGCGGGATGCCGAGGTGACGCTGATGGTGCAGGACAGCGCGACGTTCGGGTTCCGTGCGCTGACCGCGACGATGGGCCTCGCGCAGAGCCTGTTCGTGGCGCTCGCATACCGGCTCGAGCTGTCGTACCTGCCGACCGCCGACGGAGCGCACGGCACGAAGGCCGGCTGACACCGGCCTTCCGCATGCCTGCCGCCCGTGGGCACATCCGGCGGGCGGCATACCCATCGCGCTTACTTCGCGGTCGGCATCGCGAACTCGGCACCCTTGCCGATGCTCGATGACCAGCGCTGCATCACCGACTTCTGGCGCGTGTAGAAGCGCACGCCTTCCTCGCCGTATGCATGCATGTCGCCGAACAGGCTCTTCTTCCAGCCGCCGAAGCCGTGCCATGCCATCGGCACCGGAATCGGCACGTTGATGCCGACCATGCCGACCTGGATGCGCCGCGCGAATTCGCGCGCGATGCCGCCGTCGCTCGTGAAGCACGACACGCCATTGCCGAACTCGTGCGCGTTGATCAGGTCGACCGCTTCGCCGAAGTCCTTCACGCGCACGCAGCCGAGCACGGGCCCGAAGATTTCTTCCTTGTAGATGCGCATGTCGGGCGTCACATGATCGAACAGCGTGCCGCCGGTGAAGAAGCCTGCCTCGCGGCCCGGCACGCGCAGCCCGCGCCCGTCGACCACCAGTTGCGCGCCTTCGCTCACGCCTTGCTCGATATAGCCTTCGATGCGCTTCAGCGCTTCGCCGGTGACGATCGGGCCCATCTCGACTTCCGGCGACATCCCGTCGCCGATCACCAGCTTGCGCGCGAGCTCGGCGACCGCCGGCACGATCTTGTCGGCCACGTCGCCGACCAGCACCGCGACGCTGATCGCCATGCAGCGTTCGCCCGCCGAGCCGTACGCGGCGCCGATCAGCGCGTCGACCGCCTGCTCGATGTTCGCGTCGGGCATCACGACGAGGTGGTTCTTCGCGCCGCCGAGCGCCTGCACGCGCTTGCCCGACTGAACCGCACGCTGCTGCACGTAGGCCGCGATCGGCGTCGAGCCGACGAAGCTGACGGCTTGCACATCCGGATGGTCGAGCAGCGCGTCGACCACGTCCTTGTTGCCCTGCACGACGTTGAACACGCCGGCGGGCAGGCCGGCCTGCGTCAGCAGGTCGGCCATGAACAGCGCCGCCGACGGGTCGCGTTCGCTCGGCTTCAGCACGAACGTGTTGCCCGTCGCGAGCGCGACCGGGAACATCCAGCACGGCACCATGCAGGGGAAGTTGAACGGCGTGATCCCGGCGACAACGCCGAGCGGCTGGCGCATCGTCCAGTTGTCGATGCCGGTGCTGACCTGATCGGTGAAGTCGCCCTTCAGAAGCTGCGGCACGCCGCATGCGAATTCGATGATGTCGATGCCGCGCGCGACTTCGCCCTGCGCGTCGGAGAACACCTTGCCGTGCTCGGCCGTGATGATCGCGGCGAGCGCGTCGCGGTGTTCATTCATCAACTGCAGGAAGCGGTGCAGCACGCGTGCGCGGCGGATCGGCGGCGTCTCGGCCCAGGCCGGGAACGCGGCGTGGGCGGACGCGACGGCTTTCTGCACCTCGTCGTCGCCGGCGAGCGCGACGCGGCGCACTGCGCGGCCGAGCGCCGGATTGAGGACGTCCTGGAAGCGGCCGCTGCGGCCGGCAACGGGCGCGCCGTCGACATAGTGGCCGACGTCGGCGTCGGACGTGTAGGCGGGAACCGGGTTCATCGTGTCTCCAGAGGATGGGGGTGGACGGAACCTAGTCTAGGCAAAGCGGCGGGGCGGGAGAAGGCCGCGCAGCTTGATTCACTGTTCAGAATTCTGAATAATCGGTGAATGAATCAGCAAAATGTCCAGGCGCTCTGGCCGCATATCCATTCGCTGACCGTGCTGGCGGCGGCAGGCAGTTTCACGGCCGCTGCGCAGCGGCTCGGCATCAGCAAGGCCGCGATGAGCCAGCGCATCGCCGATCTCGAGAAGGCGGCCGGCGTGCCGCTGGTGCGGCGCACGACGCGCAGCGTTCGGCTCACCGACGCGGGGCAGACGCTGGTCGACAGCACGCGCGACGCGTTCGAATCGATCGGCCAGCACTTCGCGCGCGTGAAGGACCTGGCCGGCGAACCGCGCGGGCTGCTGCGCGTGACGGTGCCCGTCGCGCTGGGGCGCCAGCAGGTCGTGCCGCACTTGCCCGATTTCCTGCGGCAGCATCCGGGCGTGCATATCGAACTCGACCTGTCCGACCGGCTGCATTCGCTGACGCAGGAGGGTTTTGACCTCGCGATCCGCCATACGACGATCGCGCCGCAAACCCACGTCGCGTGGAAGCTGTGCGACACGCGTTCGTTGCTCGTCGCGAGCCGAGACTACCTCGACGCGCGCGGCACGCCGCGCCACCCGAGCGAACTCGTCGACCACAGCTGCCTGTGCTACCTGCGCGACAACGAACCGGCGGCCTGGAGCTTCGAGCCGGACGGCCGCCGGCGCCAGCGCGTGAGCGTGCCCGTGCGCGGCAGCTTTGCGGCGAACAACAGCGAGGCGATGCGCGAGGCCGCGCTCGGCGGGCTCGGCATCGCGCTGCTGCCGGATTTCAGCGCGCGGCGCGATCTCGACGCCGGCCGGCTCGTCGCGCTGCTCGATGGCTGGCGACCGTCGGGCGCGTTCGGCGACCACATCTTCGCGATCCGGCCGTACAGCCCGGTCGTGCCGAGTGCCGTGCGCGCGCTCGTGCGGCACCTGCGCGAGCGGCTCGCGGGCGGTTTCACGGGCGCCTGACGGGCGAGGGCTCGCGAGGGCGGGCGCGCCGCGTCGCATGGCCGGGCGCCGGCCGCGCGGGCAGGGGGGCGCTGCGGTAAAATCGCTGTTTCCTCCCGCGCCCGTGTGGCGCGTCATTCGAAGGTCGACAGCCGATGCAGATTCACAAGGAAGTGGATGCGCGCGGGCTCAATTGCCCGTTGCCGATCCTGCGCGCCAAGAAAGCGCTCGCCGATATGGAGAGTGGGCAGATCCTCAAGGTGCTCGCGACCGATCCGGGCTCGCAGCGCGATTTCGCCGCGTTCGCGAAGCAGACGGGCAACGAGATCGTCGAAGTGACGACCCAGGACAAGACGTTCGTATTCCTGATGCGCCGCCGCTGACGGTCCGCATCACGCGCCGCTTGCGGCACCCGCACGGGCAGCGCGCGTTGCGGCCTGGCCGCGCCTCTGCACCTCTGACAATTCTTAAACCTCGTCACACGGCCGGCTGCGTATACTGACCCGGCCGGTCGTCCGTCTCGGATGGATGCGCCGGCCACGGTACGTCACATGAGGCTGGCACGGGGGCCATGCCTGACGCTACCGTCGTACAAACGGGGAGAGGACATGTCCTTCAGACCAGGGACCATTCGAAGTCCGTCCGCAGCGGAATGCATCGCGCCCGCACGCGCGGCGGGGTTGAGCCGGATCGAGCTCGACCCGGAACGGGATCGCCACGCGCGTGCCGCGCTGGAAGCGTACGCCGATTCGGCGGCGGCCGAGATGCCGTGGCTGGCCGAATCGCTCGATGAAAGGCTGCGCGGCGCCGCGCAGGACGACGGCGCAGGCTTCACATATTGCGGCGCAACGGTCGAGCGCGTGTTCGATATCGCGCAGACGTGGGCGGCGAGCCAGCCCGACTACGCGGCGCCGGCGTGGGAGCGCGTGCGCGGCCAGCTGGAGCGGCTGCTGCGGCAGCCGGAAGATCTCCCGGCCGCGCGGCTGCGGCGCCTGTCGACCGACGATCTGTCCGAGCCGGTGGCCGGCAAGGCGGGCCCCGACTAGGCGCGCGATCGCGCGACGGGAAGGATTATTCGAATAAAGGACCGTAGTTCGCGCAATTTCTTGGCGAATTTCATACTACTATGGTGAAATCGCCGGTTCGTCCGTGCCCCGTTTTCGAGATATTTTGCCGGGGTGCCGTGTCGCGCAGGTTGCGCGCTCGGCAAACGACGGCTCGCCGGCCGGCGTCGGCGGCTGCGCGGGGTGAGCGCGGGGAGCTGAACTGGACGAATCGATTTCGATTTGCGGGGTGCTATGAGAATTGCTGTACTGGATGACGATCCGGCCCAGACGGATTTCGTCAGTCAAACGCTGACGGCCGCCGGCCACACATGCTATGCGTTCAAGGAAGGCAAGGCCCTGAAGAAGCGTCTGCAGCGCGAGACGTTCGATCTGCTCGTGCTCGACTGGAATGTGCCGGACATGTCCGGCGAGGAAGTGCTCAAGTGGGTGCGTGCGAACCAGACCGAGCACAGCCTGCCGATCATCTTCATGACGAGCCGCGACGACGAGGCGGGGATCACGCAGATCCTCAATGCCGGCGCCGACGATTACGTGGTCAAGCCCGTGTCGGGCCCGATCCTGCGCGCGCGCATCGGCTCGCTGCTGCGGCGCGCGTATCCGGTCAACGCGGAGGCGACCGTTCGCGAGTTCGACCAGTTCCGCTTCGACGTGAACCTGAAGCAGGCGTACGTCGGCGACAAGGCCGTGAGCCTCACGCAGAAGGAATTCGAGCTCGCGCTGCTGCTGTTCCAGCACCTCGACCGACCGCTGTCGCGCGCGCACATTCTCGATCTCGTGTGGAAGCAGGCGACCGACATTCCGTCGCGCACGATGGACACGCACATCTCGATGCTGCGCACGAAGCTCGGCCTGCGGCCGGAAAACGGCTATCGCCTCGCGCCGATCTACGGCTACGGCTACCGGCTCGAGCGGGTCGGCCAGGGAGAACCGGAGTGACCCAGCGAATCACGCAGCGCACGGCGCGCTTGCGCACGGCGGCACTGCACGCGGCGTGCGCGGTCGCGGTTGCGTTCGCGTTCGCGGCACAGCAGGCCGTTGCGCAGCCGCCCGCTGCCGTGGGCAAGACGGTCGTCTACCGCACGCATGCCGGCGACACGCTGTACGACGTCGCCGCGCGCTACCTGCAGGGGCCGGACGACTGGCAACTCCTGCAGCAGATCAACGGCGTGCCCGCGCCGAAGCGCCTGCAGCCGGGCGTTGTGCTGAAGCTGCCCGTCGCGCGCTTGCGCAAGGAAAAGCTGACCGCGCGCGTCGTCGCAGTGCAGGGCACGGCCGAGCGCGCGTCCGGCGCCGCTTACGCGCCGCTCGTGAGCGATGCGACGCTCACCGAGGGCGACCGCGTGCGCACGGGCGCGAACGGCTTCCTGACGCTTGAACTGGCCGATGGCACGCACATGAGCCTGCCGCCCGACAGTCAGCTCGACCTGAAGACCTTGCGCCGCACCGTGCTGACCGGCACGCTCGATCGCGAATTCGAACTCACGCGCGGCTCGGTCGACAGCGAGGTCACGCATCTGAAGAAGCGCGACGACCGCTTCCAGATCCGCTCGCCGTCGGTCGTGGCCGGCGTGCGCGGCACGCGGTTCCGCGTGAACTACGACGCCGCCGGCAACGCGGCGACGCGCGTCGAGGTGCTCGACGGCACCGTCGGCGTCGCGGGCAAGCAGCAGTCGGCCGACCCGACGCTCGTGCATGCGAACTTCGGCAGCGTCTCGACGTCATCCGGCGCGGTCGGCGCCCCCGTGCCACTGCTGCCGGCGCCCGCGCTCATGCATCCCGACAAGGTGCAGGACGAGTCCGACCTCACCTTCGACATCGCGCCGCTCGAGCGTGCGCATGCCTATCACCTGCAGCTCGCGCGCGACGCGGGCATGCTCGAGCTGTTCAGCGAAACGCGTACGGTCTCGTCGCGTGCGGTGTTCCGCGAGGTGCCGAACGGTACGTACTTTGTCCGGATTGCCGCGATTGACGACAACGGTCTCGAAGGCATGCCGCACATTTACGCGTTCGAGCGGCGCCTGATGGGGCTCGACGCGACGGCGTCGCCCGGCCCGAACGGCTATGAGTTCCGCTGGTCGCCGAACGGCGCGAGCAAGGATGCGCGTTATCGGTTCGTACTGTCGCGCTCGAAGGACCTGAGCGCGCCGGTCGTCGACCAGATGGGCCTGCAGGCGCGCAGGATCACGGTTTCGCACCTGCCGCCCGGCGACTACTACTGGGCGGTGACGGTCGAGGAGTTCGACGGCGGCAAGTTCTATCAGAAGACGAGTCCGGTCAGCGCGTTCACGTTGTCGCGCTGACCCGCGGCGCATGAAAACCGACTCCGTTTCCCCGCGGCGGCGCCTCGGCCGCCGCTTTCTGATCGAGTGGATCGCGATCGGCTGCCTCGGGATCGCGGTAATCCTCACGTGCGCGTTCGGCCGGTTCTCGTCCAGCGTCGACGGGCTCATCTACGACCGGCTGCTGATGCTGCGCAGCCTGCCGTTGTCGCCCGATGTCGTCGTCGTCGACATCGACAACCAGAGCGTGTCCGCACTCGGTCGCTGGCCGTGGCCGCGCAGCGTGCACGCGCGGCTGCTCGACACGCTGGCGCGTGCGCAGCCGGCTGCCGTCGTCTACGACGTGCTGTTTACCGAGCCGTCGCCGGAAGATCGCGCGTTCGCGGACGCAATGACCCGTGTGCCGACCTTCCTGCCTGTCTTGCTGAGTCCCGAGCAGGCGGACGGCACGCGCACCATCGATCCGCCGGTGGCCGAGCTGTCGGCACGCACGACGGGGCTTGGCCACATCAATCTCGAAGTCGACCCCGACGGTATCGTGCGCAGCGTCGCGCTGTTCGAAAGCGACGGACGCGTGCGCTGGCCGCAACTGATGGTGCCCGTCTATCGTGCGATCCAGGCCGGCCGGCTGCATCCGGTCGGCGGTGTGCCCGGCGCGAATGCGCACGACCTGTCGCGCGACGCGACCGGCGAGGGCCGCTACCTGATCCCGTTCAGCCGCAACACACCCGCCTATCCGACGCTGTCGTTCGACGACGTGCTCGAAGGGCGCGTGAAACCCGACGCGCTGCGCGGCAAGATCGTTGTCGTCGGCGTGACCGCATCGGGCCTCTACGACCGCTTCGCGACCCCGGTGTCGGGTGACTTCGGCCCGCTCGCCGGCGTGTACATTCATGCGAACGTGCTCGACATGCTGACCACCGGCAGCGCGATCCTGCCCGCGTCTCGTATCTGGCTCTTCGCCGCATCGCTGCTGCCGCTCGCCGTGCTGCTGGGCGGATTCCTGATGCTGTCGCCGTGGCGCGCGCTGCTGCTGACGCTGAGCCTGGCCGCGCTGTCCGTCGTCGCGAGCCTGGCGCTGCTGTTCGAGGCGCGCGTGTGGCTGTCGCCCGCGCCGGCGATCTTCGGGCTGATCGCCGTCTACCCGATCTGGAACTGGCGGCGCCTGGAAATGACGATGTCGTACCTGCGCCGCGAGCTGCAGCGGCTGGCCGACGAGCCGCACCTGCTGCCCGAGGCGCCGCGCACGCGCAGCGTCGGCGGCGACGTGCTCGAACGGCAGATGGCGTTGATGGCGCAGGCCGCGCAGCGCGTCCAGGACATGAAGCGCTTCGTGTGGGACAGCCTCGACAGCATGCCGGAGCCGATCTTCGTCACCGACCTGGCAGGGACCGTGCTGATCGCGAACCATGCGGCGAAGCGCTACGGGGAACGCCTCGCGCTGCCGCTGCCGGAAGGGCGGCCGCTGCGCGCCGCGCTCGGCGAGCTGACCTTCATGAAGACCGTCGACGGCAACGCCGAACACGACGTCACGATCCGCGAACACTGGCCGGCCGCGCTCGACCCGACGCTCGGGGCCGAAGACGAAGCGATGGCGCGCGGCATCGAGGTGCGCGATCGCGACGGGCTCGACCATCTGTTACGCTACGCCCCGTGTACGAATGCGCAGGGCCACGTGACGGGCTGGATCGCCGGCCTCGTCGACGTGACCGAACTGCACGCGGCCGAGCGGCAGCGCGAGGAGGCGCTGCACCTGCTGTCGCACGACATGCGCTCGCCGCAGTCGTCGATCCTCGCGCTCGTCGAGATCGAGCGCGATCGCGTCGAAACCGACGCGATGCGCGGGCTGCTCGCGCGGATCGAGCGATATGCGCACCGCGCGCTGTCACTGGCCGACGAGTTCGTGCAGCTGGCGCGCGCGGAGTCGCAGGCATATCAGCTCGAACCGACCAGTCTCGTCGACGTGCTGATCGACGCGAGCGACGAAGTCTGGCCGCAGGCGCAGGCGAAGCGCATCCGCATCGAGACCGACGTCGGCACCGACATGTGCTGGGCGCGTGCCGACCGCTCGCTGATCACGCGCGCGTTCGTCAACTTGCTGAACAATGCGGTCAAATACAGTCCGTCCGACACGGTGATCACGTGTACGCTGACGGTCGAGCATGCGTCGAAGCGGATGTTCTGTACGATTCGCGATCAGGGGTACGGCATTGCGCCGGAAGATCAGCGGCATCTGTTCGAGCGTTTCAAGCGATTCCATGCGGGCGAGCGGCCTGAAATCTCGGGCTCGGGGCTCGGCATGGCATTCGTGAAGACGGTCGTCACGCGCCACGGCGGCAGCGTGACGGTCGACAGCGAAGTGGGTGTCGGCACCGCGGTGACGGTGTCGCTGCCCGCGATCGACGAGCCGTCCGCCTGACAGGGCCGGGCACGACGGCAGGCATTTGGGGGAAGTCATGAGAAAGGAATGGGCAGCGACCGCGGTGGCGGTGGCGCTGTTGACGGGTTGCGCCGGCGTCACGACCGGCGTGAGCGCGCTCGGGCAGCCGACCGCGTTCGAATCCGGGGCGCACGACTACGATTTCGTTCGCACGGCCGCGCAGGCGGACGACGCCGAATACCGGCAGATCGAGACGCTCGTGCGCGACGAACTCGCGCACCGCGGCTTCAACGCGCAGCCCGGCCAGGCCGCGCGCTACCGGCTGTCGATCGCGTACGCGACGCAGCCGGCGTCGGTCGCGGCGACGGCCGACCAGTGCGGCGCGGCAAGCAGCGCGTGCGTGACCGTCGACGGGCCGGCACCGTTAGCGCTGCCGTTCGCCGGCAAGGTGTACCGCCACGTGCTGACGCTGCGTTTCGTCGACGCGAAGTCGGGCGCCGACGTCTATCGCGTGTCGGCGTCGATGCGCGATCGCGATGCGGGCACGCAGCGGGCCGCGCCGACGCTCGTGAAGAGCGCGCTCGCGAAGCTGCCGTTCGAGCAGGGCGACGGTTGGCTCGTGAAGACGAAAAAAGACGACGCGGGCGCAATGCCAAGCGTCGTCTCGGTGAAGTCGGCCGCCATGCGCTGACGCGCCGGCCGTGAGGTGAGGGCGGGCCCGCCGCGCAGGCGAGGCCGGCCCGTGCCGCGTTCAGGCAGCCGGGTGCCCGTTGCCGCGCGCGCGCAGGTACGCGTCGAACTCTGCGCCGACTTCCGGGTGGCGCAGCGCGAATTCGACCGTCGCCTTCAGGTAGCCGAGCTTGCTGCCGCAGTCGTAGCGCGTGCCCTGGTACTTGTACGCCAGCACCTGTTCATCGGCGAGCAGCGCCTGGATCGCGTCGGTGAGCTGCAACTCGCCGCCCGCACCCGGCTTCAGCGCGCGCAGGTGTTGGAAGATCCGCGGCTTCAGGATGTAGCGGCCGACCACGCCGAGGTTCGACGGCGCGACTTCCGGCGCCGGCTTCTCGACGATCGCCGACATCTTGACGATCGACTCTTCCCATTCCTTGCCGTCGACGATGCCGTACGACTTCGTCTCCGACGGCGGGATCTCTTCCACGCCGATCACCGAGCTGTGATAGTGGTCGAACACATCGACCATCTGCTTCATCACGGGCGGGTTGCCGTCGAGCAGGTCGTCGGCGAGGATCACCGCGAACGGGTTGTCGGCGACGAGCTTCTCCGCGCACAGCACCGCATGGCCGAGGCCGAGTGCTTCCGGCTGGCGCACGTAGAAGCAGTCGACGTGGCTCGGCTTGATGCTGCGCACGAGTTCGAGCAGTTTCTCCTTGCCGCGCGCCTCGAGTTCGGCCTCGACTTCGTACGACTTGTCGAAGTGATCCTCGATCGCGCGCTTGCTGCGCCCGGTCACGAAGATCATCTCGGTGATGCCTGCGGCGATCGCTTCCTCGACGGCGTACTGGATCAGCGGCTTGTCGACGACGGGCAGCATTTCCTTCGGGCTCGCCTTCGTTGCCGGGAGGAACCGCGTGCCGAGACCGGCAACGGGGAATACCGCCTTGGTGACTTTCAACATGATCGAACCTTTATTCCTGTAATCGACTTGTCAGACAGTCTATGTTCACGTTCCGATTATAGTGAACGCAAACGACCTTACTGTTTGTTACGCAGGCAACCGATCGAGCTGAGCGCGCAGTTTTTCCAGCGTGCTCTGGAATTCCGCGACGCGCTTCTGCTCCTGTTCGACCACGGCCGGCGGCGCTTTCGCGACGAACGCCTCGTTGCCGAGCTTCGCGTTGCACTTCGCGATTTCGCCCGTCAGACGCGCGATTTCCTTCGACAGGCGCTCGCGTTCGGCCGCGACGTCGATTTCCACCTTCAGCACCAGCTTGTTCGGGCCCACGATCGCGATCGGCGCGCCGTGCGCCGCCTGGTCGAGCGTCGCTTCGTCGGCCAGGATCTGCACTTCCGACAGGCGGGCGAGGGCCTGGACGTACGGCGCGAACGAGCGCAGGCGCTCGGCATCGCCGGCCGCGAGCAGCGGCACCTTGGTCGCCGGCGACAGGTTCATCTCGCCGCGCAGGTTGCGGCACGCGTCGACGATCGCTTTCAGGTCGGCCGCCCATTGCTCCGATGCCTCGTCGATCTTCTGCAGGTTCGCAATCGGATACGCCTGCGTCATCAGCGACGCTTCGCCCTCGGCCTTGCCTTGCGGATAACGGCCGGCGAGCGGCGCGACCTTCTGCCAGAGCGCTTCGGTGATGAACGGAATGATCGGGTGCGCGAGGCGCAGCACCGTTTCCAGCACGCGCAGCAGTGTGCGGCGCGTCGCGCGCTGCTGTTCCGGCGTGCCGTTCTGGATCTGCACCTTCGCGAGTTCGAGGTACCAGTCGCAGTACTCGTCCCACACGAACTTGTAGATGCTGGTGGCGATGTTGTCGAAGCGGTAGTCGGCGAAGCCCTTCGCGATGTCGGCCTCGGTGCGCTGCAGGAGCGACACGATCCAGCGGTCGGCCGCCGAGAAGTCGAGGTAGCCGCCGGGGCCGCAGTCGCCCGCGCCGCACACTTCCGGCTTGTCGGCGCCGCAGTCGTGGCCTTCGCAGTTCATCAGCACGAAGCGCGTGGCGTTCCACAGCTTGTTGCAGAAGTTGCGATAGCCTTCGCAGCGCGCGAGGTCGAAATTCACGTTGCGGCCGAGCGTCGCCATCGACGCCATCGTGAAGCGCAGCGCGTCGGTGCCGAACGCGGCGATGCCGTCCGGGAATTCCTTGCGCGTCTTCTTCTCGATGGTGGCGGCCTGTTTCGGGTTCATCAGGCCCGTCGTGCGCTTCGCGACCAGCGTTTCGAGGTCGATGCCGTCGACGATGTCGATCGGGTCGAGCGTGTTGCCCTTGCTCTTCGACATCTTCTGGCCTTCCGCGTCGCGCACGAGGCCGTGCACGTAGACGGTGTGGAACGGCACCTTGCCGGTGAAGTGCGTCGTCATCATCACCATCCGGGCGACCCAGAAGAAGATGATGTCGAAACCCGTGACGAGCACCGACGACGGCAGGAAGTGCTTCAGTTCAGGCGTTTCGTTCGGCCAGCCGAGCGACGAGAACGGCACGAGCGCCGACGAGAACCACGTGTCGAGCACGTCTTCATCGCGCTTCAGCGCGCCCGTGTAGCCCTGCGCGGCGGCCTTCGCGCGCGCGTCTTCCTCGTTGCGTGCGACGAACACCTCGCCGTTCTCGCCGTACCATGCGGGAATCTGGTGGCCCCACCACAGCTGGCGCGAGATGCACCAGTCCTGGATGTTCTCGAGCCACTGGTAGTAGGTGGTCGTCCAGTTTTCCGGCACGAACTTGATCTGGCCGTTGCGCACGACGTCGAGCGACGTTTCGGTGATCGACTTGCCCGGGTTGAACGTGCCTTCCGGCGCCGGCTTCGTCATCGCGACGAACCACTGGTCGGTCAGCATCGGCTCGATCACGACGCCCGTGCGGTCGCCGCGCGGCACCATCAGCTTGTGCGGCTTCACGGAGTCGAGGAAGCCTTCCGCATCGAGGTCGGCGACGATCGCCTTGCGCGCGTCGAAGCGGTCGAGGCCGCGATACTGCTCGGGGCCGTTGTCGTTGATCTTGGCGTCGAGCGTCAGGATCTCGATCGGCGTGAGGTTGTGGCGCAGGCCGACCTGGTAGTCGTTGAAGTCGTGCGCGGGCGTGACCTTCACGACCCCCGTGCCGAACTCGCGGTCGACGTAGTCGTCGGCGATCACCGGGATCTCGCGGCCCGTCAGCGGCAGCGTGACGAGCTTGCCGATCAGGTGCGCGTAGCGTTCGTCCTCCGGATGGACCATCAGCGCGACGTCGCCGAGCATCGTCTCGGGACGCGTCGTCGCGACGGTCAGCGAGCCCGAACCGTCGACGAGCGGGTAGCGGATGTGCCACAGGTGGCCGTTTTCCTCTTCGCTCGCGACCTCGAGATCCGACACCGCGGTGAGCAGCACCGGATCCCAGTTAACGAGGCGCTTGCCGCGGTAGATCAGGCCCTGTTCGTAGAGCGTGACGAACACGTCGCGCACGGCGGCCGACATCTTGTCGTCCATCGTGAAGTATTCGCGCGACCAGTCGGGCGACGCGCCGAGGCGGCGCACCTGGCCGGTGATCGTCGAACCGGATTTTTCCTTCCATTCCCACACGCGCTCGACGAACTTCTCACGGCCGAGGTCGTGTCGCGACACGCCCTGTGCGTCGAGCTGGCGCTCGACGACGATCTGGGTCGCGATCCCCGCGTGGTCGGTGCCGGGCAGCCACAGTGTGTTCTCGCCGAGCATCCGGTGGTAGCGGGTGAGGCCGTCCATGATCGTCTGGTTGAACGCGTGGCCCATGTGCAGCGTGCCCGTCACGTTCGGCGGCGGCAACTGGATCGAGAAATCGGGGCGGGCCGGATCGAAGGCCGGGGCCGCATAGCCGCGCTTTTCCCACTCCGGCCCCCATTGGGACTCGATGGTGCGGGGCTCGAAACTCTTCGCAAGCGTGTTGTCGCTCATGGTGGAAATCTGCCGAAAAATGCGTGAATTGGATGCCGAATCTGACAATTATAAATGGATGCACATCGGCCAGCCATCGCTGGCCCGCGCGGGCAGGTCGCAGGGGCGCCGCAACGCGGGCGACGGCATGCGGCGGAACGGATCGAAAACGGCATCGCGCGGCCGACTTATAATGGCGGGTCCGCACTTTTCTCGCACGTCCGCTGCCGCTCCATGCCCGATCTGCTCGCCAATCTGAACCCTGAACAATACGCCGCCGTCACGCTGCCGAACGAACCGGCGCTGATCCTCGCGGGGGCGGGCAGCGGCAAGACCCGCGTGCTGATCACGCGCATCGCGTGGCTGATTCAGCAGGGCTACGCGTCGCCGGCCACCGTGCTTGCCGTCACCTTCACGAACAAGGCCGCGCGCGAAATGATGGCGCGGCTGTCGGCGATGATGCCGATCGACACGCGCGGCATGTGGATCGGCACGTTCCACGGGCTGTGCAACCGGATGCTGCGCACGCACTGGCGCGACGCCGGCCTGCCGCAGACCTTCCAGATCCTCGACACGGCCGACCAGTTGTCCGCGATCAAGCGGCTGATGAAGGCGGCGAATGTCGACGACGAAAAATATCCGCCGAAGAACGTCCAGTACTTCATCAACAACGCGAAGGAGCAGGGGCTGCGTCCCGACAAGGTCGACGCGTCCGACAACTTCAACCGCAAGTTCGTCGAGCTCTACCAGGCGTACGACCAGCAGTGCCAGCGCGAGGGCGTCGTCGACTTCCCCGAGCTGCTGCTGCGCTGCTACGAGCTGCTCGCGTACAACGCGCCGCTGCGCGCGCACTACCAGGCGCGCTTCAAGCATATTCTCGTCGACGAGTTCCAGGACACCAACAAGCTGCAGTACGCGTGGCTCAAGATGCTCGCGGGCGGCGAAAACGCGATCTTCGCTGTCGGCGACGACGACCAGTCTATCTACGCGTTCCGCGGTGCGAACGTCGGCAACATGCGCGACTTCGAAGACGAATTCCGCGTGCGCAACCTGATCAAGCTCGAGCAGAACTACCGGTCGCACGGCAACATCCTCGACGCGGCGAACCAGCTGATCTCGAACAACTCGCATCGCCTCGGCAAGAACCTGCGCACCGACGCTGGCCATGGCGAGCCCGTGCGCGTGTACGAGGCGAGCACCGATGCGCAAGAAGCCGGCTGGATCGTCGAGGAGATCCGCTCGCTGATCAACACCGGGATGTCGCGCAGCGAGGTGGCCGTCCTGTATCGCAGCAATGCGCAGTCGCGTGCGATCGAGCACACGCTGATGACGTCGGGCATCCCGTATCGCGTGTACGGCGGCCTGCGCTTCTTCGAGCGCCAGGAAGTGAAGCACGCGCTCGCGTACCTGCGCCTGATCGACAACCCGAACGACGACACCGCGTTCGTGCGCGTCGTGAATTTCCCGACGCGCGGGATCGGCGCGCGCTCGATCGAGCAGCTCGCGGACGCCGCGCGCCTGTACGACTGCTCGATGGCCGCGGCGATCCCGTACGTCACCGGCAAGGCCGGCACGAGCCTCGGCGCGTTCGCGAACCTGGTCGCGAAGATGCGCGCCGAGACGCAGCAGATGAGCCTGCCGGAAACGGTCGAATACGTCGTGCGCGCGAGTGGCCTCGCCGATTTCTACCAGGGCGAGCGCGAAGGCCAGGACCGCCTCGAGAACTTGCAGGAACTCGTGAACGCGGCCACCGCGTTCGTCAGCGAGGAAGGCTACGGGCTCGATGCGCCGGCCCGCTCGATTCCGCTGCGCGCGGGCGCGATCGCGGCGCCGGAGCTTGGCGTGGACGTGGACGATCCGACAGTCGACGTGCTCGATCCGGCGCCGCTCGGCGACCCCGCGCAGAACCCCGACACGATGACGCCGCTCGCGGGCTTCCTGTCGCACGCGTCGCTGGAGGCCGGCGACAACCAGGCGCAGGCCGGCCAGGACGCGGTGCAGTTGATGACGGTGCACGCGGCGAAGGGTCTCGAATTCTCGGCCGTGTTCATCACCGGCCTCGAGGAAGGGCTGTTCCCGCACGAGAACAGCGTGCTCGAATCGGATGGTCTCGAGGAAGAGCGGCGGCTGATGTACGTCGCGATCACGCGCGCGAAGGAGCGGCTCTACCTGTCGTTCGCGCAGAGCCGGATGCTGCACGGCCAGACGCGATACAACGTGCGCTCGCGCTTTTTCGACGAATTGCCGGAGCACGTGCTGAAGTGGCTCACGCCGAAGGTCGAGGCGGGTTCGCGCTGGGGCGGCCGCTCGGACAACGCCGGCTGGGGGCGCGACTGGTTCGCGCGGCCGGGCGGCGGCAGTCGCGAGCAGGTCGTCGACGCGGCGGTCTCCGCGCCGCTGCCGGCGTTCGCGAACAAGCAGCGCGCGGCCGACACCGGCTTCCGCATCGGCCAGCAGGTATTCCATACCAAGTTCGGCGAGGGGACGGTCACTGCGCTCGAAGGCAACGGCGCCGATGCGAAGGCGCAGGTGAAGTTCAAACGGCACGGCGAGAAGTGGCTCGCGCTGGCGGTCGCGAAACTGCAGGCGGTGGAATGATGAGCATCGCCATGACTGAAACGGTTTCGACGCGCCCGCTCGGCATTCTGGCAGCGCTGCCCGAGGAACTCGGCGACCTGATCGCCGCGATGCGTGCCGAAGGCGTGATGAAGACGATCACGCTCGGTCGCCGCGATTATCACGTCGGCACCGTGCACGGCGCGGCCTGCGTCGTCACGCTCGCGCGGGTCGGCAAGGTTGCGGCCGCCGCGACGGTCAGCGCACTGATTCATGTGTTCGGCGTGTCCGGCATCGTATTCACCGGCGTCGCCGGCGGCGTGTCGCGCACGGTACGCGTCGGCGACGTCGTCGTCGCCGATCTGCTGCTGCAGCACGATCTCGATGCGTCGCCGCTGTTTCCGCGCTACGAGGTGCCGCTGCTCGGCATCACGCGGTTCGCGACCGATGCGGCGCTGACGGCTCGTCTGAAGGCCGCGTGCACGCTGTTCGTCGCCGAGGAGGGCGCGCGGTTCGCCGAGCGTTTCGGGCTGGCGGGTGCGACGTTGCACGGCGGGCTGATCATCAGCGGCGACCGCTTCGTGTCGAGCGAGCGGGAAGTCGTCGCGCTGCGCGACGCGCTGCCGGACGCGCTCGCGGTCGAGATGGAAGGTGCGGCGATCGCGCAGGTGTGCGCCGAGCACGACGTGCCGTTCGCCATCGTGCGCACGATCTCCGATACGGCCGACGATCACGCGACGCAGTCGTTCTCGCATTTCCTGTCGGCGATCGCGAGCAGCTATTCGTCCGGCATCCTCAAGCGTTTCCTTTCGCTGCATGCGACGACGGCGGCCTGAAGCCGCCGTCGCACTTTCCCTTCGAATCGGTCGGCCGGCCGCGGCACACATGCCGCGCCCGGTTCGTCACGTCTTCTTGCGCCGGCTGCTTTCGAGGTTCGGCAGGAACACCGTCAGCACGCCGATCAGCGGCAGGAACGAGCACACCTTGTAGACGAACGTGATGCTCGTCGCATCCGCGAGCTGGCCGAGCACGGCGGCACCCACGCCGCCCAGGCCGAACGCGAAGCCGAAGAACAGGCCCGCGACCATCCCGACCTTGCCGGGCATCAGCTCCGTCGCATAGACGAGGATCGCGGCGAACGCCGACGCCAGCACGACGCCGATGATCACGCTCAGCACGCTTGTCCAGAACAGGTTCGCGTACGGCAGCAGCAGCGTGAACGGCGCGACACCGAGGATCGACACCCAGATCACGTACTTGCGGCCGATCCGGTCGCCAACCGGGCCGCCGATCAGCGTGCCGGCCGCGACTGCCGCGAGGAACACGAACAGGTGGATCTGCGCGGCCTGCACCGACAGGTGGAACTTGTCGATCAGGTAGAACGTGAAATAGCTGTTGATGCTTGCGAGGTAGAAGTACTTCGAGAAGACCAGCAGCACCAGCACGCCGATCGCGGCGAGCACGCGGCCCTGCGACAGTGTCGGATGGCCGGCCGCCGCGGCCTTCTTCTTCATCGACGGATGCTTCTTGTACCAGTGGCCGATCTGCGTGAGGACGACCATCGCGACGAGCGCGGCCGCCGAGAACCACGCAATGCTGTGCTGGCCGTGCGGAATGATCACCAGCGCGGCGAGCAGCGGCCCGAGTGCCGAACCTGCGTTGCCGCCGACCTGGAACAGCGACTGCGCGAGCCCGTGCTGACCGCCCGATGCCATCCGCGCGACGCGCGACGATTCCGGATGGAACACCGATGAGCCGCAGCCGACCAGCGCCGCCGCCGCCAGCAGTGTCGGGAAGTTCTGCGCGGCCGACATCAGCAGCAGCCCCGCGAGGGTGAAGCCCATCCCGACCGGCAGCGAATACGGTTTCGGCCGCTTGTCCGTGTACAGGCCGACAAGCGGCTGCAGCAGCGACGCGGTGATCTGGTAGGTCAGCGTGATCAGGCCGATCTGCGCGAACGACAGCGCGAACTGGCTCTTGAGCATCGGGTAGATCGCGAGGATCAACGACTGGATCATGTCGTTGAGCATGTGCGAGAAGCTGATCGCGCCGAGCACGGGGTAAACGGTACGCGGAGCGGGTGGGGCAGACGGCTGGGCTGCGGCTGTTGCGCCGGCGCCCGTATCGAGGCTGGTTTCCATGTGAGCTGAGCGAGTTGAGGTGGCGGGACGCGCTCTGATGGGGATCGGCGCGTTCGAATCGTTGTTGCGTCAAAGAAGTCTAATGTGGCGCATCGAGAATGTCAGGACAAGTTTTGTCGCGATTCGGACATTGCTGTGACGATTCGGCCATGACGCGTTTTTTGGCCAGGTATAACGCTGCGACGCTGCGGCGGGTCCGCCTTTCATCGGGCCGCGCGGGACCGGGTTGGTGTTTGCCCGGACTCAAGGCGCGCCGATGGCGGCCGTAGAACGACGCAGCGACATCACGAGTGCGCCACGTGCGGCACCGGCCACGAGCCGGGCGAGCGCAGGGCGCGCGGCATGGCGGGCCATCGCGGCAATGCCGGCCGCCGGAACCGACCTTTCCGGCGGCATGATCAATACGGGGAAATATCGATGAAAGCAGCTTCATTGCATCCGCGGCCGGTTGCGGCCGCCGCCGCATCCGACGCAGCCGTCAGGCCCGCCGCATGGCGCGCGCGCTCAGCCGGGCGCGAACGCCGGTCGTGGACGGTCAAGGCGACGTTGCGCGCGGCCTTCGCGATCCTGCTGGCCGGCACGCTCGCGATCGGCGTGTTTTCGTTGTGGCAGATCAGCCGGCTGAACGCGTCGATTGCGTCGGTCTATGAGCAGGGGCACGTCGCGAGCCGGGCGGCGGAGGAGGTGCGCGCCGAGGTGCTGCGCGCGAGCCGCGCGCAGAAGATGCTGCTGACCGCGACCACCGCGAAGGAGCGCGACGACCTGGGCGCCGAGGTTGGCGCGGGGCTCGCGTCGATCGGCCAGGCGCTCGCGACGCTGCAGCGATACGCGGATCCGTCCGATGCGGACGATTCCGCGCGACTGCGCGCGTTCTCGATGGCGGTCGGCACGTGGAGCGGCCATCTGCGCGATTTCGTCGCGCTCGTGCAGGCGCAGCCGCTCGACCTGTCGCAGATGAACTGGCAAGTCGGCACGCAGGACGTGTCGCTGCTGGTCGAGACCGGCAAGCTCGAGAAGCTCGTCGCGATGCTGGTGAAGACGCGCGGCGCGAAGTCGAAGGCGACGCTCGATGCGTCCGCAACGATCTTCTCGTCGTCGTTCGCGATGATCGCGGCGATGACGGCCGCGCTGATCGTGCTGGCGATCGCGATTGCCGAAGGGGTCGTGCGCCGCCTCGCGTCGCAGCTCGGCGGCGAGCCCGCGGAGGCGAAGGCGATCGCCGCCGACATCGCGCGCGGCGACCTCACACGGCATATACCGCTCGGCCGGCACGACCGCGACAGCATGGTGCGTGCGCTGTCCGACATGCAGACCGGGCTCGCGGCGACCGTCGGCGAGATCGCCGTTAGCGCCGAGGCGATCGCGGCCGCGTCCGGCGAGATCTCGACCGGTAACCTCGACCTGTCGCGGCGCACCGAGCAGCAGGCCGTCGCGCTGGAGCGCACCGCGGCCAGCATGGAGGAACTCACGTCGACGGTGCGGCAGAATGCCGAGAACGCGCGGCAAGCGAGCACGCTCGCGGCCAATGCGTCGGCCGTCGCGGAGGCGGGCGGCGAAGTCGTCGGGCGTGTGGTCGCGACGATGAGCGAGATCGACGACAGCGCGAAGAACATTCGCGACATCATCGGCACGATCGAGGGGATCGCGTTCCAGACCAACATTCTCGCGTTGAACGCCGCGGTCGAGGCGGCGCGCGCGGGTGAGCAGGGACGCGGTTTTTCGGTGGTCGCGGGCGAGGTGCGGCTGCTCGCGCAGCGCGCGGCGACCGCGGCGAAGGAGATCCGTGCGCTGATCGGCGCGTCGGTCGAGCGCGTCGCGAACGGCGCGGCGCTCGCGCACGACGCGGGCCGCACGATGAACGACGTGGTGCGGGCGGTCAAGCGCGTGACCGACATCATCGGCGAGATCTCCGCGGCGTCGGACGAGCAGAGCGCGGGAATCGACGAGATCGGCCGCGCCGTCACGCAGATGGATGCGGGCACGCAGCAGAACGCGGCGCTCGTCGAACAGGCAGCCGCAGCAGCGAACGCGCTCGACGAGCAGGCGCAGGCCCTCAAGTCGCTGGTCGGACGCTTTCGCATCGCGGCCTGAGCGTCGCTTCGTCCCACGCCGTCGCGAGCCGTCCGTGGGCGACGCGCAGGCTGGCGGGCTGCTGTCGATCGGTGACAGTCCGTGCAGTCGGCCCGCACGCAATCCCTTACAATGCGCCTCCACATAGCTGGGGGCCAGATCCGCGGGCACGGTCGCACCGACTCCGGGGCGACCGCACGCCGAGCGGGTCGTAACAATGACGATGACGATTTACCTGACGGGATACGTGTGGATGCTCGCGTCCGCCGCGATCGGAATGCGCACGCGTACGGCCGCGTGGCGATGGCTCGCGGCGGGCATCGCGCCGGCCGCCGCGTTCGCCGTGCTGCGGGGCCGGACGGGCACCGACACGGCGATCTACCACGACATCATTACCGGCATCTGGAGCGGCAACCTGAAGGTCGTGCCGCGCACGCTCGAACCGGGCTTCGTCTGGCTCGTGCGCGCGCTTGGGTGGCTCGGGCACGATCCGCACATCGCGATGGCGATCCTGTCGCTGCTGGTCGTTGTCGCGTGCGTGGCCGCGTTCGGCCGGAGCGCCGAGGACGCATGTGTGTTCGCCACGCTGATCTTTCCGCTGTTCTTCTACGACATGGCGATGAGCGGCGTGCGCTACGGCGTCGCGTTCTGTGTCGCGAAGCTTGCTTCGGACGCGTGGGCGCGCAGGCGGCACGGCGCGTCGTTCGCGTTCGCTGCCGCGGCGACCAGCATGCACGTGTCGGCGGCGCTGCTTGTCGTGCTGCTGCAGATCCGACGGTTGCGCCTGCTGCGCTATGCGGGGCTGGCGGTCGCGATCGGCGGCGTGCTGTTCGCGATGCATCACGACGCGCTGCTCGCGAAGGTCGGCCTGTATGCGGCGTTCACGCCGCCCGCGCAGACATCGGGCGGCGCACCGCTCGGCCTTGCGATGCTGACGCTCGCTGCCGGCTGGGTGCTGCTGGCGCGCATGCCGCGCACGCTCGTGTTCCTGTTCGTTTGCGAGATCGCGAGCTTCGCGCTCGCGCGGGTCAGCTATGCGGGGCTGCGTTTCCAGTGGCTCGTGCTGTTCGCGATGGGCTGTCAGTTCGTGCCGATACAGCACGTGCCGGGGATCCGGCGCCGGCACGTCATCGTTGCGCTGGCCCTGATCGGCGCCGTCGGCTTCGCGATGCGAATGCGCAACATGCTCGGCGAATACGGGCTCGGCCCGTCGCCGTTCCTGCCTTACCGGTTCTTCTGGGAATGACGCGGCCGGGTGCGGTGGCGCCCGGCCGGAGTGCGGTCACGACTTCTTCTGCTTGTCCGGATCGATGATGACCGTGCAGGTCGTGCCCGCCGACAGCACCACGTCGGCCGGCACTTCGTCGATGCGGATGCGCACCGGCACGCGCTGCGCGAGGCGCACCCAGTTGAAGGTCGGGTTCACGTCCGCGACGAGGTCGCGGCTTTGCGGGTTGTCGCGATCGTAGATGCCGCGCGAGATGCTCTCGACATGGCCCTTCATCACGCCGCCGCTCATCAGCCGCATCTCGGCCGGTGCGCCGACCTTCACGCGCGGCAGCTTGGTCTCCTCGAAGTAGCCGTAGACCCAGAACGAATGGCTGTCGACGATCGCGAGCTTCGCCTGGCCGGCCACCGCGTAGTTGCCCTTGAACGTCTGCAGGTTCGTGATGTAGCCGTCGACCGGCGCGACCACGCGCGTGCGTTCGAGATTGAGCTTCGCGGCATCGAGCGCGGCGATTGCCTGCTGGTACTGCGCGTCGGCGCTCGATGCGCTGTGCGCCGCGTTCTCTCGGTTTTCCTTCGACACGACGAGCGCGTCGAGGTCGGCACGACGGGCCGCGTCGTCGCGGCGCATCTGCAGTTCCGCGCGGCGGGCGGCGACGGCCGCCTGCGCCTGCTCGACTGCGATCTGATAGTGCGACGGGTCGATCTGCATGATCAGGTCGCCTTTTTTCACGAGCTGGTTGTCATGCACCGGCAGCTCGACGATCGCGCCCGACACGTCCGGCGCGACGTTGACGATCTCGGCACGGACGCGCCCGTCGCGCGTCCAGGGATCGTCCATGTAGTGCACCCACAGCGAGCGCCCGATCAGGATCGCGACGAGAAGGATGACGGCGGTCGCGACGAAGCCGAAGAGTTTTCTGAGAATCATGATGGTTCGGAATCAACGGTAAACGGCAAGACTCAGTCCGCCGCAAATGCAGACGAGAAGGCACGCGCGGAACAGCGACGGGTGCCAGACGAGACGGTAGAGGCCCGTGTAGGCAAGCAGGCGGTCGACGGCCCAGGTCGCCAGCGCGCCCAGGACGAACATCAGGACCACCGTGGGCATGTAGGCATCGAGAATGGCGATTTCACGCGGCATCATGACGAGGCTCCTTGTTGGGGACGCACGGGGCGATTGCGGTTGAGCGGCTCGAGGGGCGATTCCGGATCGAGCAGCGCCGTGCGTACGAAATGCAGATGACTCAGGATGCGCTGCAGCCGATGACGCTCCTCGCGCGACGGCGTGAACGCATCGAGCGTCTGCCGGGTCGCGTCGATCGCGGCGTTGACCGCGTCGAGCGTCGCGTCGAAGCGCGCTGCGTTCGGCTTGCGGAACAGCGCGGACAGCGCTGTGCGCATCGTCTCGATCGCGCGTCGCCACGGCGTCGTCGGCGCATAGCGCGGGTCGGACGGCAGCATCGCCAGTTCGGTGCGCAGGTCGAGCGCCGCATTGCCCGTCTCCAGCACCGCGAACATCCAGCGCAGCGCGTCGCGCTGCACGTCGGGCTGGTCGGCCGATAGCGTGTGCGCCTGGAACATCAGGTCGCGCGCGCCGCTCTCGAAGCGCGTGCGCAGTCCGGCCAGACGTGCGTGGCACGCGGCGACCACCTGGTGGCGCAGGTCGGCGAACAGCCGCTTCTTGAGCCACGGCGCGGTCGGCGGAAACAGCACCGCGAACGCGATCGCCGAGACCAGCATCGACAGCACCAGCGCGAGCGCGTCGTTCATGAAGCTCATCGGGTCGTAGTGCGTGATGTTGTCGGGGCCGGCGAGGAAGCTGAAGAAGATCAGGTAGCCCATCCCGTAGCCCGCGAGCTTCGGCTTCAACGTCATGAAGATGCCGATCGCGAGCAGCGGCGCGAGGGCCGCGCACAGCAGCGGGAAGCCGTCGATGTGCGGGTAGATGCCGAATGTCAGCAGGAAGCCCGTGCATACGGCCAGCGCCGTACCCATGCCCATCTGGGCGGACATCGCGGTCGGGCGCGGCGTCGACGACGCGAGCGCGCAGGTGGCCGCGGCCGTCAGCGTCATCGTCACGCCGCTCGGCCACGCGGTTTCGATCCAGAACCAGCCGAGCACCAGGATCACGGTCGCGGTCCGAATCGCCGCGATCACCATCGCCGTCACGTTGGTGCGCGGTTCGTAGCGCTCGATCCAGCGTTCGCGCTCGTGCGTCGGGGTCGACAGCGACGCATAGGTCGCCGCGTATTCGTGCAGGTCCGTGATGAAGCGGTACAGCAGCTCGGTGGCCGTGTCGAAGTCGAGCAGTGGAAAATCCGGTTGCGTCTCGAGCGCGGCGCGCGTCACGCGGATGCGGCGCGGCAGCGCGTCGCGCCACGCGAGCAGCTGTTCAGCCGCGAGCGCGGCGTCGGCCGACGAGCGTACCGGTTCGCCATTGCGCGTCAGAAGTGGCGCGATTTCGCGGAAGTACGGCTCGATCGCATCGATCGCGGCCTGCGCGCCGGCCGCGCGCAGCCGGTTCATCAACTGGTGCAGTGCGTGGAAGCGGCTCGATACGCTCATGAACTCGCTGTTCAGCCGCGCGAGGCGGCCGCTGCGCATCCGCGTGTCCGGATCCTCGAACACGGCCATGCTGCGCGCCGCTTCGAAGCCGACCACATCCGCGACGAAGCGCGCATGGATGGTTTCGATGTGCGCGCGGTCGAGCTGGCCCGACAGCGCCGCCGCGACGTAGTCGACGAAGCTGCTGAAGCGCTTGCGCACGGTCGTGCGCATCTGCTCGCCGGTGTACTGCGGAAACACCAGCGCGCTGACGACGCCTGCGGACACGATCCCGACCATGATCTCGGCGACCCGCGTCATCGCGCTCATGAACGCGCCGTCCGGATGTTGCGATGCCGGCAGCCCGATCAGCGCGGTCGTGTAACCGGCGAGCAGGAAGCCGTAGCTGCGGAAGTTGCGGTTGCGCGCGGCGCCGGCCGTGCACAGGGCGACCCACAGCGCGACGGCCAGCAGGAACAGCTGCGGCTGCTGCGGGAACAACCCGACGAACGTGAGCGTCGCGATCAGCCCGAAGATCGTGCCGGCGACCCGGTAGAAGCTCTTCGCGAGCACCGCGCCGCTTTGCGGCTGCATCACGATGAACACTGTGGTCATCGCCGTCTTCGGCGCCGGCAGGTCGAGCCGCATCGACACGCCGGTCGCGATGAACGCGGCGAGCAGTGCCTTGAACAGATAAAGCCACGCGGCGCCGTCGCTGCGGGCCCAGTCGCCGAACGCGGCGGACCAGGCCGCGAGCGGGCCGGCGGCGTGCGTGGAAGCGGGGGAGGAGGCGGACATGACGGTTGCTCCGCGTTACCGTGCGGCCGACGCGGCACTCGCGGCGGATTCGTCATGCGGCGGATGGCCGCCCTGAACGTCTGTTTCCGTCTCGACGCCGCCGCCGAGCGCGGCCATCAGCTGCGCGTGCGCGGCGAGGCGCTCCGCGTCAATGCGGGCCGCCGTCTCCTGCGCGCGCAGCAGCTGCTGTTGCGCGACCAGCACGTTCACGTAATCGGTTAGCCCGCGGCGGAAGCCTTCGCGCGACAGCTGGTAGCTGCGGTCGTTGGCGGCGACCGAGCGCGCGGCGTCCTTCTTCTGCGTATCGAGCGAGCGGATCCGCACGACCTGGTCGGCGATGTCCTTGAGCGCGCCGACGACCGTCTGGTTGTAGCGCTCGACCGCCTGGTCGTAGCCGGCGTCGGCTGCACCGAGTTGCGCGCGCAGGCGGCCGCCTTCGAAGATCGGCAGCGACAGCGCGGGGCCGGCGGTCCAGCCGCCGTTCATCGCCCGCAGGAAGTCGGCGAACGGCGCGGTCACGCCGAAGCCGCCGACCGTCGCGAGCAGATCGATGTTCGGGTAGAACGCGGCTTTCGCGACATCGATGCCCCGTGCCTGCGCGTCGACCATCCAGCGGGCCGCGACGACGTCCGGGCGACGGCCGAGCAGGTCGGCCGGCATGGCGGACGGCAAGCCGGCCGGCGCGTCGAGCGACAGGCTCGGCCGCTTGATCGCATCGCCGGCGCCCGGGCCCTTGCCCGCGAGCGCGGCGAGCTGGTGGCGCGCGAGCTGGATCGCTTCTTCATAGCTGTCGATCAGGCGCTCGTAGTCGGGCAGCGTCGATTCGGCCTGGCTGACTTCGAGCTGCGTGCCGAGGCCCGCCTGCAGGCGCTTGCGCGCGAGATCGGCCAGTGAGCGCTGGCGTTCGAACGTTTCGTGCGCGAGGTCGAGCAGCGCGTAGTTCATCGACATGCCGACATACGCGCGTACGACGTTGACCTCGAGCTCGAGCTTCGCCGCCCGTGCGTCGGCTGCGGTCGCATGCGCGGTGTCGAGCGCGCGCTCGGTCGCGTTCTTGTCCTTGCCCCACAGGTCGAGGTGGTACGACAGGCCGAGCGTGCCGGTGTTGTTCCACGTGTCGGTGTTGGCGAGCGGCCCCGGGCCGTAGTAGACGTTATCGGGCCAGTGCTGGCGCATCAGCGACAGGTTGCCGTTGATCTGCGGCAATTCCGCCGAACGGGCCACGCGTGCCATCGCCTGCGCTTCGCGAACGCGGGCCTCGGCGGCCGCGAGGGTCGGGTTGCCGGCCTGCGCGGCGGCGATCCACGCGTCGAGTTGCGGGTCGCGGTACGCGCGCCACCAGTCGGACGCGGGCCAGCCTGCGTCGCGGTTCGCCGCGCGGATGGCGGCACCGGCATCGAGCGTGTTCGCTTCGATGCGGGCGGACTGCGGCTTGTTGTCGCCCATGCTCGCGCACCCGGCCATTATTAATGAGACTGCAAGAACCGCCAGTGCCAGCGTCCCTTTTGTTGCCGGAGACCGCACGATTTTCTCCCTTTCGGATATAGATGAGTCGGATGCGATTATATTTTTCAGTGATTCCTGAATAAATGGACAAGGATGCAAGTCATTTTTACGAATCCTGAGATAATATTTGTTCGACCCTGTGCAACAATCCATCCGGATTCAAACGGGTAATGGGATGGATACGCTACAAAACATGCGGGTATTCGTCCGCGTGGTCGACGCGGGGAGCTTTACCGCGGCCGCCCAGCAGATGAATTCGACTACTGCCTACGCGTCGCGCGCCGTGTCGGATCTCGAGGCGCACCTGCGCACGCGCCTCCTGAACCGGACGACACGCCGGATCGCGCTGACCGAGGCAGGCGAGCGCTACCTGCAGCGCTGCGAGCAGATCCTCGCGTACGTCGACCAGGCCGAGGCCGAAGCGGGCGACGCGCACGCGCGCCCGTCGGGCAAGCTGAAGGTCCATTGCTTCACGAGCCTCGGGCAGCACTACCTGGTGCCGGCCATCGCGCGCTATCGGCAGCGCTATCCGGACGTGCACGTCGAACTGACGCTCGCGCAGCGGATGCCCGACCTGCTCGACGAGGGGTACGACGTCGCGATCGTCGTCGGCCGCGACCTGCCCGATTCGGGGCTCGTGTCGCAGCGGCTCGGCGAGAGCTACAGCGTCGTGTGCGCGTCGCCCGGCTATGTCGACGCGCACGGCGTGCCGCGGACTCCCGCGGATCTCGAGCATCACGTCTGTCTCGGGATGGTCGCGCCGGGCTTTCACTTCGACGAGTGGTCGCTGTCGGGGCCGCGCGGCGACGAGGTGATTCCGATCACGGCGCCGCCGTTCCGCGTGAACGTCGCAGAGGCGCTCGCGGTGGCCGTGCGGGAAGGGATGGGGATCGGCGGGTTGCCGCTCTATTCGGCGATCGGCGGGCTGCGCAGCGGGCACATCGTGCGCGTGATGCCCGAATACCGGTCGCACGTGATGAACATTTACGCGCTGTATCCGTCGCGCCAGTACCTCGACGCGAAAATCCGCACCTGGGTCGATTTTTTGCGCGACGAGTTGCCGGCCACGCTCGAAGCCGACGAAGCCGCGCTCGCGCAGTTCACGGCTGCGACATGAGCGCGCGGTCGAGCCCGATCTGACGAGATTTGTCCTTCGCGCAACATTTTTTTACCCTCGGACGGCGGACAGTTTGATACTGTTCAAATCAGAGAGATTTGGATCTGCCCATACCCGGAGTCGCAATGGATACGCAACTGATGATCGGCCTTGGAGTTCTGCTTGGTGCGGCTGCTGCCGCCGCGGCGACGCGCGATCTGCTGCGCGCGATGAAGGCACGGATGAAGCCGGTGCCGGTGCGGGTGCGCCCGTCGTCGAACGGATCGCGCCGCGCCGATCGCTGATCGGGCGGCCTTTCGGATCCGGAAGGGCCGCATCACGCGGCCCGATGGCCGGGCGCTCAGCCGAGTTCGACCACTCTGTCCCACGCAAACGCGGGATTTTCCAGTTCGCCGGTGCGCCGGTGGATATAGCCGCGCGGGTTGCACACCACGCGCGTGCCGCTGTCGGTCACGTAATCGAATGATGTATGCGTGTGGCCATGGATCCATAGGTCCACGGGCGGCCGCACGAGTTCAGCCATGTCCGTGACGAATCCCGCAGATGCGAGGTCTTCCGCGTAACGCTCGGCCAGCGAGCGCAGGTGCGGCGCATGATGGGTGACGACGATCGTGCGGCCGTCGAACGGCGTCGCGAGCCGTGCTTCCAGCCACGCACGGCCTTGCCGGTGCAGCGCGATCGCGTCGGCCGGCGTGAAATCCCGCTCCGGCGCCACCGTCGCATGCAGTGCCGCATCGTGCGGCCACGTCACCTGGATCAAGCCCTTGAAATCGAGCATCACACGCACGCCGGCATCGACCGCGCGTGCGATGCTCGTCTCGTCGGCGCCGAACAGCGAGAAATCGGACCACAGCGTCGTACCCAGGACGCGGAAGCGCTGCGCCGGATCGACGTACACGCCGTTGTTCAGGTAATGCACGTTGTCGATCGCCTGCGCGGCGTCGCGCATCGCGGTTTCGAGCGCGCCGAATTCCCCGTCGTAGTACTCGTGGTTGCCCGGCACGTAGATCACCGGCACGTCCGTGTCGAACGTTTCGGCGGCCCAGCGCAGGCCTTCCGCGTGATTGTGGATGTCGCCGGCCAGCACGACGAGATCCGCGTCGGCATGCGCGATCGTGTCGGGCTGGTTGCTTTCGAGATGCAGGTCGGAAAGGACGCGAACTCTCATGGACATCGCTCCGGGTTGGGGGCTTCAGCGCAGAACCTTGCCGGGATTCATCAGCCCGCGTGGGTCGAGCGCGTTCTTCAGCGTGCGCATGAGTGCCGTTTCGACCGGCGACTTGTAGCGCTGCGCGTCGTCGATCTTCAACTGGCCGATCCCGTGCTCCGCGCTGATCGTGCCGTGGTGGTGGTGCACGTTGTCGTAGACGATGCGATTGATCGGCTTCTGGAATTCCGCGAGGAACGCCTTCGGGTCGCCGCCTTCGGGCGTCTGCACGTTGTAGTGCAGGTTGCCGTCGCCGAGGTGGCCGAACGTGACCATCCGTGCGCCGGGCGCGGCCTGCTGGATTGCCGCGTCGGTTTCGTCGATGAAGCGCGCGATCGACGAGATCGGCACCGCGATGTCGTGCTTGATGTTCAGTCCCTCGTCGGCCTGCGCGAGCGGGATGTGTTCGCGCAGATCCCAGAACGCGCGCGACTGCGCGAGATTTTCCGCGACCACCGCGTCGACCACGAGCCCGGCCTCGAACGCCTCTTCCATCAGCTTTTCGAACAGCGCGCGGGCGTGCGTTTCGCTTTCGTTGTCCGACAGTTCGAGCAGCACCGTCTGCGCATGCGTGCGGTCGAACGGATAGCGCAGTTGCGGATAATGCTTGCCGACGAGCTGCATGCAGAAGTCGGACATCAGCTCGAAACCGGTCAACAGCGGGCCGGCCGCGCGCTGCGCGAGCGCGAGGAAGTCGAGCGCCGCGTGCGGCGACTCGAGCGCGGCCAGCGCGGTGACCTGCGCGGCCGGCAGCGGATGCAGCTTCATCACGGCGGCCGTGATGATCCCGAGCGTGCCCTCCGCACCGATGAACAAATCGCGCAGGTCGTAGCCCGTGTTGTCCTTGCGCAAGCCGCGCAGGCCGTCCCAGGTCTCACCCTGCGGCGTCACGATCTCGAGCCCGAGGCACAGCTCGCGCGCGTTGCCATAGCGCAGCACCGCGGTGCCGCCCGCGTTGGTCGACAGGTTGCCGCCGATCGTGCAGCTGCCTTCGGCGGCGAGGCTCAGCGCGAACAGCCGGCCGCCTTCGCGGGCGCGCGCCTGCACGTCGGCGAGGATCACGCCGGCTTCGACCGTGATCGTGTTGTTGTGCGGATCGAGCGCGCGCACGCGGTTCAGGCGCGCGAGGCTCAGCACGGCCTGGCCGCCGCTCGCGTCAGGCGTCGCGCCGCCGGCGAGGCCCGTGTTGCCGCCCTGCGGCACGAGCGCGACGCCATGCGTGTTCGCGAGCCGGACGAGCGCGGCGACTTCGGCTGTATCGGCCGGTTTCAGCACCGCGCACGCGCGGCCTTGGTAGCGGCGGCGCCAGTCGATCAGGAACGGCTCGGTGTCGTGCGGATCGGTCAGAACGTAGGTGGCGCCGATCGCGTCGCGGCAGGCGGATACGAAGGCTTCGGAAGAATTCATCACGTTCGGTCGCGTAAGGGTCAGGACGCGGCGCGCTGCCGCTTCGCCGCGCGCTTGAACGGCGCGACGTATGCAAGCGCTGCCACGAAGAAGCCGACGGCGAGCGCGGTCTCGCACCAGCCGAGCGTCGCGGACAACCCGCGGTCGGACATGCCGCGCACGACGCCTTCGGCGAAATAGACGAGGATCAGCATGCTCGCCCACTGCATCGTATAGATGTTACGCCGCCAGACGCCGGGCAGCGCGAGCGCGAGCGGCACGGCCTTGAGCATCAGCGCCGAGCCGCCCGGGCGCAGCGGCGCGAGCCACAGTTCCCACGCGAGCGACAGCGCGATCAGTGCGATGAGGCACGCGGCCGCGGCCAGCGCGTAGCGCGGCCGGGCGGCGACGGCGGGGCGGGCGGGCGCATTCATGCGGCTTCGGCCGCCTGGGCGGCGGACAGGGCCGACGCCGCGCGGGCGAGCCGCGCGCCGAGCGCGGCCGCGAGTGCTTTTTCGTCGGCCGACAGCCCTTCGGGCGCGCTGCGATCGTGCTGCGACACGTGCGATGCGCCGTACGGCGTGCCGCCGGTGCGTGTCGTGCTGAGCGCGGCTTCCGTGTACGGGATCCCGACGATCATCATCCCGTGATGCAGCAGCGGCAGCATCATCGACAGCAGCGTCGATTCCTGGCCGCCGTGCAGGCTGCCGGTCGACGTGAACACGCAGGCCGGCTTGCCGGTCAGCGCGCCTGACAGCCATTGCGGGGTCGTGCCGTCGAGGAAATACTTGAGCGAGGCGGCCATGTTGCCGAAGCGGGTCGGCGAGCCGAGCGCGAGGCCCGCGCATTCCTCGAGATCGCGGAGTTCCGCGTAGGGCGGGCCGTCGTCGGGGATGTCGGGGGCGGTGGCTTCGCAGACAGTCGAGACGGGCGGCACGGTGCGGATGCGGGCCTGCATGCCGGGCACGCTGTCGATGCCGTTCGCGATAGCTAGCGCGAGATCGCGCGTGGCGCCGTGGCGGCTGTAATAGAGGACGAGAATGTCTTTCATGGGCGACGGGGCCGCGTGCGGCCGCGCGCATGCCCGGTGCAGTCGGCCCCTGCTGGATCGAGCGGCTATTATAGGGGCTGAAGTCGTCGCGCAGCGCGGCGGCGGCGCGCCGTCGCGCACGCGCCATCGAGAAGGAGAAGCCGTTTGCCGAAGTTGAGCGTCGATCTCGACACCCTCAAGCGCCTCGCGCAGTTCGCGGCCCGGCGTAGCGCCGAGGATCGCATCCCGCAAGTGGCGGGCAGCCTCACGTTCACGACGATGCTGGCACTCGTGCCGCTCGTGACGGTCGCGTTCGCGCTGTTCACCGCGTTCCCGATGTTCGCATCGTTTCAGATCTCGCTGCAGGGGTTCCTCGCGGATCACCTGATGCCCGCGCAGTTCAACGTCCAGATCTTCAAGTACCTGAACCAGTTCGCGTCGAAGGCCAAGGGGCTGACGACGGCCGGCCTGATCGTGCTCGTCGTCACTTCGGTGATGACGATGATGACGATCGAGTCCGCGTTCAACCTGATCTGGCGGGTGCGCAAGCCGCGGCCGTTCGCGCAGCGCGTGCTCGCGTACTGGGCGCTGATCACGCTTGGCCCCTTGCTGTTCGGCGTGAGCCTGTCGATCTCGTCGTACCTATTCACGCAGTCGCTGGCGTTCACCGGCGCCGGGCCGTCGACGTCGATCGTCGAATGGCTGCTCGCGTTCGTGTCGCTGCCGCTGACCGTGCTCGCGTTCACGCTGCTGTACGTGTACCTGCCGAACTGCACGGTCGCATGGCGCGACGCGGTGATCGGCGGGCTGTTCGCGGCCATCGCGTTCGAGCTCGCGAAGCGCGGCTTCGGCTATTACGTGCGGCGTATTCCGACCTATACGGCCGTCTACGGTGCGTTCGCGGCGCTGCCGGTGTTCCTGCTGTGGGTGTACCTGAGCTGGTTCATCGCGCTGCTCGGCGCGATGGTGGCGTCCGCGCTGCCGGCGATTCGCGTCGGCCAGTTCCATCGCATCCACTATCCGGGCAGCGATCTGCTCGACGCGCTCGAATTGCTCGCGCGACTGGCCGAGGCGCGCGCGGTCGGCAAGGCGGGCTATACCGCGATGCGGCTCGCGACCATGTTGCGCTGCGACATGGAAACCGCGCAGCGGCTGCTGCTGACGATGGAGGAGCGGGAATGGATCGCGCGGCTGGACAGCGGCGAACTCGCGCCGCGCTACATCCTGCTGGCGAATCCGGAGCAACTGACGCTGGCGCAGCTGTTCGACGTGCTGGTGATCGACCGCACGGAACTGACCTACCAGCTGCAGCGACGCCGCAGCCACGTCGAAGGTGCGGCATTGCTGGAGGTGCTGTCGAACGACCGGTTCGACGTATCGCTTGCGTCGCTGATCGCCGAGCACCGGCTCGCCGGCGTGCAGCCGGCGGAGACCGTGCCGGGGTCCGTGCCCGGCGCGGCGCCCGACCCGCACGCGCGGCCGCCGAAAACGGCGTGACGCGCCGCCGGGCGGGCGTTACAGCGGGATCTTCCCGGTGCAGATGTCCTTGAACATCACCCAGTCGCCCATCAGGCTGTAGATCGGGTGCCGGAACGTGGCGGGGCGGTTCTTCTCGAAGAAGAAGTGTCCGACCCACGCGAATCCGTAGCCGCACACGACCGCCGCCGGCAGCCACGGCCAGTGGCCCGTCGCGATCGCCATCGCGACGCAGCCGATCACGCCGAGCGAGCCGATGAAGTGCAGCCGCCGCGACGTGAGGTTCTGGTGCTCGTTCAGATAGTACGGGTAGAAATCAGCGAAGCTGGCGAATTGCTCCGTATGCGTATGCGCCATGGCCGTCTCCTCGGGCCGCTGTCGATGGAGTCATTGTGCGGCGGGCGGCCCGCGTCCGCAAGCGGGGGCGGCCGCGCCGCGCGGGCCCGCGCTTTCCTTTTGACAGGCTTTCCGATAGGATCGAAAGCGGATTTGCATTCAAGCATGAGGGGACTACGATGCGCGTCAGCGATATTCTGAAAGTGAAGGGCAACACGCTGTTTACGGTGACGCCCGATAAGCCGCTGCGCGAAGCGGTCGATACGATGGCCGAACACGATATCGGTTCGCTCGTCGTGATGGAGTACGGCGATCTCGTCGGGATGCTGACGTTCCGCGAGATCATCCTGCGTCTCCACGTGAACGGCGGCGCGATCGGCGACGTGCAGGTGCGCAAGGTGATGGACGAGCCGCTCACGTGCACGCCGGAAACCGATGTCAACGAAGTGCGCCGGATGATGCTCGAGCGCCACGCGCGCTACATGCCGGTGCTCGACAAGAAGGTGCTGATGGGCGTCATCTCGTTCTACGACGTCGCGAAGACGGTCGTCGAGGCGCAAAGCTTCGAGAACCGGATGCTGAAGGCGTACATCCGCGACTGGCCGGAATCGGAAGCCGAAGCGCAGAAGCCGTGAAGCACGTCGCGCCCTGTGCCATGACGCGCGGGCGCTGCCACTCGGCGCGCGGCGGCGCAGGTTCAGCCTGCGCCGCCGTTTTTTCGACAACCACACAAGGCCCGCGCAGCTTCGCCTAGACGATGCGCGCGTATTCCGCATGAGCGATCACACGCAAGTCTCTTCCGCGTCGCGCGGCGAACGGCGCGCCCACGCGTCGCAGTTCGACCTGTTGCGCCAGCGCCGTTTCGCGCCGTTCTTCACGACCCAGTTCCTCGGGGCGCTGAACGACAACGTGTTCAAGATCGGATTCACATCGCTCGTCACCTATCACACCACGCGGTTCTCGGGCGTCGACGCGAAGACGGCCGCATTCCTGATTTCCGCGATCTTCATTCTGCCGTTCGTGCTGTTTTCGGCCACCTCCGGCCAGATCGCCGACAAATACGACAAGGCGACGCTCACGCGCTTCGTGAAGACTTTCGAGATCGTGCTGATGTTGGTCGGCGCGGCCGGCTTCGTCACGCACAGCGCGACGCTGCTGTACCTGTGCACGTTCATGATGGGGATGCACTCGACGCTGTTCGGCCCCGTCAAGTATTCGTACCTGCCGCAGCATCTCGGCGACCACGAACTGGTCGGCGGCAATGGTCTCGTCGAGATGGGCACGTTCATCGCGATCCTGATCGGGACGATCATCGGCGGTGCGGCCGCGGGCATCGAAGGCAGCGGTGAGCGCGTGCTCGCCGTCAGCGTCGTCGTCATCGCGCTCGCGGGGCGGCTCGTCGCGCAGCGCGTGCCGCCGACGCCGGCGCCGCAGCCCGATCTCGTGATCAACTGGAACCCGTTCAGCGAGACGTGGCGCAACCTCGGGCTCGCGCGACAGAATCGCACCGTGTTCCTGAGCCTGCTCGGCATCTCGTGGCTGTGGTTCGTCGGCGCGACCTTCCTGACGTCATTCTTCAATTTTGCGAAGGATGTGCTGTCCGCGAGCCCCGATGTCGTCACGGTCCTGCTCGCGACGTTCTCCGTCGGGATCGGCCTCGGCTCGCTGCTGTGCGAGCGGCTGTCGCAGCGGCGCGTCGAGATCGGCCTCGTGCCGCTCGGCTCGATCGGCATCAGCGTGTTCGCGATCGAGCTGTATTTCGCGAGCCACTCGCTGCCGTCGCCCGGGCATTTGCTGTCGGTCGGGGAATTCCTGGCCGGTGCGCGCCACTGGCGCATCCTGGCCGACCTGTTCCTGCTCGCGATGTTCGGCGGCTTCTACAGCGTGCCGCTGTATGCGTTGATCCAGAGTCGCAGCGCGCCGACCCATCGTGCGCGGATCATCGCCGCGAACAACATCCTGAACGCGCTGTTCATGATCCTGTCGGCCCTGATGGCGATGGGGCTGACCAAGGCCGGCGTCGACATCCCGGGCCTGTTCCTCGTCACCGCGCTGCTGAACGTCGTGGTCGCGACGTACATCTACCTGCTCGTTCCGGAGTTCCTGCTGCGCTTCGTCGCGTGGGTGCTGGTGCACACGTTCTACCGGATTCGCCTCGTGCATGCGGAGCGGATCCCGGAAGAGGGCGCGGCCGTGCTCGTATGCAACCACGTGAGCTACGTCGACGCGCTCGTGCTGGCGGCGGCGAGCCCGCGGCCGATCCGGTTCGTGATGGATCACCGGATATTCAAGACACGCTTCGCGAGCTGGGTGTTCCGGCATGCGAAGGCGATTCCGATCGCGCCGCGCCATGAGGATCCCGACATGCTCGCACGCGCGTACGACGCGTGCGAGGCCGCGCTGAAGGATGGTGAACTCGTGTGCATCTTCCCGGAAGGCAAGCTGACCAAGACGGGGGACATCAACATGTTCCACCACGGCATCACCGAAATCCTGGGCCGTACGCCGGCGCCCGTGATTCCGATGGCGTTGCGCGGGCTGTGGGGCAGCTATTTCTCCCGTCATGCCGATGCGCGCATGCCGCGACCCATCAAGCGCGGCGTGATGAGCCGGCTGACGCTCGCGGTCGGCGAGCCGATCCCGGCCCCGGTCGCGACGCCCGAGGCGCTGCAGGCCGCGGTGACCGAGTTACGCGGCGCGCGAAAGTGAGCAGGGGCGGGCCCGGCGCGATGCCGCCGGGCCGTGCCGACGGCGGCGAACCGGCCCGTGGACCGGAACGGCGCGGGTCGACGGCCCTTGCGCCCGGCCGTCTGCGTGACAGGTCCGTGTGGTCTGAACGGTTCACGCGGCCCGCGGGCACGGGACGGCTGGCATAATAGCGGTTTACTTCTTTTTCTCGACCGGCAAACGATCGGCCTGCCAGCGGTCCCGGCAGCGCATCGGTTTGTCCAATTCTCTTTGGGCGGTTCCATCATGTCCGGCAATACCCTCGGCACGCTTTTCACTGTCACGACCTTCGGCGAATCGCACGGTCCCGCGATCGGCTGCGTGATCGACGGCTGCCCGCCGGGAATGGGGCTGACCGAAGCCGACATCCAGGTCGAACTCGATCGCCGCAAGCCCGGCACGTCGCGGCACGTGACGCAGCGCCAGGAGGCGGACGAGGTCGAGATCCTGTCCGGCGTGTTCGAAGGCGTGACGACCGGCACGCCGATCGCGCTGCTGATCCGCAACACCGACCAGCGCAGCAAGGACTACGGCAACATCGTCGAGACGTTCCGGCCCGGCCATGCCGACTACACCTACTGGCAGAAATATGGCATCCGCGACTACCGCGGCGGCGGCCGCTCGTCCGCGCGCCTGACCGCGCCGATCGTCGGCGCGGGCGCGGTTGCGAAGAAATGGTTGCGCGAGCGTTTCGGCGTCGAGGTGCGCGGCTACATGAGCGGTCTCGGCGAGATCGACGTGCCGTTCGTCGACTGGTCGCACGTTCGCGAGAATCCGTTCTTCTCGCCGAACGCGGCGGTCGTTCCGGAGCTGGAAGCCTACATGGACGCGTTGCGCAAGGACGGTGACTCGATCGGCGCGCGCATCGACGTCGTTGCGTCGGGCGTGCCGGTCGGCTGGGGCGAGCCGGTGTTCGATCGGCTCGACGCGGACATCGCGAAGGCGATGATGAGCATCAACGCGGTGAAGGGCGTCGAGATCGGCGCGGGCTTCGACAGCGTCGCGCAGCGCGGCTCGGTGCACGGTGACGAACTGACGCCGGCCGGCTTCGTTGGGAACCATGCGGGCGGCGTGCTCGGCGGGATCTCAACGGGGCAGGACATCACCGTGTCGATCGCGATCAAGCCGACATCGAGCATCCGCACGTCGCGCCGTTCGATCACGAAGTCCGGCGAAGAGGCGACGGTCGAAACCTTCGGCCGCCACGACCCGTGCGTCGGCATTCGCGCGACCCCGATCGCCGAGTCGATGCTCGCGCTGGTGCTGATCGACCATGCGCTGCGCCATCGTGCGCAGTGCGGCGACGTCGAGACGCCGACGCCGAAGATCGCGGGCAGCGCGACCTGATGCACCGGGGCCGGCACGCGCCGGCTCGACCGATTCGATGCGAAACGGGGCGCCTGGGGCGCCCCGTTTTCATTGGGCCGCCGAATTCGGCGGCGCGGCCGATTCGCGCACCCGCAACTCCGGCAGGATCGCGCAACCGGGCCCGGCTTCTCCGTGCTCGAGTGCGTCGAGCAACGCGCGGGCGGCCTTGCGGCCGATCGCATCGGTGTCGACCCACATCGTCGTCAGCGCAGGCCGGATTTCGCGAGCCAGCGCGACATCGTCGAAGCCGGTGATCGACAATTGCGACGGCACCTCGAGGCCGATTGCCTGCGCTTCCAGTAGGGCACCGAGCGCGAGCGCGTCGTTGCCGCAGATCACGGCCGTCGGGCGCGTCGCCCCGCTGTCGGCGATCGCGCGCAGGCTCGCACGGCCGAACGCGATCGTGGCCGGGCCTTCATGCTGGTGGATCGGCCGGACCGCGAGCCCACGCGCGGCGAGCGTGTCGTGGATGCCGCGCAGGCGAGCCTGCACACGATCGTTGTCCGCCGAAGGCTGCATGATGATCGCGAAATCGCGATGCCCGAGGTCGAGCAGGTGCGTGGTCAGTCGCGCGAATGCCGCGCGGTTGTCGAAACCGATGCAGCAATGCGGGCTGTCGTCGCGGTAGGCATAGGTGACGACATACGGCACCCGATGCAGGTCGAGCAGTTCGAATACTTCCGCCGGATAGGCTTCGCCGACCAGCGACACGGCTTCGACGCCGCGCGACAGCATCGCCCGCACCTGCGCGAGCGCCTGTGCCGGGTCGTAATTCGAGCAGCCGAGGAACAGGGTGATGCCGTGCTCGGCCATGACCGCCTGCATGCCCGCTACCTGCGACGCAAACACCTGGTCGTCGAGCGTCGGGATGATCGCACCGGTGATGTGGGTTCGCGTGGATGCGAGTGCTCGGCCGGCCGCGTTGGGAATCCAGTTCAGTGCGCGTGCCGCATCGCGCACGCGCTGCTGCACGTCGGCAGAGACCTTGCCGGGGTCGTTGTAGACACGCGAAACGGTCGCGGTCGACACGCCGGCGAGTTTCGCGACATCCCCGAGCACCGATCGGCCGCTGCCGCGGCGTGCGCGAGCCGCGCCGCCGCTGGATGGGGGCGTACTCATTGGTCATCCCCGGGCGCGGCTGCCCCGCAGGCGCCGCGCGTGGTCAAAAACGCCATCGTTTACCCTCGATTCATCGTGGTCCCGCTTGCATTCCCGGTCGTGCCTGTGCGAATGTAAGCGCTATCTTGATGCTACTCCGTATTATGTCAGACACAGATTGCAGCCGCATTGTGAAATTTTCGTCGACGACGGCCGTTCCGGCTATTTTGTTTGCCGTAAATGTAAGCGATTACATTGAATGAAACTCCACGCAAAGCCCCCTCGAATCGCGGTCGTCGGCAGTATCAACGTCGACCTCGTCACGCATGCGCCACGGCTGCCCGTGCCGGGCGAAACGCTGCTCGGCACGACGTTCCAGACCGTTCACGGCGGCAAGGGTGCGAACCAGGCGGTGGCGGCGGCCCGTCTGGGGGCGTCGGTCGCGATGATCGGCTGCGTTGGCGACGACGCGTTCGGGGCGCGCGTGCACGACGCGCTGGCGGCCGAACGTATCGACGTGACGCACCTGCACCGGATCGACGGCGAGGCAACCGGCGTGGCGACGATCACGGTCGATGCGCACGGGGCGAACAGCATCGTGGTCGTGCCCGGTGCAAACGCACGCCTCGATGCCGAATTGATCGATGAGGCGCGCGAGGCGATCGCCGGCGCGGCGCTGATGGTGTGCCAGCTCGAGGTGCCGATCGAGAGCGTCGCGCGCGCAATCGGCAGTGCGATCGCACATCGCACGCCGGTGCTGCTCAATCCAGCGCCTGCACGGCCGCTGTTCGACGCGTTGCTGGCCCAGATCGACTACCTCGTCGTCAACGAAACGGAAGCGGAGTCGCTGACCGGCATCGCCGTCGGCGACGACGCCTCGGCGGTGCGCGCCGCCGAGGCGCTGCGCGCGAAAGGCGTCGGCAACGTGCTGGTCACGCTGGGTGCGCGCGGCGTCTGCTGGCGCGGCAGCGCAGGGAACGGCCGCCATCGGGCAATGGCGGTGGTCGCCGTCGATACCACGGCGGCCGGCGACACCTTCGTCGGCGGATTCGCGGCCGCCCGGACGAGTGGTGCGTCGATGGACGACGCGATCGCGTTCGGCCAGCGCGCGGCTGCAATCAGCGTCACGCGCCACGGCGCGCAGACGTCGATTCCGACACGCGAGGAAGTGGAGAGCATGGCGGTATAGATTCCGCGACGACGGAAAGCGCGGGCAGGCACCCGCCTATGACATGGAGACAATCGAAATGAACGAAGACCAGGCTGTTCCGACTGCGCCGCCACGTATCCGGCGCGGACAACGTATCGCGCTTGCGCTGCTGATGGCGAGCGGAATCGTCAACTATCTCGATCGCGGCACGCTGGCCGTCGCGAGTTCGGCAATCCGGAGCGATCTCGGGCTGTCGCTCTCGCAGATGGGGTTGCTGCTGTCGGCATTCTCGTGGAGCTATGCGCTGTGCCAGTTTCCGGTCGGCGGACTCGTCGATCGCATCGGGCCGCGACGACTGCTCGGCATCGGGCTGATCGTCTGGTCGTTCGCGCAGGCAGCGGGCGGCCTCGTCTCCACCTTCGGCTGGTTCATCGTCGCGCGCATCGTGCTCGGCATCGGCGAGGCGCCGCAGTTCCCGTCGGCGGCGCGGGTGGTGAGCAACTGGTTTCCGTTGCGTGCACGCGGTACGCCGACCGGGATCTTCAACGCGGCGTCGCCGCTCGGTACCGCGCTCGCGCCGTTGCTGCTGTCGGTACTCGTCGCTTCGTTCGACTGGCGCTGGGCATTCGTCGTCACGGGGGCACTCGGTCTCGTTGTCGCCGTCGTCTGGTTTGCGTCGTATCGCGATCCGGCGCGTGCGCAATTGACCGCGGCGGAACGAGCGTATCTCGATGCCGATGCGCAGACGGCCGTCGCGGCACCCAAGCTGACCTTCGCCGACTGGCGCAGTCTGTTTTCGCACGGCACGACCTGGGGCATGCTGATCGGATTCTTCGGTTCGGTGTATCTGAACTGGGTCTACCTGACCTGGCTGCCGGGATATCTGACGATGGAGCGTCACATGAGCCTCATTCGCACCGGGTTTGCGGCATCCGTGCCGTTCCTGTGCGGGTTCGTCGGTTCGCTCGTTGCCGGCTGGCTGTCGGATCTGGTGACGCGCCGTAGCCGCTCGCCAGTCGTGAGCCGGCGCAATGCGGTGGTCGTCGCGATGCTCGGGATGGTCGCGTTCACGATTCCGGCCGCGCTCGTGCAGAGCAACACGGTGGCGCTCGCATGCATTTCGGTCGTGATCTTTCTCGCCAATGCGGCATCGGCATGTTCGTGGGCGCTCGCGACGGCGGCCGCACCGCCGAGCCGTGTCGCATCGCTCGGCGCGATCCAGAATTTCGGCGGTTTCATCGGCGGTGCGCTCGCGCCGATCCTGACGGGTGTGATCGCGCAGAAGTGGTCGTTCGTGCCGGCGTTGCTGACGGCGGCGGCAATCGCATTCGCCGGTGCGATGGCTTACCTGCTGCTGGTGCGCAAGCCGATTCCCGAGCAGTCCGCGAGTGCGGCGCCTGGCGCGCTACCGGCTTGAGGCTGCCGGCTACCCCCTGTATTCATTGAAGGAAGGAGAAACAGATGCAATCACATCAGCAGGCGAGCACGACCATCGAAGGGATCGTGCCGGTGATGCTGACGCCGTTCGACGATGCCGGCTCGATCGACTACGCGGGCCTCGAGCGACTCATCGAATGGTATCTGGCGCACGGCTCGGATGCGCTGTTCGCGGTCGCGCAATCGAGCGAGATGCAATTCCTGAGTCTTGCAGAACGGGCGGAGCTTGCGCGCTTCGTGGTCGAGCGGGTGGCCGGGCGCGTGCCTGTCGTCGCGTCCGGGCACGTCAGCGAAGATCTGGACGCGCAGGTCGCCGAGCTGTGTGCCGCGGCGGAATCGGGTGCGCAGGGCGTCGTGCTCGTGACCAACCGCCTCGATCCACAGCGCAAGGGCAGCGCCGCGTTTCTCGATCATCTTCACAAGCTGCTCGCCCGATTGCCGGCGGATCTGCCGCTTGGCTTGTATGAATGTCCGGCGCCTTATCGGCGATTGCTGTCCGATGACGAACTGCGCGCGTGCATCGACACCGGCCGCTTCGTGATGTTGAAGGACGTGAGCTGCGACCTGGAGACGGTGAAGCGACGCGTTGCGCTGGCCGCGGGCTCGCCGATGAAGATCCTGAATGCGAACGCCGCGATCGCATGGGATGCGATGAAGGCGGGCTCCGCCGGTTTCAACGGCGTGTTCACCAACTTCCATCCCGATCTGTATCGGTGGCTGCGCACGCAGGGTGACTCGGATCCGGCGCTTGCCGAAGAATTGTCGGCGTTCCTGGTGCTCTCGGCGGTGTCGGAAGCGCTTGGCTACCCGGCGCTCGCGAAGATCTATCATCAACGGATCGGCACGTTCGGATCGATTCGCTGCCGCTCGATCGACTACGACGTGCGGGAGCGGTTCTGGGCACTCGATGCGGTGCTCGACAAGATCGTGTCCGGTACTGAGCATTTCCGTCGACGGATAGCGGCGCGCTAGCGCAGCCGGTGCGGGGCGCGGTGGATGAATCGCGCGACCGATGGCGGGCAGGGCAGCGTCGAATGCCGATCGGACGAAAAAAAACGCCGCGCAAGGCGGCGTTTTCCGGCAGGTTACATGTTCGGGTAATTCGGCCCGCCACCGCCTTCCGGCGTGACCCACACGATGTTCTGTGTCGGGTCCTTGATGTCGCACGTCTTGCAGTGCACGCAGTTCTGCGCGTTGATGACCAGCCGGTCGCTGCCGTCGTCGTTCTTCACGAACTCGTACACCGCCGCCGGGCAGAAGCGCCCCTCCGGCCCCGC